>DMNK01000167.1:21985-22221 GCA_003453695.1 Acidimicrobiaceae bacterium | reverse complement strand
AGTCGGCGGCCTGGATGAGCTTCAAGAGGATGTTCTCGACGTCCTCACCGACATACCCGGCCTCGGTGAGCGCGGTGGCGTCGGCGATGGCGAACGGCACGTTGAGCATGCGCGCCAGCGTCTGGGCCAGCAGGGTCTTGCCGCAGCCTGTCGGACCGAGCAAGAGGATGTTCGACTTGGCCAGCTCCACGTCCGAGGACTGGGCCGGCCCGGCCTGGACCCGCTTGTAGTGGTTG
>DMNK01000167.1:15720-21831 GCA_003453695.1 Acidimicrobiaceae bacterium | reverse complement strand
TTGTAGTGGTTGTAGACGGCGACCGACAGGATCTTCTTGGCGTACTCCTGTCCGATCACGTAGTCGTTCAGGAAGTCGAAGATCTCCCGCGGCTTGGGCAGCTCGTCGAAGGAGAGCTCCGTGGTCTCGGCCAGCTCCTCGGCGATGATGTCGTTGCACAGGTCGATGCACTCATCGCAGATGTAGACGCCAGGGCCGGCAATGAGCTTCTTGACCTGCTTCTGCGACTTGCCGCAGAAGCTGCACTTGACCAGGTCGCCGCCGTCACCGAACTTCGCCACCGATCCCCCTTGCTCTCCGGGAAGAGCCTACGCCGCGCCGACGGCTTCGGCGGCCAATGCGGCGTCCCGGGAGGTGATGACCTCGTCGATGAGGCCGTAGGTGACGGCCTCGTCAGCGGTCATGACGAAGTCCCGGTCGGTGTCTCGGGCGATCTTGTCCACAACCTGGCCCGTGTCCGACGCCAGCATCTCGTTCAGGAGATCCCTCATCCTGATGATCTCCTTGGCCTGGATCTCGATGTCGCTGGCCTGGCCGGCGGCGCCGCCCCACGGCTGGTGGAGGAGGATGCGGGCATGGGGCAGGGCGAAGCGCTTGCCCCGGGCGCCGGCCGCCAGCAGCACGGCAGCGGCGGATGCGGCCTGCCCGAAGCAGAACGTCGACACCTCGGGCTTGATGAACTTCATGGTGTCGTAGATGGCGAACAGGGCCGTGATGTCCCCGCCCGGCGAGTTGACGTAGAGGTGGATGTCCTTGTCGAGGTCCTCACCCTCGAGGAACAGCATCTGGGCGCAGATGAGGTTGGCGATGGTGTCGTCGATGGGCGTGCCCAGGATGATGATGCGCTCCTTCAAGAGCCTCGAGTACAGGTCGTAGCCCCGTTCGCCTCGGCTGGTCTGCTCGATGACGGTCGGGACCAGGTATCCGTTGGCGTCGCCTGAGGGGCTCACTGCTCGCCCTCGGTGCCGGACGTCGCTTCGGTCTCCACTTCGCTGCTCCCTCGTTCACCGGCGGCTGCATCGCCGCCCCCGTCGGCTGCGGCCTCGTCGCCGCTCCCGTCGGCTCGCAGGTCGTCACGGGACACCGGGTTCCCGTCCTCGTCGACGAGCTCCACGTGCTCGAGCAGCCAGGCGAGCGCCTTCGCCTTCCTGCGGTCCGAGCGTACCGCGGAGAGCCTCCCTGCGTGCTCGAGGCGGCGGCGTAATTCCTTGGCGCCGGTGCCCACCTGCTCGGCCATCTCGGCGATGGCCTGGTCGAGCTCCTCGTCGGTGACCTCGACCGATTCGGCGTCGGCCAGGGCCCGCAGCGCCAGGTCGGCCCGCACCGCCTGGGTGGCCTCGGCACGGATCTCGGCCAGCAGCTCCTGCTCGTCCCGCCCCGAGGCGGCCAGGAATTGCTCCACGGTGATGTGCCGGGTCTCGAGGCGGTGACCGAGGTCGTGCAGGCGCTCACGTACCTCGGCCTCGACGAGCGACTGGGGCGGCTCCTCCTCGACCAGCTCCACCAGGGCGGCCAGGGTCCGCTCGCGCAGCGCCAGTTGTGCCTGGACCATGCGCACCCGTGTCAGGCGCGTGCGCACGTCGTCTCGCAAGGCGTCGAGGGTGTCGAACTCCGAGGCCTCCTGGGCCCACTCGTCGGTGGCCTCGGGAAGCACCTTGCGCTTCACGTCCTTGACGAGCACCCGGACCTGCGCCTCGCCCGAGCCGGACTCCTCGGGGCCGGGAAGGCTGGTGGCGAACTCCACGATGTCGCCCGCCTTCTTGCCGCGCAGCTCCTCGTCGAGCCCGGGCATGGCGGTGGCGCTGCCCACTTCGTAGAGGAAGTCGTCGACGTCGAGGTCGTCGGCGCCGGGCCGCTTGCCGTGCAGGTCGATGGTGACGTAGTCGGCGTCGGTGGCGGGACGGCTGACGGGCTCGAGCTCGCCGGACTGCTCGCGCAGCCGGTCGATCTGCGCGTCCACGTCGGTGTCGGTCACCTCGGGGTGGGGCACGGTGACCACCAGGCCGGCGTATCCGGCCACGGACACCGTGGGACGTACCTCCACCACGGCGTCGAAGGTGACCGGTCCGGCTTCCTCGCCGGAGGTGAGGTCGATCTCCGGTGCGGCGATGGGATCGAGGTCGGTGTCCACCACCGCCTGGGCGTAGAGATCGGGGAGGGCGTCGCTGATGGCCTGGCGGCGCAGGGCCTCGGGGCCGCCGAGGCGCGCTTCGAGCACCTGGCGGGGCACCTTGCCGGGACGGAAGCCGGGCACCCGCACCTGCTGGCCGAGCCGTCGCACGGCGGCGTCCAGGGCCTTGTCGATCTCGGACTCGTCGACCTCGACCGTGAGCCGCATCCGGTTGCCCTCGGCGGGCGCGGCGGTGGCACGCATGAGGGGCGAAGTCTACTGGTGGCCCGGGCCGGCCCCCTGGGGCGGCCGAAGCGCGCTCAGATCATGAAGGCCATGTTGCGAACCACGCGGGCGGCGAGATCGAGGTCCCCGCGCAGACCGACGATGCCCGCATCGAGCGCAGCGTCACCGCTGACCCGGCCGCAACCCAGGCGCCAGAACAGCTCGGCATCCATCTGGATCTCGGCGGTGGGGTCGGCGACGTCGTCCTGGCTCGTCCCTCGGCCGTGGCGCACCACCACGCCCACCTGTGCGATGGGCGACTTGAGCAGCTCGAAGCGCACGACCGACCCGTCGGCGGCGGCCGCCTTCTTGGCCACCACGTAGGGCATGGCCGAGGCGATGCGTCGCATGGCGAGTTCGGCCACCGGTCCGTCCATGTGACCGGGACGGCCGGTGGCGATGCGCATGTCCTGCTCGTGGACCCAGCAGTCCATGGCCCGCACCGCCATGAACTCCCGGTACGGAACCTGGCCGACCGGGCTGGGGCCGACTTCCTCCCAGCGCCCGGGGGGCATCTTCCTCAGCTGCTCGAGGCGGCGACCGGTGACGTCGGAGAACTCGGCCAGCACGTCGGGGGCGGGCACGGCGCGGCGGGCGGCGACCCAGGCTTCGTTGGCGGCCCCGACCGGGTTGCGCACGTGTTCGGCGGGCGGTGCTTCGAAAGGCGCGGGCTCGCCCATGAGCGACCGCTCGGTGCCGATCATGTGGGAGACGAGATCCTTCACGCTCCAGCCCGGACATTCGGAGGGGAGGTCCCAGTCCTTGTCGTCGATGGCGGCGCCGAGGTGGGCGATGGCCTGCCACTCCTCGGAGAGGAGGGCCACGGCGGGCTCGGCGGATGCTGCTTCTGTCACGGTCAGACCCCCGGATCTGGTCAGCCCGACCCTGCCACCCGGACCCTGGCCCTGCCACCCGAAGTGGCGATGCGTGGCCGTGGTCCCACATCACGTGCCCGAAACCGCCGCTGGGCAGGGACATCGACCACTGCAAGCGTCCGGGCTGGGGCGAAGCGTCCGGCATCCGCCAAAACCGCAGGCAGCGGCGCTATACCGGTCGTCTGATCCCGAGCGGCCCCTCGAGGGGCGCGAACGGAATGAGGAGGCCACGGTGGCGTCGTACGAGGGCTACTGCGTGAAGTGCCGGGAGAAGCGGCAGTTCGAGGGCCAGGAGGTGGAGCTCGCCAACGGGCGCCGTGCCGCCCAGGGCTCCTGCCCGGTGTGTGGCACCAAGATGAACCGCATCCTGGGGAAGAAGTAGAAGAAGGAGCAGTACCGGATCAACGGCGGGACAGGGCGTCGATCAGGGCGCCCTCCCGCAGTCCCCACACGCTCACGACGAAGCGCTCCACCTTCAGCTCGGCGGCGATGGTCGCCAGGATGGCGGCGCCGATGGGGATCATGGGCGCCCGGCGCGGCGACATGCCGGGCAGGGCCAGGCGCTCCTTCAGATCGAGGAGGGCGAGACGGCCGGCCAGATCCTCCACCTGAGCGGCGGGGAGCTCGACCTGGTTCACGTCGGCCGGCCCGGTGGAGTCGTGCTCCCGGGTGTGCGCCGTGGCCAGGCGGGCGAGCGCCCGGGCGGTCCCTCCGCTCACCACCGTGCGTCCGGCGACCCTCCCGAAGCGCCGGAGCCCCCGGCGCACCTCGACGAGGGCCTCGGCGGTGCGGCGCCGGATCAGGTCCCGCTCATGGCTGCCGAGTAGGGCAGGGGCGCCGAGCTCGCCGCGCAGCCGGGTGGCACCGACCGCCGTGCTGGTGGCGTAGTCGATCCGGTCGTCGGTCCCCACGGCGACCTCGAAGCTCCCGCCTCCCAGGTCGAGCCCGAGCGTGCGCCCCGGACCGGTCCACACGCCGGCGCGTTGCCCGACGAAGCACAGGCGCGCCTCCTCCTCGCCGTCGAGCACACGCACCTTCTTCCCCACCACCCGCTCCAGGCGGGCCACCACCTCGCCGCCATTGCTGGCGTCACGGAGCGCGGCGGTGGCGAGGGCGACGACCACGTCCGGCCGGAGCTCCTCCACAGCCCGTCGCAGACGTTTGGCCGCTGCCAAAGATGCAGTGACGCGCCCGGCAGGGATCGACCCGGTCGCCCCGACCGCCATCCCCAAATTGAGCGATGCCCGCCTCCGGGTGACGGGCTTCAACTGCTTGCACCCGGGACTGTCGCACACGAGCACCTGGAACGAACTGCTGCCCAGGTCCCACACCGCGGCGCGAGGCACGGACGCCGACCGTAGTCGCCGGGCCACCTCGCGCTCGGGGACTGTCGGACGGCTTCTGCATGACCTTCGCCCCTGCCCAAGGCGCCGGGGAGCAGGTCCACTGGATGCCGTGCGCGACGGAGGGCGCTACGTGTTGGCCGGCATCGACGGGCCGCCGGCAGAGGCGTCGGTGCGCCACGCCGCCGAGGTGGTCGCCGGCCTGCTCGGGGTTTCCGTCCGCGCCGTCCACGTGGACCCCGGGCCCGGGCTGCGCGGCGAGGCCCGGCGCAGCGCCCTGGCCCGGGTCACCCGAGGGGACACCGAGCACATCGTGGGCCGCCCCGAGACGGTGATCACCGCCTTGGCCGAGACCCCGGGTGCAGTCATGACGGTGCTGGGGGTCCGCCAGACGCCGCGGCAGCCCGGAGCACGCCGGGGCGGGGGGACGGCCATGGCCGTGGCGAGGCGGGCTTCCTTTCCTCTTCTGTTCGTGCCACCGGCCGTCGGCGATTGGTCCGGCCCCCGCCGGGTGCTGAGCGCCCTGGACGGGACAGGCCGAACCGCGCTGGCCGCCGCTTCGGCATTGGCCGGGCTCACCAGCACCGACACCGTCGCTCTCCCGCTCCACGTGGCGGACAGCCCGGATCCGGGTGCGGCCTGGACGGGCCACGCCCGCGACGTGAACAGCTGGGCGGCCGAGACGGGCTCCAACGGGGTCGCCCGGGAGCACGAGCGGCTGCAGACCCGCCCGCTCGGGCGCCACGTGCTGCAACGCGTCGAGGAGACCGCCAGCGATCTCGTCGTCCTGGTCTGGTCGCGCCAGACGCGGGGCCCCTACGGCGCCGCTGTCCTCGACGTCCTGAGCGCCACCCGCGTGCCCGTGCTGCTGGTGCCGGTGCTCACGCCGGCAGCGGTGCCCTGAGCCAGCACTCGTTCTGCTCGTGTCCCGATCTCGACACCGCTGAACGGGACCCCAGCCCCGTGCGACGATGAAAAGGTGCGCGCCTGGGAGGTGAGGACCCCGGGGCCTGTTGACAGGGGCCCGCTTTCCTTCGTCGAGCACGCCGATCCCGACCCCGGCCCCAGCCAGGTGCTGCTCGAGGTTCTCGTGTGCGGGGTGTGCCGCACCGACCTGCACGTGGCCGAGGGCGATCTCCCCGTGCACCGCCCGTCGGTGATCCCGGGACACGAGGTGGTGGGACGGGTGGTCGCCCTCGGTCCCGGCGCCACGCGTTTCGCCCTGGGCGAACGTGTGGGCGCCGCCTGGCTGGCGGGCACCGACGGTGTGTGCCGGTTCTGCCGGCGAGGAGAGGAGAACCTGTGCGAGGGCGCGGTGTTCACCGGCTGGGACCTCGACGGCGGCTACGCCGAGCGCATCGTCGTCGACGAGCGCTACGCCTACCGGCTCCCCGACGAGATCGACGACGAGCACGCTGCTCCGCTCTTGTGTGCCGGCATCATCGGCTACCGGGCGCTCAAGCGCACCGGGTTACCGCCGGGAGGGCGCCTGGGCCTG
>DMNK01000167.1:13844-15479 GCA_003453695.1 Acidimicrobiaceae bacterium | reverse complement strand
CCGAGGTGTACGTGATGACCCGCAAGCCGGAGGCCCAGCAGCTGGCCCGCGACCTCGGTGCCCACTGGGTGGGAGGCGCCGACGAACCGCCGCCCAGACCGCTCGACGGGGCCATTCTCTTCGCCCCGGTGGGCACCCTGGTGCCGCCGGCGCTCGAGGCCCTCGACCGGGGCGGGGTGCTGGCCGTGGCGGGGATCTACCTGAGCGACGTGCCCACCCTCCGCTACGAACAAGACCTCTTCTATGAGCGTGAACTGCGGTCGGTGACGGCCAACACCCGCAACGACGGCGAGGAGTTCCTGCGACTGGCCGCCCGCCTCGGCGTCACGGCCACCACCAGCGTCTACCCGCTCGACAAGGCCGACGTGGCGCTGTCCGACCTGGCCCACGACCGCGTCACGGGCGCGGCCGTGCTCCGGATCGCTGCCTGAGACTTCGGCCTGGTGCGGAGATGAGGTGAAGGCGGTGAGAGGGGACGCGGCCCTCAGCGCGCTGACGGGTGGGCGGGGCGCAGCGACGCCTGCGGCGAGTGTGCCGAGGGGTGGGCGGCCATGGCGCGGCGGCGGGCCAGGTCGGGGCCGGGGAAGGGGACGATCACGCCCATGGCATCGTCGGCGACGGCCGGCTCGGGACGGCGCACCTGGGCGAGGAGGTGGTCGAGACGGGGCTTGCGGCGGGCCGAGCCTCGGGAGGCGCACAGCACCAGCACGGCCAGGTTGCAAGCGAGCAGCACTTCGACGACCACCATGGAAACCTCCAGCCGGACACCCCTTCGTGAGTGTCGGACGCGGGAGGGCAGCGTTCCAAGGGTCAAAGGTCCCACTTCGGCGGCCGGAAGCCCCAGCGACCGATGCTTCGGCGGTCGAGGCCGGGGTCACTCGGGTCGGCGGAAGGGCACCGGTACAGTGAATCGGTGCCGGGGAGTAGCGCAGCCTGGCAGCGCACCTGCTTTGGGAGCAGGAGGTCGGGGGTTCAAATCCCCCCTCCCCGACGTTCGTTCAGGCTTCGGAAGGTGTCCCGGTACGTCGCCGCGGCGTAGCCGTCCACCGGTGGTCCACTAGCCTCGTCGGGACCTCGCGGGCGTAGCTCAATGGCTAGAGTCCCAGCCTTCCAAGCTGGTTATGCGGGTTCGATTCCCGTCGCCCGCTCCTCGACCGGCCGTCCTCTGTCCTCTCCTTTTTCTTTTGGCTTCTCTTCTCGTTCGGCGTCGGCGACACCGCTGACGTCCGAAGAAGAGCCGGCGCGTCCCGAGGTGTTGTCTATTCGTTGTTGAATAGCAGGCACGAGCCACGGGCATTGCAGTTGCGAGGGCCGGAACTCCATCGATAGCTTTCGAGACGGCGGCAGCAATTCGGCGGGTTTGTCGCGCTGACTACGGGCGGAGGTTGGCGGGGTGCGACGTACGACGACGTTGGTTGGGCTCTATCTGCCCACCCTCGTCAAAGCGCTAGTGACCATCTTCATCGTGTCCCTGGTCGTGTCGGGGCTCGTTCTCCGGGGACCGGGCATTCCCCACCGACTCGGTGGCTCGTGGCACGCCCTGGCGCTGAACCTGCCACGAGGGACGGTCGTCGTCGCCACTCCCGCACCGTTCCCCTCAGCGCCGGTGACACCCGGTCCCAGCGGTGGAAGCGC
>DMNK01000167.1:10583-13594 GCA_003453695.1 Acidimicrobiaceae bacterium | reverse complement strand
TCGCAGACCATCGTCGCTCCGAGCCCCAACCAGCCGGGTCTCGCCAGCAGGTGCCAGGCGGCGCTGTCCTACCTCGCCTCTCACGCCGCCCCCGGCTTCGTGGCGTCGTGTCCTCACTACGCAGACGGGCATGAAGCCGCCACCACCTGCGTGGGCGCACCGCAGTGCATGCCGGGATCGATGTTCATCTGGATCGCCGATCCGTGCCCGGCTGCCTACATGAACGAGGCGAGCAACAGCTGGGTCCTCACCGGCCAGAGCACCGCTCCCTGGGACCCCTATGGCTACTGCGGGGAGCCCGGCAACCCCTTCGGCTGACACCGCCGGTTCACGGCGTCAGCCCGGCGCTCATTGGCTGGGCAGCGACTGGTAGGAGACAGCTCCTGAAGGCGCGCTCAGGTCGATTGCGTGTCCCCACTGGCTGAAGGTCGCCTCGTCGTGCACGGCCTTCGATCCCGTGCCGGCGGTGCCCGTGAACCGGACCGGCACGGCGGGCGAGGACGTCGACACGTACAAGGTGGAAGACCCCGAAGCGCCCTGGACGGGTGACGGAAGACCGCCCTTCACCCCAACGGTGCGCTCGTTGCCGCGGGTGAGGCGCGCCGGCTGCAGGAGGACCAAGGAACCTGACGGATTCACCTGGGCCAGGACGTGGTCGAGCTCGACGGCGTCGACCACCGCCAGATACGGCTCGTCGTCCCGGCTGAGAGAGATCCACGCGTCCTTGTACTTGCCTGCCACGGCGGATGTCAGTCCAAGCACGCTCTCCAGGCCGGTCGCGTCGCCCTTCACGTAGGCCGTGGCGTCGACAAGCATGGCCTCGACCGTCCCGGAGCTGGTGGTCACGATTTGGCGACCACTGCTGAGACCGGCATCCCCGGTGATGGTCTCGGTCGTCCTGCCTCGTCTGGACACGAGCACGTAGTGGACAGTGCCGGCGTGCTTGGCCGCCATGAGCGCGGCGTCCACGACCTGGTGTGCATCCTGTCCGACCAGGACTCCCCCACCTCTAGCTGCGACGGTGGCGGCCGAGCAGGCGGCGAGAAGAGGCCCCCCCAGCACGGCGCCGACGACGACGGTGGCAGTGGACACGAGGCGACGACGCGCCGTTCGGCAGCTCCAACAGCGGTACGGTCCGACCCGACGGCGGTGATGCGGCCGCGTCGAGCCTATTTCGTCATCTTCGGCGGGAAGTGAGGTTGCCAACCCGGCTCACCGCCTTCAGGAGCAAGCGGCGAGGCCGATCCACGGCCGTGAGAATGAGATAGCCGATGTCGATCAGGAGAAGCCCGGCGGCGCCCACGATGTAGAGGGTCGTCGAGGGGCCGGTGAAGGCCAGGTTCGACGACGCAGCTGTGGCCGGTGCCACGGTCGTGGGCGTCGTGGCACTCGCCGCGCCTGACGTGGTGGTGGCCACCGTCGGGGAGCTCGGGGAAGCGGTGGGCGAGGTTTGCACGATGCCGCTCGCCACCGAATTGTTCGGGTAGGCCGTGCACGTCAGGGTCAGTGGACTCCCTGAGACCTGCAGTGTCAGCGTGGCAGCCTTGTCGACGGCGAGGGTGATCGCCCCGCCAGACGCCGTGAAGGGCCCGATGGAGCCCGCCGGAGACGGCACGTCCAGGTTCACACCCGCTGACGGCACCGGCGTCCCACTTGGAGGCAATGGCGAGTTGAAGCTCAGCGCGCTCGACTTGATGTTCGCCGGCGTAGCGCCCGTGGCGTCGATCTGCACGACCGCCGTGCCTGAGACGGCGGTGTTGTTGAGCGCCTGCGCCGCCGATGCCAAGCCGGCCGGGATGTTCGCTTGCACCTGGAAGTTGCTGAGCGTGAACTGTTGTCCGGCTGCCGGGCTGCTCGGGCTGATCGTTCCGGTCACGGTCACGTTGTTGAGCACCACGTTGCCAACGGGAGTCCCCGGGCAGTAGAGCTCGTACGCCGAGGAGTCGGCCCACGCCGATGTGCCTGACGCGTCCGCCACCATCCAGGCCAGAGGTGCCAGCCCGAGCCCAACCAGCACGGCCGATACCGACCGAGCCGCCATCCGCTGTCCGCGACGCATGACGCTCCCCCCTGTCGAGAACACGTTACGAAAGGCCGGTCCAGCGCTACATCGTCAAGATTGACGAACCGACCCGTCGCCGGGGCCGGGGCCGGCGCTCGACGACGATCGGCCCAGAAGGCGTCCGATCAGTCGACGAGGGCGGTCGACCGTGGTCAGCACCAGGTAGCCCAGGTCGAGCAGAAGCAGTCCGACGAGCCCGACGACGAAGTCGAAATGGCTGGGACCGGTGAAGGCCAGCGAACCGGTGGACGGCGCGGTCGAAGGCGACGTGCCCGAGGTCCCACTCGTGCCGCTGCTGGTGCTCGACGAGGAGGAAGACGACGAGGTCGTCGACGTGCCGGGACCGGCACAGGACGCTCCCCCTCCCGGGGCCGGTGCCGCGCCACTGCCGCCTGTCACCGTGGTCTGGCCGACATCCTCGTCCGTGGCCGTGAGGAGGTCCACCTCGTTCCCGACAGCGATGGCGTACTTGGCCGTCCATGCCGCGCCAGCCGCGGTGGTGACGGCGACGGTGCTGGCCCCCGATGCCGCATCTGCCGAGGTCGTCCCAAAGGCCTGATGCGTCCCGTCTGTGATCATGACCGCGCAGTTCTTGGCGATCGACTGCGACAGACCTGGGCTTGCGATGGCGAGGGGCCCACTTCCACCGTTGGCGATCGCCGTGCCGATGGCTCCGACCTTCGTGGTGGTCACCGGGGAGCACGTGAGGGGCAGGTACGTCACCGGAGAAGCATTCACGAGGTCGTACACGGACAGGCTCGAGTGAACGGCGACGATCACCGACGTGTTCGATCCGGCGGTGATGCTGCCCGCCGTGAGCGAGATGGTGATGGGTACGGCTGCCGGCGGCGTCGGCAGAGCAGCCGAGAACGATCCCACGCCGCTGTATACGGAGGTGGGCGGGCTGGATGATTGGATGACGGGTCCCCCGACAGCTAGCGTCGCCGGC
>DMNK01000167.1:6220-10340 GCA_003453695.1 Acidimicrobiaceae bacterium | reverse complement strand
GGGATGACCACCTGGACCTGGAGGTTGTTGACGCTCACTGTTCCGCCGACGGCAACCGGGTTGGGTGACAAGGTGCCGCTCACCGTGGTGCCGGGTAAACCGAGGTCTCCGATGCTCGTCTGTGGGCAGTAGGCGAGGAAGGGCGTTGCTCCCCCACCGCCGCCACCTCCGCCGCCTCCGCCACCTCCGCCGGCAGTGATGGAATCGGTGTCGATCTGTTCGTCGGTAGGCGTGAGCACGTCAACGGTGTTGCCCGCCCCGATCGCATATTTGGCGGTCCACGCACCACCCGCCGCGGTGGTCACCGCCAAGCTCGTAGCCCCGGCTGCCGCCGCCGCCGACGTGGTGGCGAAGGCCTGGTGGGTACCGTCAGTGATCATGATCGGCGTGCCGCTCGGGACCGCCGAGGACGCTCCAGGGCTGGCGATGGCGATCGGCCCGGAACCGCCTTGCGCTATCGCAGTGCCGACACTTCCAACGGTGCTCGTCGAAACGGGTGAGCACGTGAGGGGCAGGTACGTCGCCGGTGGCCCGGGGTTCACAAGGTCGAAGACGGTCAAGCTCGAGTGGACGGATACCGTCACCGACCCGCTGGATCCCGCCGTGATCGTCCCCGCGGTGAGAGGAATGTTGATCGACAAGGGCTGCGGGTTCGTGCCCGTGTCGGACGGGATGGCCGCTGAGAACGAGCCCGTCCCCGAGTAGACGGTGGTCTGCATCGTGGACGGCCCTCCGATCGAGATGGACGCGGGGGTCCCACCGGAGACGTCGAGCTGTCCACTTACATACCCGGCGATCTGCGTGTTGCCGAGGAAGAACGCTGTTTGCACCAGGCCCGCCGGGATGCTCACTTGGACGGCCAAGTTGTTCACGTTGGCGCTGCTGCCGCCGGTGACGGGGTTTGGGGACAGGGTGCCGGTGACGGTCGTCCCGGGCAGTCCGATGTCACCGATGCTCGTCTTGGGGCAATACGCCTCGAAGGCGCTCGTGTCGGCGTGTGCGACGGTGGAAGCCGCCTCCATGACGATGCCGATCAACGCGCCCGTTCCCGTGAACAGCGCGCCGGCTATCGCAAGCCGAGTCTTCTTGCCCGAAAAGCGTCCCACGTTGCCCCCTCGCTGGCTTCCAGGTCAGCGGGGCACGGGACGCGTGAATAGAGCCTCTCGTGCCCTACTCACCGCAGACTCAGTATCCCGCAGGCCCCTCTGACCGGCAATCTTGGCCACCTGTTGTGTTGAGCCCACTACGGCTTGCATCTCCCGGTGCCGATCCTCGACGGGGGCGTGATGAGGCGAGCAAGGAAGTGGGGACAGAAACGTGTCCGCGGTATCGACGCGCTGGCCGCGCGCGGCTGTCATCGGCGCCAGGATCGTCGGCAGCTCCCTCGGATTGACGATGCTCGCGGCGTGGTTGACAGGCGCGCTCGGAGGCGGACACGGGTCGATGGCATCACCTCCGACTCCCTCCGGGGCCCATGCCCCGACACGGGGACCGGGTCCGGCGAGCCCAACGGTCTCTCCCGGTGCTTCCGTCGCCCTTCCCCAGCCTTCGGTCACGTATGCGGCTGTCCCGGCCACTGACATCAGGCTGAGCTCGTCCCCTTCAGGGCTCTCGCAGACCATCACCGTCGTCGTCCCTTAGCGTTCGTCGGCCGCCGCCCGTGCGGGCCTTTCGCTCCTGTCCGCGTTCCGGCGGCGGACGAGCCTGATCCCCGGCCGAACGCCGCCACCGCCATGCGGGCGGCAACGAGACCGGCCACGACGGCCACGCCGCGACGAACGCTTGCCGGTGCATGGCGCTCTTTCAGCTGTTCCGGTGCCGACCGGACCGGTTCGACGGATGCGGGAGCGGGCTGGACTCGGGCCGGCACCACCAAGGGGTCCCGGCGTCCTCGCCGGAGGACGAACAAGACGGCATAGACCGCCACCACGACGATCAGGAGGGCGCCGGCCACCGCTGCCGCTGCCGTCGCCCAGGGAACGATCCACACCGACGTGGTCCGGGTGCTGGTGCCGATGCCGAGCGCCTCGAAGGAGGTCTGCACACGCTCGGGGCCGGCGATCGGCAACGACCTCCACCTCGGCTCGGCCATCGTGACCTCGGCCCCAGGCACGAGGACCCGCACCGGGATCGGGGCGAACTGCTTCACGGTGTGCCCGAAGATGTCCACCACGCGCACGTTGACGCTCCCGGTGAGATCGGTGTTGCCCGTGTTGTGGACCAGGACACCGACCCTCGCCCAGCTCGTCCCCATCAGTGGGGCGAACGGCGGCACCGAGAGGTGGACCCGGACACCGGAGACGACGGCCGCCGGCACGAGCTTGCCGACGACTCGGATGAACATGGCAGTCGCCACCCCTTGGCGAACAGCAACCTTGCTGTCCGTCGGCGTCGATGACGGCGTCGTCGCCAACGCCACCAGGCCACCTGCGTAGTCACCCGGCGGTGCATCGGAAGGGACCGAGACCTGGAAGGTGACGGTCTGAGTGCTCTGCGCCGGCACGGTCGTCTCGGATAGCGGCAGATGTGTCCACAGGCCGATCCCGGTTCTGGCCCTCCCTTTGGGCTCGAGCGCAAAGGTTCCCGACGGGGTGTCGTATGCGTTCGTGGCATAGACCTCGAGCTGTTCGGGTTGCGCCGACAAGTTGAACAGCTGCACCGAGTCGGTCACGACTTGCCCCGGTCGGATCTGGTATCGAAAGTCCGATCGGCGCGTCGTCACTGCCGCCGGTGACACCGGGGACATCGAGAACGAGCCTGACGCTGGTGCTGGCGCGGCGGCGGCTGACGGAACCCACGCCGCCAGGCACCACGCTGCCGGCAGACCGACGATGGCGCCGAGCAGCCAACCTGTCCGCCCCCTTGCTGTCATGGCGCCACCGGGCACGGCTCTCACAACCCGACGAGGACGAGATCGAGGACGGTGCCGTAGGTCCCGGCACCGATCTGCGGCGGCACCGCCAAGCTCAAGACGGCGGCACAGTCGAAGGATCCCCCGCCTCCACCCGAAGCGGCGGAGCACAGCACCACGGGGGCACCGGTGGGATCATGCAGTGAGGCGGCGGCGCCGGCACTGACCTCCGACAACGTGCCGCTCGGCCCAGGGCAGGGACCACTGGGGCCGCTCGGGCACCCCGGCGTCGTGGCGTTCGCACCGGGCGCCGCGCCCGTCGTCGCCAGGGAGACCGAAGGATCCCACGTGAGGTAGTCGGCGGCGATCTGGTTGTCGGCGGCGGGGCCGATGGGGGCCGAATTCACGAACGGACCTTCCAGCTGTCCGGTCACCGTCCACCCTGCCAACGTGCCCCGGTCGTCGTTCACGAGCACCGTGCTCAGACGTCCGACGGCGTCACCGAACTGGCCGGACAGCGTCACGGAAGAGAGGACGACCTCGGTGGCGCTGGGGTTCCCCGTTGTCGGCAACTCGGACATGGACAACAACGATCCTTGGACCTGGGCAGAGAGGGACAGAAGCACGTTGCAGGTCGACCCTCCTGCGCCGCTGGCACAACCGACCTCCAAAGTGAACGGGCTCGATGCTTGGATCGTGGTGGGAGATCCGCCTGTGACCGCCTGCTGGGAGGCCACCACGGAGACGGCGTCAGGACCGCTGAGCCCGGCCGTCTCGCTGGGCCCCACCACGAGAACGGTGGCGAATGCGCCGTTCGGCTGGACGGCGGCAGTGGCGTGATCCGAGCCGATCATGACGTAAGGCTCGGTCGGGCTCTGACTGAACTCCACGGCGACCTGGCCACCTTGTGGGTCCCAGCTCGCACCGGTGACCACCAGCGCAGCGCCATCGGGCCCGTTGGCGAGATCTGTCGAGACCGTGGCTTGACTCGTGTCGATCGAGGTGAAGGCGGCGTCGGCGGAGAGATCCCCCGCGAACGACGAATTCGGGCTGTTGCCGGTGAACGCCGGGCTGCTGTTGGGTTCGTAGACGGCCACAGCGGTCTGGCCGGGGGAAACGCCCGCCGGGACGGTGAAGGAGCCGCTCATCGCCGGCGGCGTGATTGCGGCCGAGCCCCATTGGGGCACGCCGCCGGTGACCGGCACGTCGTAGGTGGCGGCGCTGATCGTCACAGTTGAGGATGCGGCTGGTGCGCTGCCGATCCGGATG
>DMNK01000167.1:0-5968 GCA_003453695.1 Acidimicrobiaceae bacterium | reverse complement strand
CTGTCACCGTTGGCGCCGGCGGAGACGTTGGTCGCCAGGGTGGGGTCGGCCGGCGAGGGCTGACCTGTCCCGTACACGAGGAGTACCGAGTCGAGGGCAGTTCCGGCGGTGGCGTCGGCCACAACCAGGCTGCAGGCCAGGAGGCCGGCGTTCACCTGGGCCTGAGTCGGCGGGCACGATGCGTTCGGATCACCGGCGGAGAAGGCCGAGCCCCCTGAGCCGTCGACGGGGACGGTGAAGGTCGTAGCCGCCAGGTTGCCGGTGGCGTCGGCGAGCCCGCTTCCCGCGCCGGTGGGGTCACGCTCGTCGACGACCAGCGTGCTCGGGTTGACGACGGACGCCAGCGGGCTCTGCTCCTCGAGCACGACGGCGACGTTCGCAGCGAGGTTGGTACAGGATGCCGACAGCACGTCACCAGGCTCGACACCCGACAGCACCGAGCTCCCGGCCACGACAGAGGGCTGTGTGGTGTCGATGTAGGTGCACAGCGACGACGAAGGGGGGACGGAGTCGGCACCGGCGCGGACTGCAAACATCGTCGTCGAGATGGTGAGCGCTGCCACGACTACAGCGGCAATCCGTCCGTCAGGTCGTCTCGTTCGCACCGCCGACAGCCCCCGTACATGTCCAGCCGTGGCTCGGAGTGGCCCTCGGTCGCCTGTAGGGCAAATCGCGGTGTGGCGACCGAGGACCGCTCCGGCTCCCAGCCGGCGCCACTAGCGGGCATCCGGCTCGGCTAGGCGCATGCGAGCTCCGAGGGCCCCCCTCCTTCTTTCCCACGAAGCGTGGCCACTGGACATCAACGTTACGAAGCGTGCTGTCCGCATTCATCGTCAGATTTGACGGTTCGGCCGCACCGCCCGCCCGGGACAAGGTCACCTCGGCCCCATGCCTGCAAAGACCTGTCGCACCATCTCCGAGGCCTCGGGACGGGCGTCAGCGGGGGCCGAGACGGCCACGGCGCGGGTACGTGCCGGGAGCGCGAGAGCCGCCAATGCCTCGTCCGCCATCTCCGCCAGCCGGGTGGCCAGCCGGGCAGCGGGGTCGGAGTCGGGAGCGGCGTCAGGACCGCGGCGAGGGCCACCGATGCAGATCACGCCGAGCGTGCTGGGGCCGACGGTCACGAGCACGTCCTCGGCCCGCAGCTGGGCCCGTAGGGCGCGCTCGATGGCGGGGAGGGCCGCAGCGTTCGGTCCGTCGCCGCCGGCCCCGTCGAGCTCGACCAGGGCGACGACCGGCGTCACATCGCCGGCGGCGGCCTCGGCGAGCCTCCTCCCCAGGTTGGAGAGCAGTGCCAACTGACCCTCCGCCATCTGGCCGGGGCCAGGACCCGGACGGGCCAACGGTTCGAGCGGGAGCTGGCGTGTCCGGATCGTCACGGCATCCGCACCAGCTCGCGGCTGTCCGTGGTCACCAAAGGGGCCAAGAGCGACGGGTTCGCTCGACGAGGGGGTGCCCGCGCCCTCTCGCGCTGGCACCAGAGCGACGGGCACGATCCGGGCGCTCGCGCCGGCCAGGGCGTGTGGCGTTACCGACGCCATGAGGACCACAGGCACGCCGCCCGGTTCTTCGGCGGCGGCTGCTGCTGCCGCCGCCGCCCGGTCAGCCTCTCGTCTCAGCCGGCGGCGAACGCGGTTGCGAAAGCCCACGAGGATCAGTTGGGCGAGGACGAGGACGGCGGCGATCAACCCCCATGGCACGACCACCGTCTTGTCGCTAAAGGTCGTGCTGTAGCCGCTGAAGCCGAGGGTGCCATGGACCTCCTCGGTGCCGAACGAGAGCGGGGACAACGTGACGGGCACGCGGAGGGTCCTCGTGGCCCCCGGAGCGAAGGTCCCCACGTCCTGTGTGGACACCACCTCGCCGGGCTGGCCCGGGCGGCCCTGTCGGACGACGAGCGGAGGGTCTTGGTAGGCGGCGGTGTTCGGGTTGTGGACGCGCAGCTCCAAGGTACGTTTCGGCTGGGCCCCGAACCACGCCGTCCACGGGCCCCATCCCGACAGGCCCACCGCGGTCACGTGCAGGGGTTCGGTCACCGACGGGACAGCTGTCGAGCGCAACGGCGCCGTGGGCGCTCCCACGATGTCGATCGCGACCGAGGGCGTGGTGTCGAGGTGCTCTGAGGTGATGAGCACCACGCAGGGACATGGCACCGGGGGAATCCTCACCACCAGACCCAGTTGGAACTGCCCGTTCGAAGTGGTGGAGATCTCCTGGGAGCTCGACAAGGCGCAGTCCGCCGATGCGTCGAGGGCATCGTTGCCACACACCTGGGCGAGGACGTCGATCAAGTCCGGAAACCCCGTCCCCCTCACGGTCACGGACTGGCCGGGGCTCACCGTGGAATCGGACAGCGACACCCGGGGCGTGGCGGCAGCGCTGGCTGGGAGCGATGATGCCAGCACTACCAGGGCGCCTGCCCCGAGGGCCGACGACAGCCGGCGGATCATGTGGAGACCGTGACCCGCTCCCGCTGAGGCGTCGGCGGGACGCTGTCCGGCTGCTTCGCCCGCTGGCGGCGTCGTCGCCACCTCCAGATCCCGAGGCCGAGCGCCACCACCACGATGAGGATCAGCAACCACGGGAAGATCCAGAACGTGGCTGCACCGGTGGACAGCGCCGCACCCGACGGTCGGAAGGTGACGCTCACGTGCTCGGGGCCGATGAAGGGCAGCGGCTGCCACTTCGGTTCGATGACGGTGAAGACCTGACCCGGGATGAAGTTGCCCACCGGTGTGGAGGGGAAGGTCTTCACCGTCTGACCGAAGATGTTGGTCACCCGGACGGTGGCAGTGCCGTTGAGGATGGTGTTCCCCGTGTTCTCGAGCTTGAAGCCGACGTAGCCGTGGCTGGTGCCCGGTGCGAACCCGAGGGCCGGCTCGGATTGGGCCACCTCGACTGCGACCACGGATGCCGACGGATGTAGTGGCCCGATGACATGAACGAACACCGCGGAAGCGATGCCCTGGTGGACCTGGAATTGCGTGCGCCCGTTGGCCGACTTCTGCGGGGTGACGTCGAGGGCCACGATCCCACCCACGTGATCACCGGGCCGCGCATTGGGCGGAACGCTCAGGTCGAAGGTGAGCGTGGCGGACGTGGCCGCCGGCAGCACGTGCACGCCTCCGCTCACCGGCAGGGTGAGCCAACGTGCCACGTCCTTCTTGGGATAGTTCTGCGGTCGCAGCGTCAGGTAGCCGCTCCGGGGCGTGTTGTACCCGTCGGCGGACCAGATCTCGAACTCCTCGGGCTGGTTGGTCAGGTTGGTGAGGAGCACGGAGTCACTGAGTGTCCCGCCGGGCTTGAGCGAGTACCGGAAGCTCGACCGCGGAGCCTGTGTATTGGGTGACGGCGTGGGCTCGAAGGTGAATGCGGGCCCCGACGCTGCACCTGCCGGCACCGCCAGGGAGATCGATCCCATACCGGTGACAAC
The DNA here is from genome assembly GCA_003453695.1 of Acidimicrobiaceae bacterium. GTDB lineage: Bacteria > Actinomycetota > Acidimicrobiia > Acidimicrobiales > UBA8190 > UBA8190. The sequence goes on along the minus strand of DMNK01000167.1, from coordinate 2,535 downwards.
GGCGACCACTGTCGCCACGCGGGCGACACGCCCGCCCCCCCATCGCTTGTTCACACTTCCCCCCGAAGAGTCGTGGACTCTTCGTTCATGCTCCCACAAACCCGACGGCTAACGGAAGCGCGCGGTCACCAGATTTGCTGAGACGCTTCGAGCTCACGGACGCGCGAGGAGGGCGGGACGCATGTGCGCCCCGCCCTCCTTCACTCGCCTTCTAATGCGTTACCGGTTCCTGTGACCCCGGTCGTCGCTCCCGGACGTCAGAACCCGAGCACGATCAGGTCGATCGTGGCTTGGTACTGACCGGAGGCGACATACGGCGGGATGGCCAGGAGCAGGCCGGCGTTGCAATCGAACGAGCCGCCGCCACCGGCTGCCCCTCCGGCGAGGGACAGGTCGGTTGCGCACAGCACGTCAGCGCTGCCGGTCAAGTCGTTGAGCGGCAAGGGCAGACCGGCGTTGACTTCAGCCGGCTGGCTCGACGAGCCTCCCGTTCCCGCGTTGTAACCGTTCACGCCTGCGCCACCACCGACGGGCTGCGGCAGGCCGCTCGGGCCGACGACACATCCAGGCAGGATGGCCTGGATGGCGGCACCCGACTCACAGGGCGACCCCGGCGCCGGGTTGGCATTGTTGGCCGGAAGCGTGCCCGGCGTGCTCAGTGTCACCGACGGGCTCCAGGTCATGAAGTCGGCCGGAATCACGTTGTCGGCGGCCGGACCGTGTTGGTCCAGGTTGTTGAAGGGCGACTCCATCTGCCCGGTCACCGTCCAGCCCGTGAGGGTGCCTCGGTCGTCTTGGACCGTGACCTGGTTCAGCTGGCCGAGTGCCTGGTCGAACTGTCCGTTGTTCACCGCACCACCCGGCGTACAGGCTGTCGGGCCGGCGAAGGGCGGAGCACACGGCGTCTGGTCACCGCCCAGAGCCGAGAACGTGGTGTCCAGTCCCAACTTGACCGGAGACAGGTTCACGTGCGAGGCGTCGGGGTTGGCCCCCGTCTGGGACTCCCAGATGTACAGCGACGACCCGAGCACGAAGGCGTTGATCTGCTGGCGTGGGTCGCAGCCGACGGTTGGTGTCGGCAGTGTGTTGCTGTACGCGTTGCCGGGTGCGGGAAGCCCAGTCCCCGTGTAACCATCGGCGCCGGCGCCCCGGGTGATCGTCAGCGGATTCTCCGGAGACGAGCCCGGAGGCGTCGACAACCCGCCGGGGTTGGTCGGGACGAGCTGCCCCGCCGTCGGCGAACAGAAGCTGTCGAGGGACACGAACGGATTGATGGTCACCGTCGTGGTCTTCAGAGTCGGAGTGCTGACGGCGTTGTTCGCCGTAACCCGGACCGTGTCCTGGAAGGGCGTCACATTCGCCCCCTGCTCACCGGTAACCGATGCAGTGATGGTGCCGGTCAGGTTCCCGCTGCCATCGGTGGTGCACGTTCCAGTGTCGGTTCCGCTCGACCAGGCGATGGTACACGTCGCAGAGGTCTGGTTGGCACCCCAGTTCCCCCCGGAGACGTTGATCACATGAGAATCCGTACCTGTGAGGAACGAGACCGAGTTCGGACTCGCTGCGTTCAAGAACGGCACGGGCGTGATGGGATCGCTATCGATCAGCTGCTGCGCGGGCGTCAGGACCAGAACCTGGTTCGCAGCAGGGACATTGGCCTTTGCCGTCCACGGACCGCCTGCGCCCGTGACAACCGGGATGGAGGTTCCGCCCGAGGACACAGCCCCCGACGTTGTGGCGAGGACTGCGGTGGTGCCGTCAGTGACCATGATGGCGGTACCGCTCGGGATGGCCTGCGAAACTCCTCCAGCAACTTGGATCGGCCCTTCGTTGCCCAGGACGATGCTGGTGTCTGTAGACGACCCGGTCAGCCCGGACGTCACTGCCCCAGTTCCAACCGCGGTCGTGTTGACGCCCGAGCACGACAGCGGCAGGTATGTCGCCGGAGGACCAGGACTCACGAGGTCGAACACGGTCAGGGTGGGGTGCACATACACGTGAACAGTGCCGCTCGCTCCAGCCGTGACGTTTACCGGCGACAAGGGGATGCTGAGCGTGAGCGGCGTGTCCAATGTGAGCGTGTTAGCCGGGAACTCACCCACCCCGCTGTAAACCGTGGCCGGCGCGGTGGAGGGCCCACCAATCGCAACAGATGACGGTGTTGCTCCCGTCACGTCGATTTGACCGCTCAAATATCCGGAAATGCTGGTACTTCCCAGAGCTATGGCTGCGTTCACTAATCCCGCCGGTAACGTAACGTTCACGGCTGGCGTGACCGTCGCGGTAGCCCCTGAATCCACCGGATTCGGCGACAGTGTGCCGCTCACCACCGTGCCCCCCAGCGCGATGTCGCCGATGTTTGTCGCCGGGCAGTAGGCCAGGAAGGGCGACGTGTCGGCGATCGCCGGCCCCGATGAGGCGACAACCAGGCCGACAGTCGAGACTGAGCCGGCGATGATCCCACTGCTGGCCAGTACGAAGACCCGTTTCCGTAACTTCGTGCGTACCACGATCCCCCCTCCGTGTCGCGAGCCG
>DMNK01000159.1 GCA_003453695.1 Acidimicrobiaceae bacterium | reverse complement strand
GTGCCGCTCTGCGCCATATACGGCCGGGTCGGGTCGCTCATAATGCTCAACCGGGATGATCTCGGGTTGGGTGGGCGCCCCTGGCCTGGCCGGGTGGCCCGTCGGCGCACGACCCGTCCTATCGTCATGGCGTGGATCGCTGTGGCGGATGTGGGTTCGAGTACGACCTTGAACAGGCAACTGGTGCTGCCTCGGCGATAGTCAGCGGCTCCGCCGCCATCGCCGCCCACCTACAGGCGGCTGATGCTACTGACCTGCGAGCCAGGCCACAACCCGGGGTGTGGAGCCCCCTCGAGTACGGCTGCCATGTGCGAGACGTACTTCTTGTTCAGCGGGAGCGAGTTCTCGCCACGAGGCGCATGGATCGGCCATCGTTCGATCCGATGGGACGCGATGAGCGGGTCGAGCACGACGGGTACCTCGCCCAAGATCCCCTCGACGTGGCTCGGCAACTGAATGATGCAGCAGCTCTGCTTGCGAACGTGCTCAACCGGCTTGATCCAACGGACTGGAGCCGGACCGTGATGTACAACTATCCGAAGCAACTGGAGCGGACGCTCAAATGGGTTGCTGTCCACACCGAGCACGAGATCCAGCACCACCTTCACGACATCGAAGCCCAGCTCCCGAGGCCCTGAATCTACCGGTAACGCTTGCGATATGTACTTAAACGGGCGGGCATCCGGGACGCGCCGAATAGGTCGCCTCACCTCGGAGGCCACCCCGCCCCATACTCCCAGGGCTTTCGAATCCGGACGCCTCGGCCCTCCGAGGTGGTAGAGGCCGTGCCCATGCCAGCCCGCATCCCGGCATTTTGCGCTACCCCCGCCCAAAATAGCCTTCACGCCTTGTTATCGACGAGCTAAAGACTCACTCCTCTAGAGGGATGCCGGTGAGCGCCCTGAAGTGACCCGACCGGCCGATCAGGGAATCCTGAATGTGCCGTGGTGCCCCCCCTGCCCCAGGGCCGAACGCACGGTAATGACCAACCTGCTTGATCGAGGTCGGTTTCCGGCCCCTGACCGGCTCTGACTCTTCCTCGGCCCGGAGCGTCAGCTCCACTGTTCAATCCCTACTCGGTCGTAGGCTCTGACTCATGAGCAACACCTCATCGAAGCCGAAGTGGGAATGGCCCGACCTTGCTGCTGCCGCAGTTCTTTGTGCCCAATCCCTTCTCATAGTCGGTGGGCTCGGTACCGGCGTTGTTGGCTGGCAAGGAACGCGGAACCCTGGTCAGTCGGTGCAAACCCTGCTCGGTAGCGATCTCGGCGTCCTGACCTCCTTCTGGGCCAACGCCGCCACGGCGGTCTTTGCGTTGGCTGTAGTGATAGGCATGCGTTGGCTCAGCTATTCGGCCCGCCGGGTCGGCTTGAGCATGTGGGCCGAGGTCGTCCTTGTGGTCGTGATGTTGGGTGCAGTCGTCCAGTTCATCGGCCACGTGCTATTCGATTTTGGAGTTCCAGGTTCGCCGCCCCGCACGTTTTGGGCACACGAAATCGAAGCCGGGGGCCAGCTACTGGCAACATTGGTCGTGGGAACGGTTGGGTTGCTCATTGGAGGGAGACTCGGACAGCGAGTCTCGAGTTGGTCCGCCAGTCGTAGAAGGTGAGCGACCTGGATGCGAGCTACGGGTTAATATCCCCCGGAACCCGCCCGGAGGACTTCTCCGGGGAGCAGTGCGCCTAGGAGAACTGGCCACCCAGCTACGGCCCTTCTGTTGCAACCGGGGACGCAGTGACCACTCCCGAGCCGGTGACCGAATATTTCGCGGTCTCCAAGTTTCCCAGGGCGATTCAGTACGGCACGTAGTCGCCCAACTTGTTGCGGAATGCGAGCGTTGGACCGGGCCATGCTCCTGGGTGGCCAAGAGCGGCATGGACCCCTGTGTCAGCGGTCGAACCGCTGGACCCGATCGTTGACGCACATTTCTCAATGGAGGTCCATGTGAGCGAACATACGAATTGACACCACACCAGCGGCCAATGCGACGAGCACGAGCACAGCCGCATCCGTGAGCGTCAAACCAGTCGACAGCTGACCGTTCCCAATCGACCAGTAGAAGAGCGACGCGAAACGCGCCGGACGGACCCATGCGACCACGGGTGCGAGCGAGCTGACGAGGTAGGACGCGGCCGCTATGGCGGATCCGACCCCGAGAGCGGTTCCCCTGCTCCCGGTCCTGGCTCCGACAGCCATGGTGAGCAGCCCGAGATCGAGGCCGAGCAGGAGCGTTGCCAGCGAGGCCTCCACGACATGCCCCACCGGCAGGGCCAGGTGGAAGGACCGGCCGACGATGACCATGACGGCGACGATCGATGCCAGAGCGAGACCCTGGACGACCAAGGACAACACCTTCTGGGCTACTAGGCGTGCTCGGGCGATAGGCAGCGTCGCCAGGAGTGCCAACGTCCCCTCCTCGTCCCGTCCTGCGATCGACGAAGCCCCGTAGCCGATGGCGAGTAGCAGCATCATCAGCGGGAAGAAGTTCTCGTAGATGTTGGCATTGAGCCATCCGGTCGGTGAGGTGAGCGAGCCGATGGCGCCGAAGAGCGCCGAGAGCGTCGGAGCGCTCTTCGTGATCTTGTCGAGACTGGTGTCGTGCTGGAACGATGGGTAGAGGGCGACGATCACGAAGGTGTAGAGCCCCATGCCGACGGCATATCCGAGCGTCGAGCGCCGGCGCGCCAAGAGCTCGAGGCGGACGACCTCAAGGCGCATTTGCTGACTCCTGGGAGCGGTAGTACTGGAGGAACAGCTCGTCGAGATCCGCCTTTCGCGCGACGAGACCAACGGGATCGAGCTCGGCGACCAGCCGGAGAAGAGGCGCCACCGCCCCACTGAACTCGAGGGTGATTCGGGTGTCATCGGAGTGGACCCGCTGCACTCCTGGGATCGCTTCGAACTGTCTCGGGTCCACGGGGCCGCGAAAGTCGAGCTCGATCGTCTGCGGAGCGTTGGCCCGCAGGTGGTCGACTGAATCGGTCACTACCAGCCGCCCGTCCCTCACGATGGCGACCCGGTCGGCGACGCGCTGGACCTCGTCGAGCTCGTGTGAGGAGAGAAACACCGTGCGCCCCTCGGCGGCCACCTCCCGCAGGAGCTCATGAAAGGTCTGCTGCATGAGCGGATCGAGGCCCGCTGAGGGTTCGTCGAGCACGAGCAGGTCCGGCCTGTGCATCGTGGCGAGCACGATCCCGAGCTTCTGCCGGTTCCCTTTGGAGAGCTGGCTGACCGGACGGTCGAGTACCACCTCGAGCCGATCAACCAAGCCGACCAGCTCACTCGCCACGTCTAAGCACCTGGCGCGGGCGAACCACTCAACGTGCTGGCGGCCGGTCATCCTGTCGAACAGGATGAGCTCGCCGGGCAGGTAACCGACGCGGCGGTGAACCTCGACGCTCTCAGACCAAGTATCGAATCCCAAGACGGTGGCCTGGCCCCTGGTGGGGCGCTGCAGCCCCATCAGTGCCCGGATCGTCGTCGACTTACCCGCTCCGTTGGGTCCGAGAAAGCCGAAGACCTCGCCTCGCTCCACGCAGATCGAGAGCTCTTCGATGCCCCGGTTGCGCCCGTAGAACTTGGTCAGGCCGAACGTGGCGATTGCGGAATCAAGCACAGGGCTCAACTCCCGTGATCCTGACCGGCGACCGCCTCCAAGGCAAGCCCGGATGCGACACCGGTAGGGGCAAGGACGATGACCCTCTCACCGCTGCGCAGCTCGACATCTCGATTCGGCGCCAGCAGCTCTCGCCCTTGGCTCACAGCCACGACGATTGATCCTGGCGGCCAATCGATCTCGTCGACGCGCCGTCCGATGCCGGGGGCGCCTGGCCGCATTGTGATCTCGACGGTCTCGTACCCGTCGAGTGGTGTTCGCGGAATGTGGGCTCTTGCCTGCGGATCTTCTTCGTAGAACTCCGAAGCGGCGGTGCCACGTTCCGCTTCTCGAGCAGAGGAACCGACTCGATCGGCAAGCACCTCAAGGACATTGTGCCTGGTCACCCAGCCCCGTAAGCGCTGGCCGTCCGGGGAGAGCACGGGGAGGCCGACGCGTCCGTAGAGAACGAGCTGCCGCAGGGCTTGCTCGAGCGTCTCGTCTGCGAAAATCGCCTGGGGCTTGCGACTCTGCAGGACCGTTCCCGCGACTTCTGCCCAGCTCTCAGGACTGACAGGCCCACGGTGTGGTGCGCCATCCCCCGTCTTCGACGACTCACCTCGGATCTCGTAAGGGGCGACCGGGAGCATGGCGTCGGAGACGGTGAGAAGTTGTAACACGTTGGTCGGCCGGACCCGGTCGATGTCGATCCCGCGGCGCAGGAGCTTTGTGGTGTAGATGCTCCCGTGGCTCAGACGCTTCGAGAGGGCGGCCGCGATGCCGACGGTCAGCATGACGGGCAGAATGAGGGTGAAGTTGCCCGTCATCTCCACGACGCTGGCTATCGCCGTGAGGGGCGCTTGAGCGGCAGCGCCGAAGACTCCGCCCATGGCGGCGACCGCGAAGATGGCCGGTGAGCTCACTATCGACCCAAACAGGTGCTGGACGACCAACCCGAACGCCATGCCGCCCATAGCGCCGGTGAACAGCGACGGGGCGAAGATGCCCCCGGATCCGCCGATCGACAGTGTCAGACTGCAGGCCAGGATCTTCCCGATCATCAAGATCACCAACAGCCACAGCACGATGTGCCCTGAGACCGCCTTGTCCAAGACCGGGTAGCCAACGCCGTACATCTGCGGAAGGGCCAGGAGCACAGCCCCAAGTGCGAGTCCACCGATCGCAGGCCGGGCCCATTGGGGTCGCCCGTTCCACAGGAGGTCGGCCCGATCCTCGAGCTTGTAGAGGACAGTTTTGAATCCGTAGCCGACCAGCGCTGCAGCCACACCGAGAAGAGCAAGCAAGAGGTACGTGTAGTCGTGGTGCACCGACAGGTCATGGGGGATGCTCGAGAAGAACGGAGCGGTCCCGAAGAACGCCTGACTGACGACGTCGCCGGCGAAGGAAGCGAGGATGATGGCGAAGAGAGCGTCGAGCGAGAACTCCCGTAGGATGATCTCGAATCCGAAGAACAGGCCCGTGATAGGCGCGTTGAACGTGGCGGAGATCCCGGCGGCGGCGCCGCAGGCAACGACGATGCGCAGCCGCGCCTCCGACATGCGGACGAACTGACCCAGTGACGAGGCGAACGCAGATCCGATCTGGACGATCGGGCCCTCGCGGCCCACGGATCCACCGACGGCGATGCAGATGGCCGACGCCAGAGCTTTGACGACAGTCACTGGTGGGCGGATCCGGCCACCGTTCTCGGCCACCGCCAGCATGACTTCCGGCACCCCATGGCCTCGCGCCTCCGGGGCGAAGCGCTGAATGAGCGGCCCATAGAGCAAGCCACCGACCACGGGAACCAGTAGGAGGAACCAGATTCCCAGGAACGGGAGGTGCGCACTCCCGATACGGTCCTGCTGGCCGAACTGCTGGTGCCCGGTCACCAGCCAGGTGAAGGCGAAGATCAGCCATCGAAACCCCACGGCGCCGAAACCGGCGCCGATCCCCACTGCCAACGCCATGGTGACGAGACCAAGGCGTGAGGCTCGCAGCCACCCCGACAAGGCCCTGATCGACGTTCGACGGGACGGTCCTGGGACGGCATTCAACACTGCCTCGGGAGCGCCGCCGGGCTCTCGGGAGCCGTCGAAATCGGCCGAAGGCCCCGAGTCACTCATACAGGGTCGTCACGGCTCAAAGCTCCCAACTGCGGGGCCATTGGGCCTCTGGGATCTCCCCCGCGCGCCTCGCGAACAAGACGAAGGCGCGGGCGAGAGCGTTGCGCTCCCCAGCCGGGATCGTTTCGAGGACGTGCTCGATCTCAAGCCGGCGACGGGCGGTCACACTGTCGACGAGTTGTCGTCCCCGGGCGGTCAGGTCCAGGCGAACCGCCCTACGGTCGGCTCCCTGGCGGCGCCGGGAGATGAGTCGCTTGCGGACCAGACGGTCACAGAGGCGGGTGGCAGTCGAAGGGTCGATGGCGAGCGCTTCGGCCAGGTCCACCGGTCGCTGTGGCCCCCGCGAGGCGAGGATGACCAGCGCGCGGTATTGGGAGATCGACACCTCGTCTTCGTGCTCGGCAAGTGAACGGGCAGCCACCGCCACCAGCACCCGGCTGGCGCTCAGCACAGCGTCAGTCAGTTCAGCCGGCTTCGTCGCTTGATGAGTGGTAGGCACACAGATATTGTAGAGGTACAATCTTCTCCCAGTCCAGCCGGCGTCCGACCACCGCCGGTCGGCGCGCCCGTCGTTGGCCAGTCACCGCCCGCGATCACCGGGCGGCTACGCCTGCCGACCCGTCCCGGAGCCCGGTAGCCAAGTTCCGACGAGGGCGTCGAGGCGCGCTGCCGCGGACCGGTCCGCGGCAGCGGAGAACCCCGCGTTTCTAATCTCGGTCTTGGTGGTTCCCTCGTTGCCACTGCCTCAGCGTTCGTGGTCGGACGAGCATCGTCATGTCTCACCCGTAATCGCTGATCTCGGTCGATTCGCGTCTCGCCATGACCCGTCCGAGACGGTTTGAAGGGCCTGAGGCCGAGGACTGACTTCTGTGCTTTTCGCTTCGCAACCGTCGTGCCGGACCCGTGCCGGATCGGAGACGAAATCAGGAGTCACGGTGGTCGGGGACGGGTTCGTCGCCGTCAAACCAAATCGGCGTCAACCTGGGCGGACACCACGTTCCTCGCAGTGGAGGTGAGCGGACTCGAACCGCCGACTTCTACGTTGCGAATGCAGATTCGGCGGATTTCGGTGGACTGCGGCGGACTGAAACGGCTGGTCAGGCAGTTATCCACACTGCGGCGGACGAGGGCGGATTTCGGCATCCGCGCGATGGACGCGCGATGCGGAGCGCTACGTTCCGGCGTAGCAGTCCGCCACGCGGCCCTTTGGGGACGCCAGCTCATGGGTGTCAGCCCGCGGAACGCGGAGGGCGCGCGCGATATCGTGCGGTTTGGCGAGCCAGCCCGAACGATCGCAAGCGGCACTTCTCGCCCGGTCGATGTTGATACATAACCCGCGCATTACCGGGTAGTCGGGCTGGTTCGGTTACCCCACCTGGTGCGCACATGGGGGCTGGGAAGAGGCGGGTGGCGGCAGTGCGTCAGGTCCATCTACCGGCACGGTAGCGACCTGCTGAGCACCACGGTAGGCAACGAGTTCCCCGTCGGGAATGTTGGGGTTCTCGACCCTCCAAGCGTCCAGCGGAAGGTACGGGCCTATCTCAACCACCCAGTTCTTGGCTGGCGTCATTTGGTCGTAGGGGCGAGAACCCGAGGCCCAGACGACTCGCGACACTGAAGAGCCAACGTGGGCTATCACGACCTTTGGGAAGTTGGCGAATGTCGCATAAACGTTGATCTCAATGACCGGCCGAGCCTGAGGCCCAGAAAGAAGGGCAGAGAACCCCTGGCTCCTGTGCCCGTACTGAACAACGACGTTGATGGCGTTCGCTGATGGACAGGCTGGCGATCCCCCCAAGTATCCGCTCACCGTTGAGCCGCCTGGCCCTTTCCGAGAGAAGAGTTGGGTGCCTTGCGTCGCTCCAGGCGGTAATCCTCGGACGTTCGGAGCACTTCCACTACAGCTTGTTGCCAGAAGGACAGAGCCAAGGAGGCACGCTGCCACCCCAAGGGATCTTGGAAAGTGCGCCCGCACGACGGCCAGCCTTACCTGCGAAAGCGAACGCCGCCCAACGGTCCGTACACTTGTCGGCCGAGCACCCACTAGGGCGTGTCAGCCGCTTGTTCGCTCCAAATCCGGCGTACCGTCCGGTAGGCCCACACCGAGCTGAGCCAGGTGATTCCAGCCAGGACTCCAGCGATGTAGCCGCCGTAGTCCAAGGATGCCGGTTGGACACCCGGGGGACGAGCGATGAGTTCCACCCCGACACAGACGAGGAACACCGAAGCCAATCCTGTGGGGACGAACGCCCAAAGAGTTTTGGGCATCGAGGGGCTGCTGCTGAGGGCAGCAGCGAACCCGGCAACGAGGCCAACGAGCACAGCAAGCCCGAGGATGACGATGCCGAACTCTCTGCCCGCTGGACGCCATCCGTTTGGGAAGAGCACCCAGGACCAGGGCCTGATTCCGAACCCGTCCCACGGGTAAAAGCCGGTGCCCCCATCAGGCAGGCGGTACCAAGGCAGAAGAGTGCTCGCGGCAAGGAGCAGGGCGCTAACAGCTGAAATGCCAAAGCGGGCACTCACCGGGACTTGTCTCTTGCAGGCGGGCTTTGGCAGGGACGTTGGCCAGGCTGGCCCATCGAAGAGGTCGGCCGTGTCACCTCTCACGCTGACGATTCTCGCACGATCCTGAAGACTGCCACCCGTACTGAAATGCCGGCACTGGGATGGGCC
>DMNK01000039.1:2793-4927 GCA_003453695.1 Acidimicrobiaceae bacterium | reverse complement strand
CGGGCGGCGCGGGCGGTGCGGGCGGCGCGGGCGGCGCGGGCGGAAACAGCGCGCTGGTGCAGTCGCCCCCGGGCGAGCGCAACCGGCTGCGCTACCACGGCCGGGGTGTGTGCGCCGTGATCTCGCCTTGGAACTTCCCGCTGGCCATCCCGACGGGGATGACGGCCGCGGCCCTCGTCACCGGCAACGCCGTGGTGCTGAAGCCGGCCGAGCAGGCGCCTGCCACCGCTGCCGAGCTGGCGCGCGCCTTCAACGAGGCCGGGTTGCCCGACGGCGTGCTCTCGTTCCTGCCCGGGCTGGGCGAGGCCGGGGCCGCCCTGGTCGAACACCCTGAGGTGCAGGTCATCGCCTTCACCGGATCTCGCGACGTCGGCCTCGGCATCATCGAGTCCGCGGCCAAGCGCCATCCGCGCCGGCGCAGCGTTCCCCGCGTGATCGCCGAGATGGGTGGCAAGAACGCCGTGGTGGTCGACGACGACGCCGACCTCGACGAGGTTGTGCCGGCCGTCATCCGGTCAGCGTTTGGCTTCGCCGGTCAGAAGTGCTCGGCGGCGAGCCGGCTCATCGTCACCGACCGCATACACGACGCCGTGGTCGAACGCGTCGTCCAGGCCACGAAGTCGCTGGTGATCGGCCCGCCCCGGCTGGCAGCCAGCCAGGTGGGCCCGGTCATCGATGCCGACGCCCACCAGCGGCTGCGCCAAGCGATCGAACGGGCAGGAGAAGTGGGCAACCCGGTGCTCGTCCGCAACGACGTCCCTGAGGCCGGCTACTTCATCGGACCTGCCGTGATCACCGACGTCGACCCGCATTCGTGGTTGGCGGCGGAGGAGCTGTTCGGCCCCGTGCTGGCTGTGTTCCGCGTCCCGGACTTCGACGCCGGGCTCGATCTCGCCAACGAGACGAGCTACGCGCTCACCGCCGGGGTGTTCACCCGTTCCCCGGCCCACGTCGACACGGCCCTCGAGACCCTCCGGGCCGGGAACCTGTACGTGAACCGGGCCATCACCGGTGCCGTCGTGGGCCGGCAGCCCTTCGGGGGCAACGGCCTGTCAGGGGTCGGGTCCAAGGCGGGAGGGCCCGATTACCTCCTTCAGTTCTGCGACCCCCAGGTGACCAGCGAGAACACTGTGCGGCAGGGCTTCACCGAACAGGACTGAAGCCACCCGACCTGCACCACCGGCTCGATAGGTCAGCATGGGCGCATGTCGCGGCGCGGCTGGCTCCTCTTCCTCCTCATGGGCGTGATCTGGGGCCTGCCCTATCTCTTCATCCGCATCGCCGTCCGCGAGATCGACCCGTCTCTGTTGGTGTTCATCCGCACCGCCGGCGGGGCGCTGCTCCTGGCGCCGTTCGTCGTCCGCCGCGACGCCTTGCGCCCACTGCAGCGGCACTGGAAGCCGCTCGCCCTCTACACGTGCGCCGAGCTGGCCGTGCCCTGGCTCTTGCTGTTCAACGCCGAGCGGCACCTGTCGAGCTCGCTGGCCGGCCTGCTGGTGGCATCCGTGCCCATCGTCGGGGCCGTCCTCGCCCGCCTGACCGGCACCGACCGCCTCGACCGTGGCCGGATCGCAGGACTGGCCGTGGGCATCCTCGGTGTGGCTGCGCTGGTCGGCTTCGACGTCCGGCGCTCGAGCGTGTGGGCGGCGCTGTCGCTGGCCGCCGTGGCCGTCGGCTACGCCCTGGGCCCGTGGATCCTGGCCCGCCACCTCGCCGCGGTGCCGACCTTCCTCGTGGTGGCGGGATCGTTGGCCCTGTGCGCCGTGCTGTATACGCCCTCGGTCGCCTTCACGCTCCCCACTCGATCGCTGTCGGTGTCGGTGATCGGCTCCATGGTCACTTTGACGGTGGTGTGTACGGCTATCGCCTTCGTGTTCTTCTTCGCCCTCATTGCCGAGGTGGGGCCGCTGCGGGCGACGGTCATCACGTACATCAATCCGGCGGTGGCGGTGGTACTGGGCGTCGGGGTGCTCGGCGAGCACTTCGGCACCGGCACGGGCATCGGCTTCGTCCTCATCCTGGCCGGCTCGTACCTGGCGACGCGGCCGCCCATGGTGGGTAAGACGCCGGCAGGGGAGGTGGCTCGGCCCGAAGCAGCAACGCCGACGGTGGCCGAGCCTTGAGGTGGACCGAG
>DMNK01000039.1:886-2586 GCA_003453695.1 Acidimicrobiaceae bacterium | reverse complement strand
AGCCTTGAGGTGGACCGAGCCTCCCGGTGCCCCGAGCCTTGCGGTGACCCGAGCCTTGCGGTAGCCCGAGGCCCCGATCAGCGACGCCGGATCGTCAACCGAGGCCGGGCAGCTTGACGGTGGGCACGGTGACGACCGGAACCGTCACCGGGACGCTGATTATCGGCAGCGTCGGGACCGTCGTGGTCGGCACGGCCGGGACGGTGGTGGTGGGAATGGGGCTGGTCGTGGTCGGGCTCGGTCCCGGGCCCCCACCCGGTCCCGGACCGGGACCGCCCGAACCCGACGGCGCACCCGATGTGCTTCCGCCCGGTGGGGTGGTGCCGGCCGGCGGCGGAGCGTGCGAGCTGCCGGGCCCCCCCGACCGCGGCCCACTGGGCGGCGTCGTGCTGCCGGAGGCCCCGCCGTGGGTGGAGGGGGGCACCGAACCTGAACCGGGATTCCCGGTGCGATGGGCGCCCCCGGTGGCCAGACCGGTGAGGAGCACGAGGCCGAGGACGGCGAGCACCGACGCCGTGGCCACGAGAGCGGCGCGCAGCAGGTGCCGGCGCGGCTTCACCACAACCGGGCGCCCCGGAGTCTGCGCTGCACCAGCCGACGCCAGAGGCACGACGCCGCGCCGGTAGCCGGCGTCGCGTCGCTTGGCGTAGAGACGCGCGTCGGCGACGGCGAGGAGCTCCTCCAATCCGGTGCCGTCGTTGGGGCTGGTGGCACTGCCCCACGTGAAGCGTGGTGCCGCCGGCACAGCACGCGAGAGCAACATGCCCACGGTCTCGGCGGGCGCCATGGGGAGCAGCACGACGAACTCGTCGCCGCCGATCCGGAAGAGTTGGTCGGTCTCACGCAGGCAATGGCGCAGTGCGCTGGCCAGCCCGGCCAGGGCCCGGTCACCAGCGCCGTGGCCTTGGGTGTCGTTGAGCACCTTGAGCCCGTCGAGGTCGATGACCGCCATCGACAGGGGATGCCCGTTGCGGGACGCCGAGGCCAGGGCCGCTCTGGCCGCTGTGTCGAGGGCGCGTCGGTTGCCGGCGCCCGTGAGGACGTCGGTCAGGGCGGCTCCCTCGAGCTCGGTGAGCGCGGCCTGGGTGCACAGCATCACGACCGTGTCGAGCACCGAGGCGAGACGGGGCTGCAGGGCGGGGGCGCAGCGAGGGCCGAGCACCTGGCGAAGGGCGGCGAGCCGAGCCACGAGCACGGGCGTGGACGCCGTTGCCCGGGCGAAGGCGCGGGCGGCGGCTTCCAGTCCGCGGCGGGCACCGTCGTCGGTGCTGGAGGTGACGGCGGCGAGCACGGCGGCCACCAGCTCGTTGGACTCGTAGTCGGGCCACGTCGGGCGGGCGCCGTCCTCGCTGGCCCGGCATGTGTCCTGCCACCAGCTGACGAAGGTCACGACGTTCGAGTCGGTCGACTGTCCTGAGGGGGTGGGAGGCACCGAGGAACCGGGCGGAACCGACGAGTCGGGAGGCGTCGAGGAACCCGGCGGCGCTGAATGTCCGCCCAGCGATGACGCCAGTCCCATGGCGTGTGGCTCGACCACCGGTTCCCCCCTGCGTGGGTCCAGGCGGCCATAGCGCGGAATGCCCGCCGACCTGAAACCACGTCCTACCTACTAATTGGTCGGCTCTGAGGGCGGGGAAGTTGAGCCCAGCGCAGGGCAAGCGCCGAAATCCCACGAACCGCCGACCCCGCCCGGACCAGCG
>DMNK01000039.1:0-651 GCA_003453695.1 Acidimicrobiaceae bacterium | reverse complement strand
CCGGACCAGCGGCCGACCCCGCTGGAACCCCCCCGGACCCCGCCGAACCAGGGCCCCACCTGCGGCCGAGCCTCAGTCGCTCTCTACTTCGGCGTCGACGTCGGCCACGATCAAGCGGGGCCCCGAAGGCCAATCGAAATAGCGCCAGGTCCAGTTGAGGAGGACCACCAGACGGTTGCGGAACCCGATCAGGTACACCAGGTGCAACCCCAGCCACGCCAGCCACCCCAGGGTGCCCCGGATGACCGGCACGCGGGGGATCTCGGCTACCGCCGCCCGCCGCCCGATGGTGGCCATGATGCCTTTGTTCTTGTAGGCGAAGGGGACCGTCTCGTGCCCGGCGAGCCGGCGGAGCACCTGCCTGCCGGCGTGGCGGCCTCCCTGGATGGCGCCTTGGGCCAGCTGCGGGGTCGTGCCCTGTCGCCCGTGGCCGACGGGCGCGGCTGCCGCGTCCCCGATCACGAACACCTCGGGATGGCCCGCCAGCGACAGGTCGGGCTCGACCTCGATGCGCCCACCCTTGGTGTGGGGAACCGGCAACGAAGAGGCCAGCGTGCCGTCCACGGTGATGCCGGCAGCCCAGATGACGGCGTCGGCATCGACCGTGCTGCCGTCGGCCAGGACCACACCGCCGTCGGTGACCTCGGACAC
>DMNK01000106.1:6294-6463 GCA_003453695.1 Acidimicrobiaceae bacterium | reverse complement strand
CGAAGCGCACCACGCCGGGCACGGATCGGAAGTTGGCGCTGAGCACCACCTCGTCGCCCACCGCCGCCGACACCTCTTCGTACAGGCCGATGTCGGCGCGGCGGAACCGGTAGATCGACTGTTTGGGGTCGCCCACCACGAACAGCGCCCCGGGCCGGGCGTGGGCCAG
>DMNK01000106.1:5142-6109 GCA_003453695.1 Acidimicrobiaceae bacterium | reverse complement strand
AGATCGCCTGCTTCGGATCGCCGATGAGAATGACGGTGGAGCGCCCACTGAACGCACGGTCGATCACCTGCCACTGCACCGGATCGGTGTCCTGGAACTCGTCGATGAGCAGCCACCGGTAGCGCCGCCGCAGCGCGGCGCGCCCACCCTCGTCGTGGCGGAGCAGGCGCCGGGCGTGGACGAGCAGGTCGTGGAAGGTGAGCCGCCCTTCTGCCACCCGGGCCACGGCGGCCTCGAGGGTGAAGCGCGCCAAGCGGGCCAGCATCTCGCCCACGACGGGAGCGCTCGCCTCGGCGAGCAGTGCCCTGCGGGCTGTCTCGGCGTCGGCACAGGCCTGGCGCACCTCGGCGGCGCGCTGCTGCCAGTTGTCGGCCTGGCCCCGGGCGCTCGAGAAGCCCGGCGAGCGCGCCAGGAAGACCAGGGCCGCCTGCTCGTCGTCCCCCGCCGCGCCGAGCACCTCGATGGCGGCGCTGATCCGCTCGTCCAGGTGCTTGGCCAGGTGGTCGTCGGGGTCGGTGCACAGCGGCGCCAGGGCCAGGGCCCGCTCCAGCGCCTCTGCCACCGGAGTCACGTCGAGAGCCGGCCACGACCCGGGCGGGGGTCGGGCCGCCTCGACGCCTGCCAGCGCCCCGTCCTCCAGGCGGTCCCACTGGCTGTGCAGGCACCACGCCACCTCGAGCATGGCCGGCGCCCCGAGGCCGAGGAGGAAACCGCGCAGCAGCATGGTCTCGGCGCCGGGGTCGTCGAGGAGCTGGTCGGTGAAGCGCAGGAGGCGTGCTTCCAGGTCGGCCCGCTCCGAGAGCTCGTCGAGCACGTCGAAGCTCGGCGGCAGCCCCGCCGCCAGGGCGTGCTCGACCAGGATGCGCTGGGCGAAGGCGTGCAGGGTGCAGATCGCCGCCTCGTCCATCTCGGCCACGGCGGAGGCGAGCGCCGGGTTGTCCGGCTCACGGCGGGCCGCCTCGGCCAG
>DMNK01000106.1:2757-4925 GCA_003453695.1 Acidimicrobiaceae bacterium | reverse complement strand
CGCACGAGGGCCACCACCCGGCTCACGAGCGCCGTCGTCTTGCCTGTGCCCGCCCCGGCCACGACCACGAGCGAGTGGCCCAGGTCCTCGGCCACCCGGCGACGGGCCTCGGCGTCGGGGAGCTGCCCGCTCACCGCGTTCACGCCGCGCCCCGGGGCCGACCCGGCCGCGCTGTGCGCACCAGCGACGCCGACAAAGGCTCGCCCGCCTCCACGGCGAGCAGGTCGTCCACGGGCGCCAGGGCGGGCGCACCCCGCTTGGCGCCCCACTGGCGGTCGCGCGTGGCGGGGCACACCCGGTCGAAGTCGCAGTACATGCAGTTCTCGAAGGTGGTGTCCCGCGCCGCCCCCGGGATGGCGGGGAAGCAGCCCTGGTCGATGCCCCGGGCGATGCGCCCGACCACGTCGGCGAAGTGGCGCTCCAGCCTGTCGTCCAGCTCGAGCTGGAAGTACGTGGCGGAGCGCTCGGCCGACACCATCCAGTAGCGCGCCAGCACCGGCTCGCCGTCGCCGCCGAAGGCCTGGCGGGCGGCCAGGGCGTAGAGCGGCAGCTGCAGGCGCCGCCCCCCGTCCAGGGGATCGGCGGAGCCCAGCTTGGCGATGCCCGTCTGCCGTCCCGTCTTGTAGTCGGAGACCACGAGCTCGCCGCCGAGGCCCCGGTCGACGCGGTCGGCCCGGCCCCGGAAGCGCACCGCGCGGCCGTCGGCCAGCTCGACGGCCACAGGCGCCGTGCCACTCTCGTCGTCGCCGAAGGACAGCTCCACGGCCAGCGGGATGGAGTCGCCCTCCTCGGCGTGGAAGGTGCGCAGGTCGCGGGCGATGGCGGCCCGGTCGATGCGCCACAAGAGCGCCTTGCCCACGAGCCCTCCGGCGGCCGCCTCGTCCAGGTGCTCGTCGGCGATCTCGAGGAGGCGCTCGAGGGACCGGGGGGCGCCGGCGATGCGTTCGGCCACGTAGCGCTCGAGCACGGCGTGGACGAGCGAGCCCCGGTTCCGGGCCTCGATGCGCCACAGATCCTCGGGCAGGACGCGCTCGTGGATGCCGAGCACCCGCTCGAAGAGGAATTTGCGGGGGCACTCGGCGTAGGTCTCGAGCCGGGTGGCCGACACCGGGTTGGCCGGGTCGAAGGGGGTGACCATCCCCAGGCCGGTCAGGCCGTCGAAGCGGGTGAAGGACCGGCCCGCCCGGGCCCTGACCGCCTCGATGCCGGTGCGCAGGGCGCCGTCGAGGAGCACGGGCGGGCTGGTGGCGACGTCTGCGCCCGAGGACACCCAGGTACCCAGGGCGCGCAGGGTGAGCTCCCCTGCCGACAGGGCGGGGCCGCCGGCAGAGGACAGCGACCCGGCGAAGGAGTCGACCCGCCGCAGCGGCGCCGAGCCGGCCAACGCGGCGAGGAAGCGGGAGGGGACCTGCTCCCGGCCGGTGCGGGCGTCGACGGCGGGGGAGAGCACGATGCGGCGCTCGGTCCCCGCTGCCAGCGCCGCCTCCACGTCCAGCCGGGCCCGCTCGTGGCGGCGGGCCCGCACCGGCAGCGCCCCCGAGGCGTCCATCACCCGCAGCTCGTCGGGGAGCAGGGCGTCGTCGGTGCCCCGCCCCGGGACCAGGGAGTCGGCCAGCCCCACGAGGACGGTGGTGTGGAAGCGCATGCCCCGGGCCCGGTCGAAGGGCGCCACGAACACGCCGTCGCCCACGCCGCCCCCGGGCAGCTCCGTGGTGTCGAGGTGGTGACGCTCCAGCTCGGCCCGCACCGCCGCCCGGAACCGGCCCAGGTCGACGACCGGCGACGCCGCCGGCACGGCGTCGAGCTCCGACAACCCCCGCACCACGCCGGCCACCTGCGACAGGGCCAGGCGCTGCTCGGCGGGCCACGGAGGCACCGACTCGGGATCGAGAAAGCGCTCGAGCAGGTCCACGGCCCACTCGGCTCTCCCGGCCCACCCCATCGGCGCGGCGCCGGCCCGGGCGGCGAGGTCCTCGACGAAGTCGGCCAGTGCCGTGGCGTCGTCGCGCTCGACCGGCTCCCGCTCGGCGTAGCGCTCCAGGCGCTGGCGCCACTGGCCCAGGCCGCGCACCACCCCGGCGGCGGCCGACACGGCGTTCCAGCGGCTGACCGGCACCGGGCGCCCGCCGGGCCCGGTCCGAAGCGGGCACGACGCCATCCAGGCCAGG
>DMNK01000106.1:0-2522 GCA_003453695.1 Acidimicrobiaceae bacterium | reverse complement strand
CCGGTGCCGTCGAGGCGGCGTCGCTCGGGCCCGTTGGAGGGGATGCCGGCGGCGTCGAGCTCCTGGTGGATGAGCCGGGGATAGGCGGGGCCGGGGGGATGGAGCAGGGCGTGTCGCCACAGGGGCACGCCGGCCTCCATGCCGGCGACCACCTGGCGGACGGCGGTGCGGACCTCCTGCTCGGGGTCGGAGCACACCCAGCGCTCGTCGGCGGGGGGCGGGTCAGGGCCGTCCACGGCCACACACGGCACCCTCAGCGCCAGGGCGTCGAGGAACGCCGCGTCGCCGGGGCTCAGGGGAGGCAGTGCGTACAGCACGACGGCACCCAGCTCGTCGGGCATGGGGAGGCCTTCGCTGAGGGCCTCGAGGGCGGCCTGGCGCAGGTCCAGGGCGTCGGCCAGGCCGCGCTGGTGGAGGTGGCTGCGCACGGCGACGAGCAGTGCCGCCACCTCGGCGCCCCGCACCGGCTGGCGGGCCAGGGCTTCGAGGGCAGGCGGCGTCAGGCGGCGCAGATCGGAGAAGGCGCCCTGCAGGGCCACGAGGGTGCGGGGGTGCGAGGCCAGGCGGCGCCATGCCTCGGGCCCGCCGGCGGCGACCTGGCGGACGACCTCGATCTCCACCGCCGGGGCAACGGACCGCAGCCCCCGGCGCCACAGCGAGGGCGCTCCCAGTTGGGCGACGAGGAGGTCCAGCGTCGTGCACGCCACGTTGGCGACTCCGCCCCGGGCCTGGCCACGTGCGGCCAGCGCCAGTGCCCGTCGGGCGGCCACCGCCGAGTAGGTGCTGGGGGTGACGACCGTGACCGGCGCCAGGGGATCGCCCCCCTTCGACGCCGTGACCGCCTCGTACAGCGCGTCGACGGTCACCGAAGAGGACGTCGAACGAGCCGAGGAGGCGGGCACCGAGGCATGGTACGACTCAGCTGTGTCGGCGGCCCCGGCCCCGAGGGCGTCAGTTCGACGACACGGCCAGGGGCGTCGCGGGCGGGAGGAAGTGGACGGAGATCTCCACGGCGGGGGCGCCGCGGTCGTAGCGGTGCACGGCCTGGGCAACGTGGGTGGCGATGTGCTGGGCCTGGGTGCGCGACATGGAGGGCGCCACGTCGAGCTCGATGACGAGCCCCTCGAGCCGGACGATGACGTCCACGGTGACGGCTTCGGAGCTCACTCCCTGGTGGCGGAGCTCGTGGAGCAGCGCCTTCTCGGCGGCAGCCTGGTGACCGGCGAGCGCCTTCAACATCCCCCGAACCTCCTCACCTGGCTGCCTACCCGGCAGTCCTAACGGGGAAGCTGAGAGCAGGGTGCGGCGTCGGCGGGGCCGCGCCCAGGGTCGAAAGTCCCGAGCGCTGAGCCGGTTTCGCTCGCTGCCGTCACCACCTCGCATGCCGTGGCAACGGCAGTGGCCGGTGGCGAGGAGATGAAGACGGTGGCGGGGAGATGGAGAGATGAAACAGGGGCTCCGGTTTCCCGGAGCCCCTGTTCAAGGTCTTAACCGAACTGGCCGGTCAGCCTCAGTAGGCGACCACTCCACTCGAGGTGACGGTCCCGGCACCCCAGTAGGAGGTGGTGCCCTGTGGCACGTACCAGAAGTTGAGCAGCGAACCGCCCGTGCCCTCGGCCACCAGGCTGGGCGAGCCGTTGATCTGGAGCATCTCCCTGGGCGGCCCGGTGATGCCGCCGACCTTCACGGTGCCGGTGCCCCACGTGGAGTTGGCGCCGTTCGGGATGTACCAGTAGTTGAGGATCGAACCACCGGTCGTGGTCACCATGATGCTCGGGTCACCGTTGGGCTGGAGCTGGACCGACGGCCGCTGGCCGACGCCGCTACTGACCACGGTGCCGGATCCCCAGAAGGACGTGGCACCCTGCGGGATGTACCAGTAGTTGAGCACCGACCCGCCCGTGGTCTGGACGAAGATGCTCGGGTTGCCGTTGTTCTCCAGTGTGACCGCCGGCGTGGAGGCGGCACCACTGGTCGTGATGGTGCCGGCACCCCAGTAGGAGCTCGTGCCCTGGGGCACGTACCAGAAGTTCAGGACCGCTCCACCGGAGTTCTTGGCGAACAGGGTGGGGGAGAGGTTCTGTTGCAGGGTCACAGCCGGCTGGCCCGACACGGCGAACCCGCCCGTGGCCACGGTTCCCGACCCCCAGAAGGACTGGGCGCCCTGCGGGATGTACCACCAGTTGATGAGCGATCCGCCCGGGCCCTGCACGAAGACGGTCGGCTCGCCGTTGGGCTGGAGTTGCACGGCCGGCGTCGAGGCGTCGCCGCTCGTGGTGATGACCTGCTTCGCCCAGGACGCCGTGGCGTTACCTGACGGCGGCACGTACCAGTAGTTCTCCAGGGCACCGCCCGTCCCCTGCACGAACACGCTGGGGGAGCCGTTGGGCTGGAGGGTAGCCACCGGTGCCGAGGTCACGCCGGCGTTGGCGATCTCGGAAGAGAGCCAGGTGCCGGCGTGGTACCAGTAGTTCCACAGTGTCCCGCCCGTGCCTTCGACGAAGACGCTGGGGGCGCCGTCG
>DMNK01000107.1:35908-36055 GCA_003453695.1 Acidimicrobiaceae bacterium | reverse complement strand
GGGCCGAGGAAGCCGAAGGTCTCGCCGGCGGCGACCTCGAAGCTCACCCCCCGCACGGCCTCTACGTCGCCGAAGCGGCGAGCCAGGTCGTGCACGTCGATGGCGGGCTGCTCCATCGTGGCGACTTCATCAGCGGCATCAGCGGCA
>DMNK01000107.1:34157-35613 GCA_003453695.1 Acidimicrobiaceae bacterium | reverse complement strand
GGGGGGGCCGGCCCCCGCGCCCCCTGCCCCCCCCCCCCCTCCCGCCGGGGCCGTCTTCCAGGTCGTCCTGCTGGGCGCGCCACGACGTCGAGCGAGGTTCCGGCACGTTTCGAGAATACTGCCCGCCCCATCGTTCCAGGCTGGCGCCACGGAACGGTCGGATAGCCTTCGGCCGTGGATTTCGAGCTCTCCGCGGAGTTGCAGGAGCTGCGCGACACGGTGCGCCGGCTGGCCCAGGACAAGGTGAAGCCCCGGGCCCGGGAGATCGACAAGAGCGGCGAGTACCCGGCGGATCTCTTCGAGGCGTTCCGCCAAGCGGGGCTGCTCGGACTGTGCATCCCCGAGGAGTACGGCGGCTCGGGGGCAGGGATCCTCGGGCTCAGCCTCGCCATCGAGGAGGTGGCGAAGTACTCCAATGCCGCTGCGCTCATGTTGCTGCTCACCCGACTCCCCACCGGGCCCGTCATGATCGCCGGGTCCGAGGACCAGAAGCACCGCTACCTGCCCGGCATCACCTCAGGAGATCAGCGCGCCGCCTTCGGGCTGTCCGAGCCTCAGGCGGGAAGCGACGTGATGGGCATGCGCACGCGGGCGGTTCCCGACCCGCACCGCCCGGGCGGATGGGTGCTCACCGGCACCAAGTGCTGGATGTCCGGGGTCGCCGAGGCGGACTGGTACACCGTGTTCGCCAAGACCGCCGACCCCCAGAGCCGGGCGCACGACTCGGTGACGGCTTTCATCGTGGAACGCCGCTGGTCCGGGGTCGAAGTGGGGCGGCGTGACCACAAGATGGGAGTGCGCGGCGTCGACACCGGCGAGCTGCTCCTCGAGGACGTGGCCGTGCCGAGCGAGAACGTCATCGGGGAGGTGGGTGGATTCCGTCTCGCTATGCTCGGGCTCAACTCCATGCGCCCGGTGGTCGCCGCCCGTGGCATCGGCCTGGCCGAAGGTGCGCTCATGTACGCCACGGAGTACGTGAAAGAACGTGACGCCTTCGGGAAGACCATTGCCGACTTCCAGGGCATCCAGTGGGAGATCGCCAAGTGCGCCGTCGACATCGAGGCGGCGCGGCTGCTGACCTATCGAGCCGCCTGGCTGGCCGACCAGGGCAAGTTCTCCAAGGAATGGGTGCCCTACTTGTCGGCCGCCAAGTACCACGCCACCGAGCTGGCGGTGCGGGCCTCGGGCCTGGCCGTGCAGCTGCTCGGGGCGGCCGGCTACATGGAGGACCACCCGACCGAGCAGTGGTACCGCGACGCCAAGCAACTGACGATCGTGGAGGGGACCAGCCAGGTGCAGTTGGGGCTCGTGGCCCGCGGGGTCCTCGACGGTGACCTGTGGTGGGACTGAGTGCCGTGTCGTCGGTGTGCTCGGTCAGCCCGCCAGTCTGGTGAACCCGGTGAGCCCCGTCAGCCCCGTCGTCAGGCGCGTCAACCCGGTGAGCCCGGTGAGCCCG
>DMNK01000107.1:16860-33998 GCA_003453695.1 Acidimicrobiaceae bacterium | reverse complement strand
CGGTGAGCCCGGTGAGCCCGGTCACAGGGGTCAGGTCGGTGAGGTCGGCATGAAGGCGCCGGATGGCGCTGATCGTGAGGGGCCGGCACCGACCGAAGACGAAGACGCCTTCGCCGCAATGGGCGGCTGGCCGACGCTGCTCGCCCGCCTGGTACGCGGCGACGAGCTGTCGGTGTCGGAAGCCGAGACGGCCATGGGCGAGGTGCTGTCGGGTGCCGCCACCCCGGCTCAGCTCGCCGCCTTCGTCATCGCCTTGCGCATGAGACGTGAGACGGTCGCGGAGATGAGCGGATTCGTCCGGGCCATGCTCGCCCACGCCGAGCCTCTTGATGTGCCAGGCGACCTCGTCGACACCTGCGGCACCGGCGGGGACCGCAGTCGCTCCATCAACGTGTCGACCATCGCCGCCTTCGTGGCGGCCGGCGCCGGAGCCCGGGTGTGCAAGCACGGCGGCCGGGCCGCGTCGTCAGCGGCGGGATCCGCCGACGTGCTGGAGGCGCTGGGCGTGGCCATCGACCTGGGACCGCAGGGCGTGGCGCGCTGCGTGGAGGAGGTGGGGATGGGCTTCTGCTTCGCCCCGCGCTTCCATCCCGCCATGCGCAACGCCGCCCCGGTGCGGGCCCAGCTGGGGGTGGCCACCGTCTTCAACTTCCTGGGCCCGCTCGCCAACCCGGCCCGGGCGCGCTTTCAGGTGGTGGGGGTGAGCGACCCGGCCATGGCCGAGAAGATGCTCGGGGTGCTGGTCGCCAACGGCACCCGGCGGGCCATGGTCGTGCACGGCGCCGACGGGCTCGACGAGCTCTCCACGACCGGCCCCAGCGACGTGCTCAGCTGGCCGGTGGGCGAGAACGGCGACCCCACCGAGATGGCCTGGGAGCGCTACGTCGTGGACCCCGGCGACTTCGGGCTGGCCCCGGCGGCGCTCGACGACCTGCGAGGCGGAGATGCCGCCACCAACGCCGATGCCGCTCGACGCGTGCTCGACGGCGAACGCGGTCCGCATCGCGACATCGTGGTGCTGAATGCGGCGGCCGCCCTGGTGGTGTGCGGCCGGGCCAAGACGATGGCGGAGGGCGTGGAAGGCGCCTCCGAGGCGGTCGACACCGGAAGAGCCCGCGCCGTCCTCGACGACCTCGTCCGGGTGTCGCGCGACGCCCGCGGGGCGGGCTGACTCGCCCGGCTCGCCCAGCTCATCCAGCGCCGAGGTCCCAGATGGCCTCGAGGTCGTGGCGGCTGTAGGCCTGGAAGGCGACCAGCGTCGTCGTGGACTCGATGCCTTCCAAGGCGGCGATGCGCGTGGTGACCACGTCGACCAGCTCGTCGTGGTGGCGCACCCGCACGATGGCGATCAGGTCGGCCACCCCGCCGGCCACCGAGAACACCTCGGTCACCCCGGGGAGCTCGGCCAGCTCCTCGGCCAGCGGCGCGATACGCGCCGGCAAGGCGTCCACGAGCACGAAGGCGTGCAGCACCTGCCCGACAATAGGAGGGCGGGGGCCCCTGGCGCCTGAGCGGAGTCGGGGGCGCTGCTGGGTGGTGACCCCCGAGGCCAGGACCCGGTTACGCCGGAGCCAATGTGGCGGGGGCGACGGCGAGCGAGCCGGCAGCAGAGACCGGGATGGGGGCCAGGCGATAGGGGAGGGCGAGCAGCTCGCTCAGCCGAAGCACGCCGTAGCCGGTGGCGCCTTCGATTAGACGGTGCAACAGGTCGGCCGTGGCGAGGGCATCGGCCAAGGCCCGGTGGGCGGGACGGTGGGCGAGCCGGAGCACGGCGGCCAACGTGCCCAGCGCGCAGTCGGGTACCTCGTCCCGCACGAGCCGGCGGGCCAAGGCCAGGGTGTCGACCACGGCATTGGTGAGGGGCGGGCGCCCGCAGCCGGCCAGGGCGGCATCGAGGAAACCGAGGTCGAAGGCGACGTTGTGGCCTACCACCACGGCGTCGCCGATCAACGACACCAATTGGGGCACGGCGATCTGCGGCGACGGTGCGGCGCGCACCATGTCGTCGGTGATGCCGGTGAGCTCGCTCACGAACGGCGGGATCTCGGTGCCCGGGTCGACGAAGGTCTCGAAGCTGGCCAACTCCTCTCCGGCCAAGAAAGCGGCGGCGCCGATCTCGATGAGCGACGCCTCGTCGGGGGAGCCGCCTGTGGTCTCCACGTCGAGGACGACGAACCTGACGTCGTAGAGGAACGGATCGGATACCACCGGGTCCCACGACGCAAGGCAGTCCATCGAGTTCACCGTATGCACATGGGTGTGTCATCACGTGGATGGTGGGCCCGCCTCGTCGGTCGGGCTCGCTGGGCCCGGCGGTCCTCCTTGCCGGATAGCTTGGGCCGATGGCGCCGACCCGCTACCGCTGCACCGCCTGCGGCAACCTCACCCGCTTCGACGTGGTCACCGACCGCCGCACCTGGGCCTTCCATCACTTCAGCGTGGGTGGCGAGCTGACGGTGGAAGAAGAGCAGGTGCTCTCGGAGGACGTGGTCGAGGTGTCGTGCCGGTGGTGCGGGCACGGCCGGGCCGTGGAGGAAGTGTCACACCCTCCTGAAAGCCTGTCGGAGAAGACCGACGGGGATCGATCGAGGGCATGATCCCCGCGCCCGACCCAGGGGGTGCGACATGGCCGGCCCGACCATCGCCATCAGCTGTGACGAGTGTGCGCTGCAGGAAACCGATGCCTGCGACGATTGCCTGGTGAGTTTCGTGCTGGGCCGAGAGCCCGACGACGCCGTGGTCATCGACGCCGAGGAGGCCCGCGCCGTGCGCATGCTGGCGAGGGCCGGTCTCGTGCCGGCGCTGCGCTTCGCCAGCCGCACCCACCGGTGCAGCATCTTGCGCCACGGCGGGCTCGCCGCCGGGTGACGGCGCCCGTCAAGCATCTGCTCGTCACCAACGACTTCCCCCCCAAGGTGGGAGGGATCCAGGTCTACCTGTGGGAGCTGTGGCGCCGCCTCGACCCCGCCTCCTTCTCGGTGCTGACGACGAGCTCCCACGCCGAGGCCGCCGCCTTCGACGCAAAGGCCGCCGAGGCCGGTATCGAGGTGGTGCGGGCCCCCGCCGACATGCTGTTGCCGACCCCCGCCACCCTCCGCCTGATCCGGCGGCGTGCCGAGGAGACAGGCGCGTCGTTCCTCGTCGTCGACCCGGCCCTTCCACTCGGCCTGGCTGCCCCCGCCGTGGGGTTGCCCTACGCCGTGGTCCTCCACGGTGCCGAGGTGACGGTGCCCGGCAGGTTGCCGGGCAGCCGATCCGCACTGTCGAGCGTGGTACGCCGGGCACGTCTGGCGGTTTGCGCCGGGCACTATCCGGCCGCCGAGGCCCGCCGGGCCACGAGAGGTCGCCTGCCGCCTGTGGTTGAGGTCCCGCCCGGCGTCGACACAGCGCGCTTCGTCCCCCTGGGTGCAGCGGCACGCACCGCCGCCCGCCGGCGTTTCGGTCTCGCCGACGATGCCCTGGTCGTGCTGGGGGTGAGTCGACTGGTGCGGCGCAAGGGCTTCGACATGGTGCTGCAGGCCGCCGCCTCGATGGCCACGGACTTCCCCGAGCTGCTCGTCGTGATCGGCGGAGAGGGCAGGGACCGCAGCCGTCTCGAGGCCGTGGCCCGGCGTCTGGGCGTGGCGGCGCGCCTGCTCGGCCGGGTGCCCGGCGAGGACCTGCCGGCCCTGTACGGCTGCGCCGATCTGTTCGTGATGCCGTGTCGCAACCGCTGGGCCGGCCTCGAGCAAGAGGGCTTCGGCATCGTCTTCCTGGAGGCAGCCGCCACCGGGGTGGCCCAGGTGGCCGGGCGGAGCGGCGGGTCCGACGAGGCCGTCGCCGCAGGTGAGACCGGGCTGGTCGTGGACGATCCGGCGCAGTGGCGCGCCGTCGCCGCCGCCGTGCGGGCACTGCTGTCCGACCACGAGCGGCGCCGGCTCATGGGGGAGGCCGCCCGTCGGAGAGCGGAGCAGTTCTTCGACTACGACCGGCTCGCCCCTAGGCTGGCTGCCGCCCTGGGCGACGTGCCAGGCTGAACCGGCCGGGCGGCCCGACAAGCGGACAGGAGCGGTCACGTGGCGGAACAGGCCACCGAGCACATGGTCATGCACATGGTCGTGTCGGCTCCCCCTGAGCAGTGCTTCGCCGTGATCAGCGACGTCGAGCGCTACCCGGAGTGGGCCGCCGACATCAAGCAGGTCACCGTGGACAGCCGCGACGTGGAGGGCCGGCCCCTCGAGGTCAGCTGGCGGGTGGGCGCCTTCGGACGGAGCACGAGCTACACCCTGGCCTACGACTACTCCGGATCGCCCCGGCAGTTGGCGTGGAACCAGACGGCCGGCGACCTGACCTCCAAGCTCGACGGCTCCTATCGCTTCGACCCGGCGCCCGACGGCGGCACCGAGGTCACCTATACCTTGGACATCGGGCTGCGGGTGCCGCTCCCCGGGTTCATCAAGCGCCGGGCCCAGAGCCGGATCATGCACACCGCCCTGCAGGAGCTCAAGGTCCGGGTCGAGTCCTCGCTTCACACCTGAGCCTGGCGGGCACCGAGCTCGCCGTGGTCACGTCCTCGTCCGGCCCGCCGCCGGTCACCCTCGGCATCGACGTGGGGGGCACCAAGATGCTCGGCCTCGCCCTCGACGCCGACGGCACCGTGGTGGGGCAGGCGGTACGGGCCAGCTCCCATCCCGGGCCCTCCGCTGCCGGCCATCCCGCTGCCGCCCACGCCCTGGTTGCGCTGATGGCCGAGCTGGCCTCCGAGCTGCAAGTGGGCCTGGAGGGGGCGGACCTCGGACCGGCCAGCTCGCTCGGCATCGGGATGCCGGGGCTCGTCGACGACACGGGCCGGCTCCGGTTGGCCCCCAACCTCCCCGCCGGCGACGACCTCGACGTGGCACAGATGGTGCAGCGACGAGTGGGCATGCCGGTGGTGGCCGACAACGACGCCACCTGCGCCGCCGTCGCCGAATGGGTGCTCGGGGCTGCCGTCGGGCGCCGGCACGCCTTGATGGTGACCCTGGGCACCGGCATCGGTGGCGGAATCGTGTGCGACGGGCGCGTCATGCGCGGCGCCCAGGGCTTCGCCGGCGAGATCGGTCACATGGTGGTGGACCCGTCGGGCCCGCGCTGCACGTGCGGCAAGCGCGGCTGTTGGGAGCGCTTCGCCTCGGGCAGCGGGCTGGCCCGCCTGGCCAGGGAGGCGGCGCACGCCGGACGTCTCGGCGCCGTCGTGCACATGGCCGGCGACGATCCCGACGCCGTGCGGGGCGAGCACGTCACGGCGGCGGCAGCGGGCGGAGACGAAGAGGCCCAGGCGGTCCTGGACGAATTGGGGTGGTGGATCGCCGTCGGGCTGTCCAATCTGGCCCTCGTCCTCGACCCTGAGGTCATCGTGATGGGCGGAGGGATGGTGCCCGTCATGCCCCTGTTCCTCGACGCCGTGCGGGCGGGCTTCACGGAGATGCTCGAGGGTGCCGACCGGCGTCCGGAAATTCCCATCGTGGCGGCGGTCATGGGGGAGCAGGCCGGTGCCGTGGGTGCCGCCCTCGTCGCCCGCGACGACGACCGCTACGCGGCCGGGCTCGGCCATCGGCGGGGCGCCGGCATCTGACGGGCTCATCGGTGCGGATCGGCATCACCCTCCCCTCGTTCCGCTCCGACGCTCAGGCCGCCCTCGAGGCGGCCCGGCAGGCCGAGGTGCTCGGCCTCCACGGGGTGTTCGTCTTCGACCACCTGTGGCCCCTGGGCCAGCCCGAGCGGCCGGCGCTTTCGGCGTTCCCCTTGCTCGGTGCCGTTGCCGCCGTGACGAACCGGATCGCGCTGGGCACGCTCGTGGCGCGGGTGGGTCTCGTGCCCGACGACGTGCTGCTCGCCGAACTGCTCTCTCTCGAGCGCATGGCGCCGGGGCGTCTCGTCGCCGGGCTCGGCACGGGTGACTCCGAGAGCGCGCCCGAGAACCTGGCCTACGGGATCGCCTACACGCCGGCCGATCGGCGGCGCCTGCAGCTGCGCGCCGTAGGTCGGCTCTTGCGCGACGCCGGGATTCGAGTGTGGGTGGGCGGTGGGTCGCCCGCCACCAGCCAGCTGGCCGCCGAGCTCGGCGTGGCGCTCAATCTGTGGGGGGCCCAGCCTTCGGCGGTCGCCGCTTTGGCCCCGCGCACCGAGGTGACCTGGGCGGGCCCCGTTCCCGCTGAGCTGCCGCCCCTGCTCGAGTGGCTGGAGGAGATCGACCGCGCCGGCGCCACGTGGGCGGTGTGTGCGTGGCCGGTCCCGCCGGAGGTGCTCGCCGAAGCGGCCGCCATGCGCGGGGAGCTCGACCGGGACTGAATCCCTGCCTTGGGCGGTAACCTTCCTCGATGGAATTCCGCCGCATCAACGGGCTGCCTCCCTACGTCTTCGCGCACATCGACGCGCTGAAGCTGGCCGCCCGTCGCGCCGGAAGGGACGTCATCGACCTGGGATTCGGCAACCCGGACATCCCGTCACCCGCGGTGGCGGTCGACAAGCTCGTCGAAGCGGCGCGCAACCCCCGAAACCACCGCTACTCCGCCAGCCGCGGCATCCCCAAGCTGCGTCAGGCCATCTCGTCGCTGTACTTGCGCCGTTTCGGCGTCGACCTCGACCCTGAGACGGAGGTCGTCACCACCATTGGCGCCAAGGAGGGCCTGTCGCACCTCATGTGGGTGCTGCTCGGGCCCGGTGACAGCGCCCTCGTCCCCTCGCCGTCGTACCCCATCCACATCTATGCCCCGCTCTTCGCCGGCGCCGAGGTGCGCCAGGTCCGCCTGGGCGAGACCGGCGGCGCCGGTCAGGGCGACTCGAGCGCCTCGGGTGCCTCGAGCGACTCGATGTCGGCCTCGGAGTCGTTCTTCGACAACCTGATGGAATCGTGGGGCTCGGCCTGGCCCAAGCCACGGGTGATCGTGCTCTCCTTCCCGCACAACCCGACCACCACGTGCGTCGATCTGCCCTGGATGACCCGGCTGGTCGACTTCGCCCGCGAGCATGACGTGGTGCTCGTGCACGACTTCGCCTACGCCGACATCTCCTTCGACGGCTATCAGCCACCCTCCATCCTGCAGGTACCGGGTGCCAAGGACGTGGCCGTCGAGCTGTACTCGATGACGAAGTCCTTCTCGATGGCCGGCTGGCGCATCGCCTTTTTGGTGGGGAACCGCGAGGTGGTCTCCGCGCTCACCAAGCTGAAGAGCTACCTCGACTACGGCTCGTTCCAGCCGATCCAGATCGCCGCCATCGTGGCAATGAACGAGGCGCCGGAGTACCCGAAGGAGGTCAACGCCACCTACATGGCGCGCCGTGACGCCTTGTGCGACGGGCTCAACCGGATCGGCTGGTCGGTGACCCGGCCGCTCGGCACCATGTTCGTGTGGGCCCCCATTCCCGAGCCCTACCGGGAGATGGGTTCCCTCGAGTTCGCCTCGCACCTCGTGTCTGAGGCCGAGGTGGCCACCTCGCCCGGAGTCGGCTTCGGCCCCGGCGGCGACGGGCACGTGCGCTTCGCGCTCATCGAGAACGAGAAGCGCATCGGCCAGGCAGTGCGCAACCTGCGCCGCACTCTGACGAAGCTGCAGTAGGAGTCCTCCCGGCTGCGCTCAGCGGACGGCGGTGGCCGTCGTCGGCGTGGTCTTCTTCGCCGGCGACAGGAACTGCTCGACCGCCTGGGCCACGCCGGCAGCCACGGCCTGTTGACCGGCGGCGCTGGCGGCGATCGTGGCCTCGAACGGGTCGGTGATGAACAGCGGCTCGACCACGGTGCCCGGCATGGTGCTGGGGGTGGAGAAGTAGCCGGCCTGTTCCGGGCCCAGCATGAGCAGGTGCCCGTAGTCGGCGGCCTCGGCGGCGATGCCACCTCGGTCCGGGTTGCCCGACACCGAGCCCACCTGACTGTCGGGCACGACGCCCGCATTCGGGATCTGCCACCCGTGAGTGTTCATCGCCGACAGCACGTCCCCTTCGACCACGGCGGCGAGCTGCTGGTTCTGTGCCGCGAACGATCGGGCGCTGTCGTAAGCGGCCAGGCTGCCGGCGTTGCTGGCGCTGGCGCCGGCGTCGAGATAGATGCCGACCAGCACCGCCGCTCCGGCGTCGTCGGCGCAGACGGCGCGCGCCGCCACGTCGTCATGGGCGCCCTGCAGGCTCAGTTCCTCACCCGAGACGTCCTGTGGGCCGAGCCGCAGCACGTTGGTGTCGGAGGTACGCGACACCACCACCCGGTATCCGTCCGCCCGGAGCAGCGTCATGGCGTCGAGCTCCATGGGCAGGGTGAGGGATGCTTCGCTCACACTCTGCCCCGACTCGGTGGTGCCCAGGGCGCCCGGGTCGAGGCCCCCGTGGCCGGCGTCGAGGAACACCGTCGTGTTCTTGTCTCCGCGCGTCGGTGCGAACGCCTGGCAGGCGCCGTTGGCGAACACGTGGGCGTTGACGGCTGTGCCTGTTCTCGCGTCGGTATTCGTCCCGGCTGCTGCCGATGCCGCTCCTTTCGACTTGCCGCCTTCCGAGGCGGCCACGCGGATGACGACGTACAGGGTTAGCGCCACGAGCAGGATCCGTACGACTCGGCGCCGACGTCGGAGCGTCTCGGCACGAGCCGTCCGAGCCCGGGAGCCGAGAGGCGGCGGCGATCGCCGCTGCGGCGGACTGGAGGGTCCCCGGCGCGGGGGCCCGCCCCGGCCTCGGGGCCTTGCTTCGCTCCGGGGCCCGCCCCGGCGCTCGGGCCCGGCCCGGTAGGGGCTCGTGCGCCGGGCGGGAGTGGTGCGCCGAGGCGGGGTCGACAGGGTCATCGAGGCGGATCGCACCAGAGAAATCTGTGGAGGTCCTGAACGACTCTGGCAGGCCCCGTGGATCGTGGGGGCTGGTCCGCCACGGGAGTCAACCAGTCCGGCCCAGACGACGTTGCGCAGCGGCGGGAGCGAGGATGCCGCCCAGGCAGAAGGCGACGGCACCGTCGGCGACCTCGTCGGCCGGCCGCCCCTTCTCGAGGACGAGGACCCGGGCGAGCTGGTCGGTCACCCCCAAGATGGCGTGCGCCACGACGAGCGGGTCCTCACGGCGGATGAGCCCGGCGTCCATCCCGGCCTTCACGTGAGGCAGGGCGTCGGCCACCGCCTGCTCCTCGCCTTGGCGGATGAGCGGGGCGAAGCGTTCCTCGGTGCGAGCGAACTCGAGAAGGACGAAGAGGTGACGGTTGACCGACAACCACGTCACGGCCGTGCGGATGCCCGACTCGATGCGCCGCACCGGATCCGGCTCGTCGGCGATGGCTTGGCGCTGGGCCCGGCGCAGGTCGCGCTGGGCGTCGGCAAGGATCTGGAGGAACAGCTCCTCCTTCGAGGCGAAGTACCAGTAGAAGACGCCTTTGCCCACGCCGAGGCCCTCGACGACGTCGGCCACCGACGTGGGGTGATAGCCCTGGGTGGCGAAGAGATGAGCGGAGAGCTCGAGCAGCTGCTGTCGGCGCCGCTGACCACGAGCGGTGAGACGACGTGCCACCTGTGCGACCCTAGCAATCGCCGTGTGGCGGCCCCGGTGATGGCGCCAGTCGGGCACCTTCGGGCCGGTGTTCGCGAATGTGAACGCGGCGCGAACAGGGACCATCGGCCGTTCTCGCGTCGTGGACGGCGCGGTAGCGTCGTGGGGTGGTCTACTGGGTGGTGAAGATCCTGCTCACGCCTATCTTCCGCCTGTTGTGGCGGGTGCGGGTGGAGGGCGCGTCGCAGATCCCGGCGACGGGGCCCGTGGTGCTCGCCCCCAACCACGTGAGCTTCCTCGACTCCTTCTTCCTTCCGCTCGTCGTCCGCAGGCGCGTCACGTTCGTGGCCAAGGCCGAGTACTTCGACTCGTGGAAGACGGCGTGGTTCTTCCGGGCGGTGGGGCAGATCCCCATGCGGCGCGAGGGCGGGAGCGCCTCGGAGCGGGCGTTGGCGGCGGCGCGTGACGTGCTCGAGTCCGGCGGGGTGCTCGGCATCTACCCGGAGGGGACCCGCTCGCCGGACGGCCGGCTCTATCGAGGGCACACCGGTGTGGCGCGCCTGGCCATCGGGTGCAGGGTGCCGGTCGTCCCCGTGGGGTTGGTCGGGACCTCCGAGGTGCAGCACCCCGGCTCCAACCTGCCCAGGCCCTTCAAGCAGGTGACGGTGCGGTTCGGCCCCCCGCTCGACGTGTCGCGCTACGAGCGCGCCGACGCCGCCGACCCCATGGCGCTTCGGGTGCTGACCGACGAGTTGATGTTCGAGATCCGAACGCTCACCACCCAGGAGTACATCGACCGCTACGCCAAGCGCCACGGGGTGGTGGGCGGCTCAGAGGTGGCCTCGGTGGAGGCGTCACCGCCGGCCGGGCCCTCGTCACTCCCACCGCCGCCGTTGCCTCCCCGGCGCGCCGCGGCGTCGTCCACTTCGGCCGCCTGACCGGCGCCGTCGGCGGCCGCCTGCCCGGCGGCTTCCCTGTCGACGGTGCTCAGCTGGAGAGCGCCGGAAGCAGGTCGCGGAGCCGCACCCGTCCACCGGTTCGAAGGACGGCCGTCCGGTACACCAGCGCCGCCAGGCGCGCCACCACGACGGTGCACGCCACGCTCAACACGACCGACAGGAGGAACTGCCACCAGTTCACCTCCCCGAACCCGACCAGTGTCGGCATGGCGAAAGGGGCCGTGGGCGGCAGGTAGGCGAGGACCTTCACGAGCACCGAGGCATTGCCCGAGCTCACGCCGGTGAGCGACACGATGTAGCCGAAGACGAGCGGCGCGCTCAGGGGCAGTGCCAGGCTCTGCACCTGGTCCTGTCGCTCGGCCGTCGATCCGGCGGCGGCGTACACCCAGCTGTAGAAGGCGTAGCCGAGGATCAACCACACCAGCGAGGCTGTCAGCACGAGGGGCGCCGCCCCCTGCACCAGGCTCGATCCGACCGCCTTTGCCAACACCAGCGCGAAGGCCGCCAGGGCGACGGCCTGCACCATGGCGACGACGCCGATGCCCGTCACCTTGCCGGCGAGCAGCTGGATGGGCCGGACCGTGGCGAGCAGGACTTCCACCACCCGGCTCGCCTTCTCCTCCATCACGCCCATGAGCGTCCAGGTCAGGTACTGGGTAAGGACGATGAAGATGAGGATGACGCCGAGCAGTGCCGTCGCCTCGGCCGTCGTCCGCGTCTTCTTGCCGGGATGGACGCTCTCGACGGGCAACGGCCTGGCCTGCTCGACGGCAGTCGCCTGCTCCTCGGTGAGGCCGGCCTGGGCGAAGGCGCGCTGGATGCCCAGGGTGGTGGACAACGACCGGACGAAGCGTGCCGAGGCCGAGGTGTCGGTGGCCGACACCGGTTTGTCCACCACGATCTTCCCCCCGCCGTCCACCACCACGGCGACCGAACCGGCGCTCAACGACTGACGAGCCGTCTGCCGGTCCCGCTCGTGGACGAGGGACACCGACAGACCGACCCTCTTGGCCAGGACGTGGATCTCGGTGTCGAGCGTCGCCGAGCCGGCCACGACTCCCACGTTCTCGCGCTTGGTCGAACCGGAGTTGAAGGTCGGGATGACGATGGCGGCGGCCACCACGGCGAAGAGGATGAGCGTGACCGCGCGGAACACGCGGCCTCGCACTCGCTCACGGATCTCGCGCCCGGCAACGAGACCGGTGTCGCCGAGGATCTTTCTGTCGGCCCGACCCGCCCTGTCCGCCAGCTGCCTCACGAGGACGGCGAGCGCTGAGGGCCGGTGTCGATCCTGACCCCGGCGCTGCCACCGCCTCTGCAGCCCCACCCGGATCACGATGACGAGGACCAGAGCGCCGGCGACAACGGGCCAGGCCTTCACCGGCTCACCGCCTCACGGAAGACCTCCGACAGCCGGCGGCGTTCGAAGACGAACTGGGTGACGTGTCCGGCGGCCCGGGCCGCGTCCAGCACGGCGTCGCTGTCGGTTGACGGGTCGAGGACGAGCCGCACCTCGCCCCCGTCGACCTCCGAGATCGTGACATCGGGCAGTGATCGAGCCCACGCTCCGGAGCGATCTCCCTCCACCCGGACGGTGAGACGTCGCGGCCCGCTGGTGGCCAGCTCGTCGACGCCGCCTCGCGCCACCAGGCGGCCGTGATCGATGATGGCGACGGACTCGCACAGGTCCTCGACCAGGTCGAGCTGGTGGCTCGAGAACAGCACGCACCGCCCGGCGTGCGCCTGCTCCACGAGCACGGCACCGATGGCGTCGATGCCGGTTGGGTCGAGGCCCGCCAGCGGTTCGTCGAGCACCAGGACCTCCGGGTCGTGCACCAGGGCGGCAGCCAGTTGCACCCGTTGCTGGTTTCCGTGGGACAGCGTCTCCACCTTGCTGGTGGCTCGGTCGTCCACCTGCAGGCGCTCGAGCCACTGCTTGGTGGCGGAGACGGCGCTCACCCTGTCCATCCCGTGCAGCCGGCCGAGGTACTCGAGCTCTTCGGCCACGAGCATGTTCGGGTAGAGGCCTCGCTCCTCGGGCATGTAGCCGAAGCGTCGCCGTTCTGAGGGGGCCACCGGGGACCCCTTCCACCGAACCGATCCTGCGTCGAGGTCGGTGAGACCGAAGATGGCCCGCATGGTGGTGGTCTTCCCGGCACCGTTGGGGCCGAGAAAGCCGAACACCTGGCCCGACGGCACCGAGAAACTGAGGTCGTCCAGTGCGATGACCGTGCCGAACCGACGCCGCAGGCCGTCGAGTTCCAACACGCCGGCCACGCTCGAAGCCTACGGCCCACCCCCTGGCGAACACGGGCATGCGGGCCCCGAACGCTCGTACTGCTGGACGAGCGAGCGCCTCAGGCCGAAGCGAGCGCTCCCCACAGGGCCCGGTAGCTCGGGTAGGTCAGGCCGACGGTGACGTACCCGGCCTGGACGAGCTCTTCGTGGAAGCGGGGAAGGTTGCGCCACGGAATGCCCATGTCGACGTGGTGGGCAAGGTGCCATCCGGTGTTGTAGGGCACCAGCCAGAAGCTCGGCAACCACGACTGCCGGACGTGGTGGGTGGTGACCCTGCGGTCCTTGCTGGCCTCGAGCCCTCCGTGCTCGGCGATGGAGCGCAGGCGGTTGAGGACGCGCCACTGGGTCATCCACGGCAGCCACCACAGAAGCGGGTAGATCCAGATTTTGCCGGTGGCGGCCCACGAAACCGTCCACAACACCGCCTGGACGCCGAGAATGCTCAGCACGACCCGCCTGGCCCGCGGGTAGCGCACCGCTCTCACCAGGTTGACGAAGTTCTTCCACCCGGAGATGCCGACGGCGTCGCGTGTGAGGCGTTGACGAAGCTTGCGCCGCGTGCAGGGGTACCCGCCGTAGAAGTCCATGTCGGGCTCGTCGGGGCCGAACTCCTCGCGGTGGTGGGCGAAGTGGGCGCGCCGGTAGAAGGAGATGGGCGTCCACGCCGGATAGGCCACCAGCCAGGTCCCGACCCAGTCGTTGAGGCGCTTGTCGGAGAAGAGGAGCCTGTGTGCCGCTTCGTGCATGAGGATGGCGAGCCGGACGTACACCGGCCCCATCAGCACGAAGGCGATCGCGTAGCCGACGGGGTTGTCCCACCACACGGCTAGACCCACCATGGCCACGATCCACAGCCACACTGCGGCGACGCTCCTGGCGTTCCCCCAGCCGTCGATTCGACGCAGGTCGGCGCGCAACGCCGGGATGGGGACGCCGTTGGCCTGCAGGCGTTCGGTGGGCAGGACCTGGGGCCGGACCTCTTGGGCAGCCACCATGGTGGCGGTCATCGTGCCTATTATTACACGTTGGTGACAGTTGGTGCAAGATCGTAATAGGGGCGAAACGAGGGTGGAACAGAGGGTGGAACAGAGGGTGGAACAGAGGGTGGAACAGAGGGTGGAACAGAGGGAGGAGCGGCCGCTGACCGCCCGGTCGGTCTTGGCCAGCACGCTGCTCGGCGCCGAGCCGCCGGAGCTCCCCGTGGCCCATCTGGTCCGCATGGCCGGCGTGTTCGGGATCAACCCCAACCGGGCGCGGGTGGCGCTGAGCCGCATGGTCGCCTCTGGTGAAGCCACTACTGACGGAACGGGGCGATACCGCCTGGCCGGGCACCTGTTGGCCCGGCAGCGGCGCCAGGCAACCAGCCGCGCCGGGCAGACCGGGCCCTGGACGGGGGGCTGGCACGTGGTCGTGCTGACGGGAGTGGGGGACACCGCCGACGTGCGCAGTCAACGGCGCCGGGCCCTCACCGCCGCCCGGCTCGCCGAACTGCGCCTCGGGGTGTGGACCCGCCCCGACAACCTGGCCCTCGACCCGGGCCTCCTCAACGGTGCGCTCGGCGAGGCCCCCGACGAGACGCTCGGCGAAGCCCCGGACGGCGCGCTCGACGGTGCAACGTGCTTCGTGGGGCGGCCGGTCGCCGATGCCGGCGACTTGGCGAGGCGCTTATGGGATGTGGACGGATGGGCCGATCGTGCCCGGGGGTTCGTCGACGAGATGGCGGTCACGACGCCGAGCGGGCCTGAGCAGCTCGCACCCGGCTTCGTGTTGTCGGCGGCCGTCCTGCGCCACCTGCAGGCCGATCCGCTCTTGCCCGAACCGCTCCTCCCCGCCGGTTGGCCCGGTGGCGAGCTCCGGCGGGCCTACGACGACTTCGACGCTCGCTATCGCGCTGTGCTCGCCGACTGGGGTCGCCGGGTGGCCGAGGTGGAATAGGCACCGGGGCGGGCTGCCGGGCCTCGCCCGGCCTCCAACCGCTCAGTTCCCCGATCCGCCCGCTCCAGCGGACTCCCTCGCCCAGGCGCGGGCCCGGTCGACGGCGCCCAACCATCCGGCATGGGCGGAGTCGGCGGAGACGGCGCTCGCCTTGGGCTCGAACACGGCATCGGCCCGCCACAGCGACGACAGCTCCTCGAGCGACGACCACATGCCGGTGGCGAGGCCCGCCAACGTGGCTGCACCGAGCGCCGTGGCCTCGGCGCTCTCCGAGCGGCACACCGACAGCCGCACCTGGTCGGCTTGAAGCTGCAACAGCAGGTCCATCACCGACGCTCCGCCGTCCACGCGCAGCGTCTCGACCGGTGCTCCGGCGAGGCGCATGGCGTCGACCACGTCACGTACCTGGAAGGCGATCGACTCGACGACCGCCCGGGCCACGTGCCCCCGGCCCAGTCCCCGGCTCAGCCCCACGATGGCGCCACGGGCGTACGGGTCCCACCACGGGCTGCCCATGCCCGTGAAGGCAGGCACGACGTAGACGCCCTCGCTGTGAGCGACGGTGGCGGCGAGCGGTCCCACGTCGGCGGCCTGCCCGAGGATCCCGAGCCCGTCGCGCAGCCACTGGATGGCGGCCCCCGTGCTGAACACCGCCCCTTCCAGGGCGTAGACGGGGTCGGCGCCGCCGGCATGCCCGCCGAGATCCCACGCCACGGTGGTGAGCAGGCCCTCTCTGGGCTCGGGCACCTGTCCGCCCACGTTGAGCAGCACGAAGGTGCCCGTGCCGTAGGTGGCCTTGGCGGCACCGGGCTCGAAGCAGGCCTGGCCGAAGAGCGCCGACTGCTGGTCGCCTGCCAAGGCGCACACCGGTACGCCGGCCAGGGCTCGTCCGTTCTCGGCGAGCGGTCCGGCGACGGGCGCCACCGTGCCGCAGGTCGGCACGACGCGAGGAAGGGCGTGCAGGGGGACGCCGAACAGCTCACCCAGCTCCGCGTCCCAGTCGTGCCGGGCGATGTCGTAGAGCAGTGTGCGGCTGGCGTTGGAGGGATCGGTGACGAATGCGCCGCCGGCTGGGCCGCCGGTGAGGTGCCACGCCACCCAGGCGTCCACCGTCCCCAGTGCGAGGTTGTCGTCGGCCTCGACGCCACCTTCCACGAGCAGCCATCCCATCTTGGTGGCCGAGAAGTAGGGGTCGAGCACGAGACCGGTGCGCCGGCGCACCAGCTCTTCGTGGCCGTCTGCCCGCAACTGGTCACAGCGCGGGGCGGTGCGCCGGTCCTGCCACACCAGCGCCCGGTGGCGGGGGAGGCCCGCGCGCCGGTCCCAGGCCACCACCGTCTCGCGCTGGTTGGTGATCCCGATGGCGGCCACCGGGCGACCGGCCTGTCGTTGGCGCTCGCTCACCTCTGCCAGGGTGGCGAGCACGTGATCGCGGATCTCGAGGGCGTCGTGCTCCACCCAGCCGGGCCGGGGGAAGTACTGGGTCAGCTCGCGGTAGGCGACGTCCAGGACCCGCCCTCGTTCGTCGACGGCCACCGAGCGGACCCCGGTCGTCCCGGCGTCGACCGCCACCACGCAGGCCATCGGCGGCGCACGCTACCGGGGCCCGCCGGACCGGCCCGACACGTGAAGCGGCGCACGATTGCAAACCTTCGCGAACGCCCTCCGACCTGGGCGGCAATCCCGGCCCGGGCGTTGACACCCCGGTAACTACAGTGCTGTAATGTGCCCCGCATCTTGTGGCGGCCGATGGGGGAACCACAACATCTTGTGGTTCAGGGGCAGATTCACCGGCTCTGTTCGGCCACCCGGAGCGTAGGCTGGAGACGACGAAAAGGGGTGGGAGAACGTGGCCATCGCACCGCAGCGGACCGCTATCGGGATCCGGCGACACTTCACGACCGAGGGCGTCCATCCCTATGACGAGCTTCTCTGGGAGCGGCGTGACGCCCGGATCACCGACTACCGCACCGGGGAGGTCGCCTTCGAGCAGGTGGGCGTCGAGGTCCCGGCCGGCTGGAGCCTGAACGCCACCAACATTCTCGCCCAGAAGTACTTCCGGGGCACCCCCGGCACCGCCGAGAGAGAGACGTCGCTCAAGCAGGTGATCGACCGGATCGTCGACACCATCGCCGACTGGGGCACGAAGGACGGCTACTTCGTCGACGACGCCGAGGCCGACGCCTTCCGCGACGAGCTCAAGCGCGTCATCGTGACCCAGCGGGCCGCCTTCAACTCACCGGTGTGGTTCAACATCGGCGTAAAGGGAGTGCCGCAGCAGGGTTCGGCATGTTTCATCCTGTCCGTCGACGACTCGATGGACTCCATCCTCAACTGGTACCGGGAAGAGGGGATCATCTTCAAGGGTGGGTCCGGGGCCGGGGTCAACCTGTCTCGCATCCGGGGATCCATGGAGCACCTCCAAGGCGGGGGCACCGCCTCCGGCCCGGTGTCCTTCATGCGCGGCGCCGACGC
>DMNK01000107.1:16470-16636 GCA_003453695.1 Acidimicrobiaceae bacterium | reverse complement strand
TGCGCGGCGCCGACGCCTCGGCTGGCACCATAAAGAGCGGTGGCAAGACCAGGCGCGCCGCCAAGATGGTCATCCTCGACGCCGATCACCCCGACATCGCCGACTTCGTCTGGTGCAAGGCCCTCGAGGAGCGCAAGGCCCGGGTGCTGCGCGACGCCGGCTTCGA
>DMNK01000107.1:16050-16271 GCA_003453695.1 Acidimicrobiaceae bacterium | reverse complement strand
CGGCTTCGACATGGACCTGGACGGTGCCGACTCCTTCTCGGTGCAGTACCAGAACGCCAACAACTCTGTGCGGGTCACCGACGAGTTCATGCAGGCGGTCCTGGACGACGCCGACTGGGCGCTCTTGGCTCGTTCCGACGGCTCACCGGTGCGAACCATCAAGGCTCGCGACCTGTTCAGGCAGATCGCCCACGCCGCATGGGAGTGCGCCGACCCCGGCA
>DMNK01000107.1:10754-15837 GCA_003453695.1 Acidimicrobiaceae bacterium | reverse complement strand
CCCGGCATGCAGTTCGACACGACGATCAACCGTTGGCACACCGCCCCGAATGCGGGCCGTATCAACGGGAGCAATCCTTGCTCGGAATACATGCACCTCGACAACAGCGCCTGCAACCTGGCCAGCATCAACCTGCTCAAGTTCCTGGGCGAGGACGGGAGCTTCGACGTGGACGGGTTCAAGGCCGCCGCCGAGGTCGTCTTCACCGCCCAGGAGATCCTGGTGGGCAACGCCGACTACCCGACCGAGAAGATCGCCGAGAACAGCCGCCGGTACCGGGAGCTCGGCATCGGCTACGCCAACCTCGGTGCCCTGCTCATGGCGCAGGGCCTGCCCTACGACTCGGACGAGGGCCGGGCCTGGGCCGGCGCCATCACGGCGCTCATGACGGGCCACTCCTACGCCGTCTCCGCCCGCACTGCGGCGCGCATGGGTCCGTTCGCCGGCTACCACGCCGACCGCCAGGCCATGATCGACGTCCTGCACATGCACCGGGCCGAGGTCGCCAAGATCGACGAGGAGCTGGTTCCCACGGAACTGCTCTCGGCTGCCCAAGAAGCGTGGGAAGACGCGGTCGTGCTCGGCGAGCAGTACGGCGTCCGCAATTCGCAAGCCAGCGTGCTGGCCCCGACGGGAACCATCGCCCTGCTCATGGACTGTGACACCACGGGTGTGGAGCCCGACCTCGGCTTGGTGAAGACAAAGAAGCTGGTCGGCGGGGGGACCATGTCCATCGTCAACCAGACGATTCCCCGTGCCCTGGCTCGGCTCGGCTACTCACCGGAGCAGGTCGAGGACGTCGTCTCCTACATCGACGAGCACAAGACGATCGTGGGCGCCCCGCACGTCCAGCCGCAGCACCTGCCGGTGTTCGCCTGTTCCATGGGTGACAACACCATCCACTACTCAGGCCATGTCCGCATGATGGGTGCTGTGCAGCCCTTCATCTCCGGTGCCATCTCCAAGACGGTGAACATGCCCGAGGACGTCACCGTGGAGGACGTGGAGCAGCTCCATCTGGACGCTTGGAGGCTCGGGATCAAGGCCATCGCCATCTACCGCGACAACTGCAAGGTGGCTCAGCCGCTGTCCACCACCAAGAAACAAGGCGCCCTGGTCGGCGAGGGTGGCGACTTCGCTCCGGCCGGTTCCGAGGCAGAGGCCAAGGACCGTGTCATCGCCGCCCGCATCGCCGAGCTCGAGACGGCTCTGGCCAAGGAGCGGCAGCGACCGAGCGACACCGTGGTCGTGGGCGCGGTCCGCGAACGCCTGCCCCGCCGGCGCCAGTCCAAGACCTTCGCCTTCCGGGTGGCCGACTGTGAGGGCTACGTCACCGTGGGGGAGTACGAGGACGGCCGTCCCGGTGAGGTGTTCATCAAGGTGTCGAAGCAGGGATCGACCCTGGCGGGCATCATGGACGCCTTCTCGATCTCGATCAGCTTGGGCCTTCAGCATGGCGTCCCGCTGGCCACCTACGTGCAGAAATACTCGAACATGCGCTTCGAGCCGGCGGGGATCACCGACGACGCCGACCTCCGCATCGCCACCAGCCTGGTGGACTACATCTTCCGCCGTCTCGCCCTCGACTACCTGGGCCGTGAAGCCCGCGAGGACCTCGGGGTGCTGTCGACCTCTGAGCGGGTCCAGCCCACGCTTCCCGGTGTGGAGGAGGCCGCCACCTTGGAGCAGGACCTCGTCGAGGACGCCGGCGTGAGCCCCGTGCCGCCCAGCCGTCTCCCCACCGAGGGCGTGACGTACGGCACGACCTCCTCGGCCGAGGCACCGAGCCCCCGGGCGGAGCAGCGTGACGCTCCGCTCTGCTACCAGTGCGGCATGGTCATGCAGCGCGCCGGGTCCTGCTACGTGTGCTCGAGCTGCGGCACCACCAGCGGCTGCTCGTAGTGAGAAACCGCGCCAGGTGACGTCGGAGTTCCGCGCACGATGACGCGCACAACCGCGGTCAATGACACTCCAATCCGCGAACGGTGACATAGACGAGTTAGCAAGCAGTCAGCAACAGCAGGGCCTCGGATGACATGCCGGGGCCCTGCTGCATCTTGTGAGCCGAGGAGGTGAACAGATGGCCAAGAACACGGGCAAGGACTACCGGGAGGGCGAGGTGCGTGACCGGAGCCAGGTCTTCAACCCGAAAACCAAGACCTGGACCAAGCGCAACAGCGAGACCGGCGAATTCATGGACGGCAAAGAGGACGGCACCCCCTTCAAGGGAGTGCGCAAGGAGCACTGATGGAGAAGGGCGCCATCAGCGACGAACTCGAACGGATCGAGGAGAGCGCCAAGTACAGCGGACAGACGCAGTTCGAGCAGGCGAAGTTCTGGCGTGGTTTCGGGCTCGTCGTTGGTCTGCCGGCGGCTGTCCTGGCCGCCATCTCCGGTGGAACGGGCCTGGCCGACGCTGCTGCTCGGGTGCCGGCTGGAGCCGAGGCGCTGGCCGCTGCCGGCCTCGGCGCAGTGCTCACCGCCGTCGGGGCCGCCAAGCGGGTAAGCAACGCCCACGCCTCGGGCAACGCCTACCTGAGCATCCAGACCGACGCCCGCCAGCTCCGCCTGATCGACCTGCCAACCCTCGATGCGGAGCAAGCCCGCCAGCACTTGGCCGAGCTCACCAAGCGCCTCGCCGACGCCAACGCCGCCGCCGACCTACCGGCCTTCTACGCCTACTGGCGAGGCCGGGGGAACATCGAACGAGGTCGCCAGAGCTACGCCGTGGATGCCACGAGGGCACGCTGATGGCCACAACAACGGCCAAGGCCTTCGACGAGTTCAAAGCCAAGCTCACCTTGACATCCACGCAGAGAGATCTCGTCAAGTCCCGCCGTGAGACCTGCCACGGCTACTTGGAGAAGGCGTTTCCAGGTTCGTCGGATATGCCCTTGCAAAAGACGAAACTGATCGGATCGGCAGGACGGGAAACGATCATCCGTCCGCTCGAGGACGTTGACGTGCTCGCCGTCTTCGGAGACGCCCAGGAGGTCTACAGCAAGTACTACGGGAACTCCCGCAAGTTCCTCTACCGGGTCCGTGACGCCCTCGATGAGTACCAGGTCGAGGTGGTTGGCGCTCGTGGCCAAGCAGTGCGCCTCTTCTACAAGCAGAAGCCTCACGTCGACATCGCACCGGTGCTGCCTCGCTCTGGAGGCGGCTACCTGCTGCCCGCCGGCGACGGCAAGTGGATCTCCACCAACCCCGACTACCACGAGACCTGGTTGGCCCAGAAGAACCAGGACTTGGGCGGCTACTTGAAGCCCCTTGTCCGGATGCTCCGGAGATGGAACCGGGAGCACTCGAGGTATTTCAAGTCCTTCCACCTCGAGGTGATGGCCGCCAACACTTTCTCCTCGCTCGGGTCCAACTCGAGGGAGACGTGTCAGGCCTTCTTCAAGCACGCCAACATCTCGGCGTCCGACCCCGCATTCGGCGGCGCTCTCGACGACTACATGGGCTGGCTCAGCACTCGGCGGGCGAACGCCAAGCAGGCGATGGAGGCTGCCGAAACACACGCCGCCAAGGCGTTGAGGGCAGAGGCTACGGGCGACCACAAGACGGCGATCGCACAGTGGCGCATCGTCTTCGGCGACGAGTTCCCGGCCTACGGGTAGTCGCTTATGCCCGCCCAGCCGTCGTTTGTGCCTCGACAGCTCCTTTCTGTGCTCTCCTATTTCGGCGTGCAGGAGGACGTGTACTGGAACCTGGCGACGGACTGGCATGAGGCACTTCGTCTGGCCCGAGCTCGAGAGCAACACGAACTCGCCTTCAAGGTCCAC
This sequence comes from Acidimicrobiaceae bacterium, assembly GCA_003453695.1. Taxonomy (GTDB): domain Bacteria; phylum Actinomycetota; class Acidimicrobiia; order Acidimicrobiales; family UBA8190; genus UBA8190. Next base: position 12,052 of record DMNK01000107.1, on the reverse strand, counting down.
CTGCTGCAGCTCCGCCACAGGAACTCGGTCCCCGACCTGGCCGAGGCTCTCAAGCAGGGCAGGGAGACCTGTGGGGCAAGCTGACGGGCCGGCTCCCGGCACAGGATGACGATCTCGTCATGTGGAGCTGGCTGACAGGCGAGCGCCGCCGGAGCTACCGGCCCGAGGACCTGATTGCCAGCGAACGTGTCCTGGTGCCGAGGTTCCCCTTCATGCGCCGTCGGACGAGGTAGACCCCGGGGTCGGCTGAGGGCATCCCCGAGGCTCTCATCCGACATGACCTTGCCCTCGACGGTTGGCCGTCGCCCCCGCCACCGTCGCTGTTGAACGCCGGCGCCGCCGGGACGGCACCGAAGCGTCCGGGTCCTCGTCCAGCATGAGGCTGAAGCGCACGTCCTCGCTGAGCATGATCGGGGCTTCGGTGCTCTTGGTTGTGGGGGAGCCGAAGGACACCAGCCTGGCATTCACCAGCGTCTGCAAGCCCACCCGTTCGTGATTCGACGGCTCGGTGGGAACGTCGCCGTGCTCGACCTGGCGTAGGAGCCGGGCTTCAGTATTCGACACATGGTCTCGGTGCAGATGCCGGCGCACTGCCGCCTCCAGCGTGGCGCTGTCGACGGCGTCGACAGTACCGACGATGGCCAGCTGGTGGCCGTTCCGGCGCAGGGACATACCGCAGACAGCGAGCGCCTGGGCCAACCGGATCTCAGCTCGGTGCAATCGGGTCGAGTGGCCAGTCGAGCACCTCGATCAGGGTGCCGACCGGGGTGAGCTTGCCCACGGCCACGAGCACTGCACCTAACCGGGCCGGGTCGTCTTCTTCGTCGACGGCATTCGGTTCCTCCACCTCGTCGACGAGCAACGCCTCCACGGTGGTGCCGAGTACTCGAGCCAGGCGCAGCACCGTGTCGAGCGTGACCACGTCGTGGCCGTGGCCGTTCTCGAGCGCCGTGTACATCGTTGCGGTGACGCCGAGTTCTCCCGACACCGTCCGTACCGACAGCCCCATCTCAGGCCGCCGCCGGCGCACCAGCGCAGCATCGAGAAGTGCCCGCTCGCTCACGACAGCTCCTGGACCGACAGGCCCCACCGCAGCGCCCACCGTCTGGCGTCCCGCTCAAGAGGTCGACGAGCACCTCGCCGTCGACCGACCGCCACCCGACGGGCCGGCGACCGGCGACGTCGGGCAGCTCGAGCGGAGTCCCCGCGCTGCTATCCCAGGTCTCCGCGCTGACCAGACGCCCGCCCCGGGGTGATGTGGGGAGTCTCCGCGCCGGTGGGAACGGGAGGTGACCACG
>DMNK01000107.1:4077-10597 GCA_003453695.1 Acidimicrobiaceae bacterium | reverse complement strand
GGGAACGGGAGGTGACCACGGTCCTCCTGCACGCACGATCCAGAGTGGAGACATTACAAGCGTCCGAGAGCCTGTGGATATGGCTCTCCCAGGGGCGGTGACCAGCACCGACAGGTGTGGGGTGCAGGCCGAAGCGGCCTCGCCTAAGGACGACGGGGTCTACCCCCGGCCCCTCGACGAACTGGTGCGGGAGCTCGCCCTCGAGCCGGCCGAGCCGACGGCAGCGCGTGGGCCGGGTACCGCTCCTTGTGTCTGGCGTCAACCGCCTGGCCCGGAGTTGTCCCCCCCTTCGCTCACCACCGGTGCCACTCTGGATCTCATGATCTTTCGCACCATGAGGGACCTGGCCCAGGCCGTCGACCGGGTCCACCGTGATCTGAGCGGCCGCCTGCCCGCCGGGGCGCCCAGGAGCGTGCTGGCCGAGGCCATCCGCTCCCACCCCGACGGCCAGCACTTCAACGACACGACCGTCGCTTCGGTAGTCACCTTCCTCGCCAGGTAGGCATGGCGGGGCTTTGGCCCGGGCACCTTGCGTGCCGATAGGAGGTCGTGAGCTCGCACCTCCTCTTGGCGCTCGTGCCGTTGGTGGTGATCGTCGCTCTGGTCAGGGTGGCCGACGACTGGCTGCGGGCGAAGCAGCGAGAACAACGCCGTCGGGCCCGGCGCGAGCGCCAAGCTGCCTACCGGCGATACCTGCACTCGCCGCATTGGCAACTGCGGCGGCGGTCCGCTCTCGAGCGGGCGAACGGCCGTTGCAGGGATTGCGGCCGGCCCACCGTGTCACTCGAGGTGCATCACCTCACCTACCGCCGCCTGGGACGGGAACACCGCAAGGATCTGCGGGCGCTCTGTCCCGCCTGCCACGAGCGCCGTCACCGTCGGCGCCCCAGCCCCCTCGAGCGTCTCCTCGACTGGCTCACGAACTGACGGTTCCTTCTGCGAGGAGGCATCTCACGCTTGGGCAGTGACCCCTTCCCAGTGCAACAACCTGCCGATACCATCTCGCAGCAGTCCCGCTGAGCAGGGGGTTCGGCAGTGGCCAGTGCCGAGGAGAAGTGGCAGCGAGCACGGCTCATCCCGGTTACAGGGATCGCAGGGGCCGAGGAACAGGAGCGGCGGGGGACCTCAGTGCTCCTCTCCGTCCTCGGTGCGGTCCGGGAGTTCGGCCGGGCGATCACCATGCGCATGGGAGCGCCAGCCGGCAGCATCGAGTGTTTCATCGAGGTCGAGTTCGTACTGGGCGACCGCAAGGTCCGGCCCGACGGGCTCATCCGGGTGCTCGGGCGAGGCAACAAGACCTGGACGGCGCTCGTCGAGGTGAAGACCGGGCGCAACCAGCTCCAAGCCAACCAGGTCGAGGACTACCTGGAGGTGGCCCGGGCCCGGGAGTACGACGCCGTCGTCACGATCAGCACCCAGCTCGCCTATCAGCCGGGTGTGCATCCGCTCACCATCGACCGGCGCAAGACCAAGAAGGTGGCGCTGCACCACCTGTCGTGGAGCGAGATCCACACCGAAGCCCTCATCGAGCAGCTCAACCACGCCGTGTCAGACCCCGACCAGGCCTGGATCCTCTCCGAGTTCATCCGGTATCTCGAAGAACCCAAGTCCGGCGCACTCGAGTTCGAGGACATGGGACCGAACTGGCCGGCTGTACGGGACTCGGTGGCCAACCGCACCATCCGCTCCAGCGAACCCATGGTCAGCGAGACGGTGCGCCGCTTCGGCCAGCTCGTGTCCTTCGTCGGCATGCACCTCTCGCAGCATCTTGCCGTGCACGTACGAACTGGCGTGACTCGCAAAGACCTCGACGACCCGGCGGGGCGCCTGCAGGCACAGGTAAACGAACTCGTGAGCAGTGGCCGTCTCACGGGGTCGCTCGTCGTTCCGAACGCCATCGCCCCCATCGACGTGGTGGCCGACCTGCGTGCCGGGAAAGTTTCGTGCCACCTGACAGTGCAGGCCCCGAAGAGCCGGAAGACGGCCCGTGGACAGGTGACGTGGCTCACCGGACAGCTTCATGACCCGCATGCTGACCTGCTCATCCAGGCCACGACAGCGCACTCGAGACACCCTGGTCCGGCGTGCTCTTTCGACAAGGTGGCCGAGGACCCGACAGCGCTCCTCGACGATGCCAAAGCCGAGCTGCGGGACCTGAGCCTGGCCCTCATCCGCTCGGCCGGCACCAAGCGAGGCCGGGGCCGGGGCAGCTTCATCGACTCGGTCATCGACACCGTCGAGGAGTTCTACGGCCGTGTGGTGCAGGAGCTGAAGCCGGCGCTGCCGACTGCGCCCCGGGTGAAGCCGGGGCAGGAGGCCGGAGTGCCGACGGGCGACCAGGTACTGGCCGACCTTCTCACCGAGGCTCCCGACAGGGAGGCAGTCCCGAGCGACGGCGTTGAGCGGCTCGGCACACCGGCGACGATGCCGGACCTCTCTGTCCCGGCGCTGCCGGCGCAGGTGACCAGAGAGCCCTGACGGGCAGCACGGCGGACCGAGGGGGGCCGAAGAAACCATGAAGGAGCCGAAGGGGTTCGGACCGGCCTTCGACGCCGGGTTCCGCTCGGCGCTCTGTCGTACTTACGCCGACCTCCTGCGTCGTCAGCGCACAGCGGCGACGCCGTTTGCGCAGTGGAGCGACGACACCCGCCGTGCGCATGAGTTCGTGTGGCTCGGCGGTGCCTTCGACCGGGAACAGGTCATGCTCGGCCCGGGATCCGTTCTTACCTTCCGGCCGAACCATCCCCTGTACGACGCCGTCCACAAGATGCACGGCACGGCCCGTCTGAATCCATACGAGCGTGAGGTCCTCTACGGGTTCCCATACGTGGTCGGTTGCCCTCGGGACCGAGCCGTTCGGGGACCGCTTCTCACCCTGCCGGTCGAGATCGCAGCCGTCGGCGACCACCTCGAGGTGCGAGCCGCCGACGAAACCGTGCGTTTCAACTCGCTGCCGTTCCGCACCGAGTCCGACACCGAAGCCCACAACGAGGCCCTGGCGAGGGTGCTCGAGCAGACCCCGGAGCTCCCTCTCACGCCCGAGTCGTTGAAGGCCTTCGTAGCGGTGCTGTCCCGGGAGCTGCCGTCGCTCCAGATCGAGGGTTCCCTCGATGGGAGCCTGGTTGGACCACCAACGAAACCACGCCGAAGCTCGGCCCTGCAGGTCATCGACCAGGCGGCACTCTTCGTCGCCCCCAAGACGAGCTACTTCCTCCGCAGTGATCTCGACGAGATCGCCGCCAACGGCGAGTCGTGCCAAGCCCTCACCGCTCTTGTCGAAGGAGCCGGCGACCAGCCACAGCTCGACATCACGAATGAACAGATCGACGCCGCCCGCATCGTCTTCCCGTTCCCCTCCAACCGAGCCCAGCGCCGGGTGGCTCTCGTCTTGGAGGACCCCTCGACCCACGTGCTGCGGGTCGAGGGCCCGCCCGGGACCGGCAAAAGCCTCACGATCGCCAACCTGGCCTGCCACTTGGCAGCCACCGGCAAGAAGGTGCTCATCACCTCGCAGAAGGACAAGGCGCTCGAGGTGGTGGACGCCAAGTTGCGAGAACTCGATCTCCCGGAGCTGCCCATGACGCTGCTGCGTCACGACCGGGACTCGAAGCGGGAACTGCTCGAGCGGCTCGACCGGGTGGACAAGCGCCGTGCCGCCTCGGAGGTCGAGGGGGACTACAGCGTTCTCGGCAGTCGCCTCCAGAGGACGGCCGACGAGCGCCTCGACGATGCCTCCGCCTACGCCACCGCCGTGCTCGCCGAGGCCGAGGTCGTGCAGGCCGACCAGGAACTGGCTACGGCCCGGCACCTGCGCCGGCTCGCCGCCAGTTGGCGCACCCGGAGCACGCTGCGCCGGGCCCGCCGAATCGCTCCTCGGACCACCGACGAAGTGGCCGAACGGGCCAGCGCCCGCCGTGACGAGTTGCTCAGGCTGTCGCAGTCGTTGCTCCAGGTGGGTCTCGAGCGGGGAGTAGCGGTGGCCAACCGGGGCGACCGGCAGGTCGTGCGGGAACTGCAGGCGGCGCTTCGCCGAGACCAGCGTTCGCATCGCAACTTCTCGTTCTTCGACCGGATGAAGAAGAACCTCGAGCAGGCCCAGAAGCTTCTTCGGATCCTGCCCGTGTGGATCGTGTCGCCCGACGACGTGGCCCGCCTGTTCCCGTGCGTGGCCGAGCTGTTCGACGTGGTCATCGTGGACGAGGCCTCCCAGGTCGACCTGCCATCGGTGGTGCCCATGGTGTACCGGGCCAACAAGATGGCGATCTTCGGCGACACGAAGCAGATGCAGTCCCAGCGCTTCGCCTTCATGAGCCAGCAGATCGCTCTCGAGGCCTGGCAGCAGTTCGGGATGCAGACGCTCGACCCGGACGAACGGCTGCACCCGTTCCGCCAGTCGCTCCTCACCCTCGCCGGGGTCCGGGCCGAGGAGGAAGTGCTCCTTGACGAGCACTTCAGGTCGCTGCCGCCGATCATCGACTTCTCGAACCGGCGGTGGTACGGCGGCCGACTTCGGGTCATGACCGACGTGCACAACAAGCGCTTCGGGTCCCCGGACCAGCCGGTGGTTCAGCTACACCGGGTGCCAGATGGAATCGTGTCGAACGGAAGCCAGGAGAACGAGGCCGAGGCCCAAGCGCTCGTAGACCACCTCGGTTCCATGGTGAAGGACCCCGACTACTCCGGAGCCTCGATCGGGGTGTTGTGTCTGTTCGAGGAGCAGGTGGCTCTCGTGAAGGAGCTGGTCACCGACGCCATCGACCCCGAGGAGTGGGACGAGCACGACATCGTCGTCGTGAACCCGGACGGTTTCCAGGGTGACGAGCGGGACGTGATCCTGTACTCGCTGTCGTGGGATGACAACGTCATGCCCCGTGCCGCCCTCTCTGCTCGCCAGATGGACACCGACCACATCCAGGGGATGCTCAACGTCGCTTTCACCCGGGCTCGAGACGAGATCCACGTCTTCCACTCGGCCCCCATCGAGACCTTCGGCATGGCCGGTGATCGGCCCGGTGCGCTGGGGGAGTGGATGTCTCACTGCGCCGAGGTCCAGGCAGGCGGCGGCCAGCGGGTTTCCCGGCGTGGTGTCCGAGCCGACTCGCAATTCGAGGTCGACGTGGCCGAAGGGCTGCGGACTCGGGGCGTGACCGTGCGCCATCAGTACCCCGCCTGCGGCTTCAGCATCGACCTGATGTGCGAGAAGGACGGGATGAGGGTCGGCGTCGAATGCGACGGCGAGCTCTACCACGAGGACGAACACGGCGCCCTGCGCATCCAGGACTTGGAGCGTCAGGCCGTCCTCGAACGTGCCGGGTGGTACATCGTTCGCATCCCGTATCGGAAATGGCGCCGTGATCCAGACGGACAGCTCGAGCGGGTTCTCGACGCCCTCGAACTCCTACCCGAGAGTGAAGGCGACGACCTGGACGAGGACGACGCCCCGGGACAGTGGCCCGACGTCCGGCCTGTTCGGTCCAAGACCCTCCGGGTCACCCGGGAACAGGCGGCGCTCGTCGAAGCCCTGCGACGTGGCCTCCGGGCGGAGGATGAGGTGTTCCGATTCGCCCGAGAGCAACTTGGGTTCAAACGCCTCGGCAGCAACATCCGGTCGTCGCTCGTGGCTTCGGCTACTCGCCTCAACCACATGGGCCTGCTCGTGATCGAGGACGGCGAGTACTTCCTGACCCCTGCCGGCCGCAGTGCCGATCTTCGAGTCCCCCCTGGCCCGCCGCCCCGGGCGCCGGCTCGGCGCAGGACGTCGAGTTCCCGGAAACGCCGGTCGGGCTACAGCTCGTACCGCTACCGCCGGTACTGACGCCACCCGTGAGCCAACCCGTGGAACCTCCCTATCCGCTCCCGCCGTACGCCTGGCGTGTCTTCCGCATGCCCCACGGAGGCAGCCAACCCTTGGAGCCGATTCCCGCTCTCGGCGCAGCGGCCCCAGTTGGACCGATGGCGTCGCACCTTGGTCGGCGCCTCGATGCCCAAGAACTGAGGGAGGGCATGGCCTCGTACAACGATGAAGACCCCGGACTGACCGATGACGACTACGAGCGCATCTGGGCCTTCGACCTCCCCGAGCTCGTGGGACGGGAGGTGGCGGCCGCCCGACCAGAGCTGCTACTGCCGGCCCTGGCGAGCATCCTGGTTGAGGTGCTCGGCATCGAGTGAGATCTCCAGGCGGGCTACGGAGGTGCTCTCCAGAAACACGGCATCGTCGACGTGACGGTCCCAGCGCCTCCGTTCGCTCCCGACGGGGCTCCCATGGTGATCCAGACGTTCGGACCGGTCGTACGCCTGGCCGACAGCGCCGTCCGGCATGGGGCCGGTTGGTACGAGCATCGGGAGAACCCTCGGACCGCTTCGCTCCCGATCACTGTCCAATTCCAGACAGCGATCTACGCAAACCTCGTGCACCTCGGGATAGGAGTGCCCTTTTACATGTAGCGAAAGCACGGACCGGTACAGGGGCTTCGTCGGAAGGGGCCGGCTTGGGAGGCTCTTTTTTCGGCGGCGGCCG
>DMNK01000107.1:3443-3826 GCA_003453695.1 Acidimicrobiaceae bacterium | reverse complement strand
GAAGCGGTCACCGGGCTGTGGGGAGCGTCGTTGAGTCGTCCGCCGTAGAGCAGATAGGCGTTTCGCAACCGGTTGTAGTACCACTCGTCGTCGCCCTGCGGCTGCTTGCTCACCCTGACGAGGCCGTGGCGCTCAAGCTCGGAGATGCCCTTGGTGAAGGTGTCCTCCGAAAGCCCGTAGCGCTCCCGGGCCTGGTCGGGTTGGACCCAGACGTTGCGGTCCTCTCGACCCCCCTGCATGTCGGCCAGGACCAGCCACAGGGCCAGCGCCGTCCCCGACAAGGTGATGATCCAACCGTTCTGCCACATGGCCACCGGCACCCGGATGTAGCGAGGCGTCGGGGTCGGCCGCATATAGTCGTCGCCGGTTCCGAGCGGGGACAG
>DMNK01000107.1:293-3323 GCA_003453695.1 Acidimicrobiaceae bacterium | reverse complement strand
GGGGGGGGGGGCGCGGGGAGGGGGGGGGGCGGGGGGGCCCCCCGAATATGGTCGTCGCCGTTTCCGAGCGGGGACAGCAGAAAGCACTCCGGCGGGCGGCCCCGCTCCTTCTCGACTCGGATGAACTCGTGCTCGGCCAACCACGCCATGGCGTCACGAACTCGTCGAGCGCCGTTGGCGAGCGGCTCGGGGAGGTCGAGAGTCTGTGCCCAGCTACTCGGCAACCCGGGAACGTTGTGCGGCGGCCGCACGCCGAGCACGTGCATCGAGAGGAGCAGTTTCAGTCGCACCTCTCCGCCCCGGCCGCCACGGAGGATCCGCGCCAGGGGTGGGCCCTCCTCGGCGGTCTCGTCACGGACGAAGGCCGTCGGCAGCGGGACCGAGGTGCGCCGGGAGCGCTCGACCAGGCGATGCAGCCGCATCAGCACCGACGCGGGCGGCGCCGGACGAAGAGCCCGACCCTTGCGCCGGGTGGACCGGGAGTTGAGGGATCCAGGAGTACGGGGGTCCTCGAAGTCCTTCTTGCTCCCGGTCACAAGGGCCACCTCCCTGGCGTCACGACCACCGACAGAGGTGGCTGCAAAGGATTGGCGTGGAGGCTACTACCGCTTTATGTACCGGTCGCAAGGGCTCAAAGTCCGCGTGAAACTCCTGTTCAGAGCTGGTTTACTCCCATAGGGATGCACGAAGACCCGCCCCCAAGGGAACGGGCCTTCACAAGTCCCAAGCCAAAAAACCCGGGACCGGCCGCATGTAGCGGCTTGGTGGAACTCGCACTCTACCTGCGGTCGGTCCCTCAACCAAGAAGGAGGGTCCACCGTGACCGCCCAGCTACACCCCAACCTGCCCGAATCCGTCACCGTCGCCGACGGGGTCGTCCACATCGTCGACCTGGTCGAGACTGACCCAAGCGTCGTAGAGGCGCTGGAGGGCACCGACGACGCCGAGGCCGGCACCCATACCCTGCTGCGCATCGGGGCCCAGTCGGTCCGGCTCGCCTCGGTCGACCTCGACGCCCAGATGGTCGAGCGCCGCTTCGAGGCCCTGGCCGGCGGTTTCGAGGGCACGGTGACCAAGGCCGTCTCGAGCATCGCCGAGGTCACCGAGGAGCTGCTCGACGAGGAGCATGGAAGCCTGCCCACCGCCCTCGGTGGCCTGAAGGAAGAGCTGACCCAGCTCTTCGGCGACACCTTCGACCCGGACTCTCGGAGCTCGGTCATTGCCAAGATCGAGTCGGTGCTGGCCGGCACCACCGAGCAGATGGGCCGCAGCATCCGGTCCACCTTCAGCCTCGACCAGCCCGACAGCCCCCTCGCCCGGACGAAGAGGGAGATGGTCGAGACGGTGAAGGACGAGGTGCGGTCGGTGCTCACGGAGGTGCACAACCTGCACGAGACCGTCACCGCCGCTGCGGCCGTTGCTGAAGTGGCCGACAAGCTCACCTCCAAGGGAGAGACCTTCGAGGAGCTCATCGCCGCCGGACTCGGGCCGTGCGCCACCATGCACAGCGACATCGTCGAAGCGGTCGGCCGGGCCGGCGGTGGGGGCGGCACCCGCAAGGGGGACCTGGTGGTCACCGTCTGCCCCGACGACACCGCCGGACTCCCGGTCCGTTTCGTCCTCGAGGTCAAGGACCAAAAGCTGTCGATGACCAAGACCCTGGCGGAACTCGACGCCGCCTTGGCCAATCACGACGCCTTGGCCGCCATCGCCGTCTTCGCCGGCGAGCGCCTGGCACCCATGGGCGTCAGCTTCTGGTACTCGGGCAACCGGGCCATCCTCGTCTACTCGAAGGCCGACCCTGACCAGCGGGCGCTGCGGCTGGCCTACGAGTGGGCCCGCTGGGTGTGCCGCCGCTCGATGGCCCCAGACGGCGACGGCGGCCTCGAGGTGGAAGCGGTCCACGCCGCCATCGACCGGGCCCGCCGGGCCCTGAAGCGGCACCAGGCCATCAAGGCTTGCCACTCGGCCATCAAGAACAAGGCCGACGAGGCCCGGGGCCACGTCGCCGACCTGGTTGCCGGCGTGGACCAGGCCATCACCGAGCTCCTCGACGCCATCCACGGCGACGAGGCCGCCTGACCAGGGGCTGGGCTGGGGCCCGGGGGACGCTCCCCCGGGCCCCTACAAGCCCTGCTGCGGCTGGGCAATGCGCACACTCCAGGGTATTCCCGGCAACAATTGGAGAGCAGCGTCAAGGGCTGCCCGTCCGCCGGATGCTGACCCCACCTCCGCAAATCAGGCGGTTACCCTGGTCTTTTGCGCCAACTCTCCCGGCCCCCGAACCGTACTCTGGCCCCATTGCACTGCCGGGTATCGCCTGGTACAGTACAGGGCATGATCGGTAGGGAAGTCCCATCAAGCCCGGTGGTGGCGACCCACGGCGACGTGGAGTTGCGCTTCCACGCCCGGGAGCTGCGGGGCGAACGGACCCTTGCCGAGACGGCCCGCCTCGTCGGTATGAACCGGGACGAGCTCGCCCGGATCGAACGGGGAGAGACCGTGCAGATCCGCTTCGAGACCCTGGCCAAGCTGGTGAGCGGCCTTCGCTGCGAACTGAGCGACTTGATCGAGGTGGTGCCGACGGCAGCGGCGAAGGAAGGGGCGCCCTGGTTGGCTCCGTTGGCCGCGCTGCGGGCCGGCCGGGGGCGCCCGGGCCTGCCCGGCCGACACGACCCGGACGCCATGGTCGAAGAGACGCTGCCGGCAGGGTTGGCGGCGACGTTCCGTGAAGACGTGTCTGGCGAAGACGCCGACGAGCTGGTGCGACGTTCGGCGTTCCGGCCGGCGATTCGGCGGTGACGGACGAGCCCAGTTCGCTCTACCGCCACGACGATGACGCCCCGCTCCAGCAGGGTGACGTCCTGCTGGCTCCCCTAGTCAGAGTCGTGCCGGCCGGAGCCCCGCCCGACACCGGCCCGGGCCGGCTCTTCGAGCAGGCGAAGGCGGTGGCCGACGAGATCGGCTATCCGGTGCTGGTCCGGCCGTCGTACGTGCTCGGCGGGCGGGCGATGGAGATCGTCTACAGCG
>DMNK01000107.1:0-183 GCA_003453695.1 Acidimicrobiaceae bacterium | reverse complement strand
TTCGAGCAGGCGAAGGCGGTGGTCCCGCCGCCCGACCCAGACCTGGGGGAGGCGGAAGTCCGTGTGGGGTGGGGGCCGGTCGTCCTCACCAGCCACGACTGCCATCTGGAAAAGGAGTTCCAGCGTCGCTACCGGCAGCTCCGGCGGGCAGGCCGGTCAAAGGCCGATGCCATTGCCGCCGCC
>DMNK01000135.1:5217-6450 GCA_003453695.1 Acidimicrobiaceae bacterium | reverse complement strand
GCCAGCATCTGCTGTTCGCCGCCGGACAGGGTCCCCGCCATCTGGCGGCGCCGCTCGGCCAGACGGGGGAAGCGGGCGAAGGCGCGCTCTTCGACCTGGCGACGGGGCAACCCGCCGTAGGTCATGATCCGCAGGTTCTCCATGACCGTCAGGTTGGGGAAGATGGCCCGCCCCTCGGGGATGGTGCACACCCCGGCGCGCGCCAGTGAGTCGGAGGCGATGCCGTTCACGTGGTGGCCGAGGACGTGGAAGCACCCCTGGGTGGGGGGCAGCTGGCCGCTCGCCACCTTGAGCGCCGTCGACTTGCCGGCGCCGTTGGGGCCGAGGAGGGCCATGACCTCTCCCACGCCGAGGACGAGGTCGATGCCGTGCAGGACCTCGATGCGGCCGTAGGCGGCGCGCACGCCGCGCAGCTCGATGACGGCCGGCTGGTGCGGGGTGCGCAGCGTCGTCGCCGTGGCGCCGCCGGCCGGGGCGGCGGGCACCTCGGCCGTCGCCGTCGGGTTGGTCGACCGGGAAGGCGGGGCGGCGCCGACCCCGGCGAAGCCGGCCGTGCCTGCCGGGCTGGGCGGAGGTCCGCCCCCCTCAGACCAGGACACCGGCCACTTCCGCGTCGCCGCCCCCGGGCTCTTCGGTGCCGAGGTAGGCGGCGCGCACGTCGGGGTCGGCCTGGATCTCGGCCGGGGTGCCCACGGCCAGGATGCGGCCGAAGTCGAGCACGTGGATGCGGGCACACACCGACATGACGAGCTCGACGTCGTGCTCGACGAGCAACACGGCGGTGCCCTGCTCGGCCAGACGCTCGAGGAGCGCCCCCAGGTCGTCGGTCTCCTTGTCGTCGAGCCCCGAGGAGGGCTCGTCGAGGAGCAGCACCTTGGGGCGGGTGGCAAGGGCCCGTCCCACCTCCACCAGGCGGGCCATGCCCGTGGGCAGGGTGTCACAGCGCACCCGGGCCACGGGGCCGAGCCCCACGAGGCCGATGACCTCGTCGGCGACCCGGCGGGGGTTGGAGCCGTCCCGGGCCCAGCGGCGGCGGATCTCGGCGGCCACCAGGATGTTCTCCCGCACGGTGAGCGAGCCGAACACCTCGAGGCGCTGGAAGGTGCGGGCGATGCCCAGCCGGGCACGCCGGTGGGGCGGGAGGTGGCCGATGTCCTGGCCTTCCAGGCGGATCTCGCCCTGGTTGGCCTTCTGCAGGCCGGTGACGACGTTGAAGAGGGTGGTCTTGCCGGC
>DMNK01000135.1:3553-5072 GCA_003453695.1 Acidimicrobiaceae bacterium | reverse complement strand
GCGCCGTTGGGGCCGATCAGCCCGGTGACCGTCCCCTGCTCGACCGAGAGGTCCACGCCTCGGAGGGCCACCACGCCGCCGAAACGGACCTCAATGCCGGCCACCTCGAGTCGCGCCACGCCTGCCTCCCCCATCCCGCGCGAGCGGTGGCGGGCCCCGGCTCCCCGTCCGGCCGGGCCCGCTGCCCGTGCTTGAACGCCACCCCGTGGGTGCGCTTGAGGAACGCTAGCCCCGTGGCGATCTTGCGGGAACGCGTTTCAGTTCCAGGGCCTATTTTCAACCCAAAGTGGCCCGATCCACACCTTTTGTGCCCAATGTTGGGACGCTTCTGGTCAACGAGTCGCTTGAGTAGCGTGACGGGCTGATGGACCACCCGATGTCCCAACGGCTGGCCGAGCTGAAGGCGCGGCGGGAGGAGGCACTGCACGCCGGGCCCCCGCACGCCGTCGAGCGCCACCACGCCCGGGGGAAGATGACCGCCCGGGAGCGCATCGAGTACCTGCTCGACGACGGGTCCTTCCAGGAGCTCGATCTCCTCGCCCGCCACCGCGCCCACGGCATGGGCCTCGAGACCAAGCGGCCCTACACCGACGGGGTCATCACCGGTTTCGGCACCGTCGACGGCCGCCGGGTGTGCCTGTTCAGCCAGGACGCCACCGTGTTCGGGGGGTCCCTCGGCGAGGTGTACGGCGAGAAGATCCAGAAGGTCATGGACCTGGCCGAGTCCATCGGCGTGCCGGTGATCGGCCTCAACGACGGTGGCGGTGCCCGCGTGCAGGAAGGCGTCGTGGGGCTGCACTTCTACGGCGGCATCTTCTACCGGAACGTCAAGGCCTCGGGGGTCATCCCCCAGATCAGCGTGATCCTCGGCGCCGCCGCAGGTGGGGCCGTGTACTCGCCGGCCATGACCGACTTCATCTTCATGGTGAACGGTTCCAGTCACATGTTCATCACCGGTCCCGACGTGGTGAAGACGGTGACCGGCGAGGACGTGAGCATCGAGGAGCTGGGCGGGGCCATGAGCCACGCCACCAAGTCGGGGGTGGCCACGTTCGTGGCTCCCGACGAGAAGACCTGCCTCGACGAGGTGCGCTACCTGCTCTCGTTCCTGCCGTCCAACAACCTGGAGGAGCCGCCGGTGATGGAGACCGGCGACGACCCCGACCGGGGGACGCCCGAGCTCGTCGACCTCATGCCGGCCTCTCCCAACCAGCCCTACGACATGAAGAAGGTCATCACGTCGGTGGTGGACGACGGCGACTACTTCGAGGTGTTCGCCCACTGGGCCATGAGCATCACGTGCGGCTTCGCCCGTCTCGACGGACGGCCTGTCGGGATCGTGGGCAACCAGCCCGCCGTGCTGGCCGGCGTGCTCGACATCACCTCGTCGGAGAAGGCGGCCCGCTTCGTGCGGACCTGTGACTCCTTCAACGTGCCGCTCATCACCTTCGTGGACGTGCCCGGTTTCATGCCCGGCACCGACCAGGAGTACGGCGGCATCATCCGCCACGGGGCCAAG
>DMNK01000135.1:2696-3387 GCA_003453695.1 Acidimicrobiaceae bacterium | reverse complement strand
CGGGGCCAAGCTGCTGTACGCCTACTGCGAGTCGACGGTGCCTCGCATCCAGGTCATCACCCGAAAGGCCTACGGCGGCGCCTACGTCGTCATGAACTCCAAGTCCATCGGCGCCGACCTTGCCTATGCCTGGCCGTCCGCCGAGCTGGCCGTCATGGGCCCCCAGGGAGCGGTCGAGATCGTCTACCGACGCGAGCTGGCCGAGGCCGCCGACCCGACGGCCCGTCGGGCCGAGCTGGTGGAGGAGTACACCGAGCGCTACGCCAATCCCTACGTGGCCGCCGAGCGCGGCTATGTGGACGACGTCATCGACCCCACCGACACCCGGCGGGTGCTGGTGAAGGCGCTGCGGGTGCTCACGTCCAAGCGCGAGGAGCTGCCCCGGCGCAAGCACGGCAACGTGCCGCTGTGACCGATCGCCCCGTGGTGGCGTCGGTGCGCCCCGAGCCGGAGCCGGGGGTCCTGGCGGCGATCGTCGCCGCCGTGGAGGAGTGCTGGCCACGTCCGCCGGCGCCCTCGGCGGCGCAAACGTCGTCGGCCACGGCGACGTGGCGGTTCAGCGGTCGCTGGTGGGCCAAGCCCACAGCGGCGCGGCGCGAGCGTCCCTGGGTGGGCGGCACCGGCTGACCGTTTCTGCTGTCGAGGCCCGGCGCCGCTCGGGCACCCACTCCGGCGCCCGCTCGGGCACCCA
>DMNK01000135.1:327-2508 GCA_003453695.1 Acidimicrobiaceae bacterium | reverse complement strand
CCGCTCGGGCACCCACTGCGGCCCCTCGGGGCACAAGACACGCGCACGGGCGCGACACCGGCGCCCCAATAGCAACCGCCATAGCGGATTCCGCCGGAACATGGCGCTCCGAGCGGCGTTCCCGAGCAGGCGCTTGCGGCGGACGTGAGCACTCAGCCGGAACCCCGATCCCATGGAGGACGTCGATGCGGAGACTCTTGTTCGTCGCCGGGCTGGTCGTGGGCAGCACCGTGGTGGTCGCTCCCAGCGTGGCCCTCACGAGCGGCCCCGGCCCCAACGGCAACAACACCTACGGCCTGTGCAACGCCTACAGCCGCGGGAGCGCCCAGGGTCAGGCCCAGAAGCAGGCCAACGGTGCGGCCTTCGTCGCACTGGCGGCGACGGCCACCATGTGGGACGCCAACAACGACCAGAACGAGAGCAACGAGCCGTCCAACGAGACCACCCAGCAGAAGGTGGCCGAGTACTGCGCCGCCAACGGCTCTCACCCGTGAGGCACTGAACCGCTCTTCTTGCACAGTGACGAAGGGGCCGGGACCGGCCCCTTCGTCGCGCCGGCGTCGCGCCGGCGTCGCGCCGGCGTCGCGCTGGCGCCCAGTCGCGGTGGAGGTGACGACGCCCGTCAGGCGGCGCCGACGCGGTGCTGTTCGGCCAGCGCCAGCAGGTCGTCGACGATGTGGGTGAGTTCGTAGTCCTTGGGCGTGTAGACGGCGGCCACGCCTTTTCCCTTGAGGACCTCGGCGTCCTCGGGCGGGATGATCCCGCCCACCACCACCGGGGCGTCCACCCCGGCGGCGCGCAGCCGGTCGACGACCTCGGGCACCAGCTCCAGATGGCTGCCCGACAGGATCGAGATGCCCACCACATCGACGTCCTCGTCTCGTGCCGCCGCCGCGATCTGGGCGGGGGTGAGGCGGATGCCCTGGTACACCACCTCGAACCCGGCGTCGCGGGCCGCCACGGCGATCTGCTCGGCGCCGTTCGAGTGCCCGTCGAGGCCGGGCTTGGCCACCAGTAACCGTGGGGGCCCGCCCGAACGCTCCGCCATGGCCCTGGCCCGGGAGATGGTGGCGGCCATCTCGGTGCCGCGGTGTCCGACCCCGCCCGACACCCCGGTGGGGGCCCGGTATTCGCCGAACACCTCCCGCAGCGCAGCCGCCCACTCGCCGGTGGTGCCGCCGGCATGGGCCAGTGCGACGGTGGCGGGCATGACGTTCACGCTCTCGTCGTCAGCCGCTCGGCGCAGCTCGTCGAGGGCGCGGGTCACGGCCTGCTGGTCGCGGCGCGCCCGCCAGGCCTGCACGTCGGCGCGCAGCTCGGCCTCCACGGCGGGGTCGACCTTCAGGATCGAGGCGGCCCCGTCTCCGGCCAGCAACGGCGACGGCTCGGTCCCGGTGAAGGAGTTGACCCCCACGACCGTGAGCTCGCCGGTCTCGATGCGCCGTACCCGCTCGGCTTGGCTGGCCACGAGCCGCGCCTTCAGCTCGTCCACCGCCTCGAAGGCGCCGCCCATGTCGAGCACGTCCTCGAGCTCCGCCCACGCTGCGTCGGCCAGCTCCGTCGTCTTCTGCTCGACCACCGGCGATCCGTCGAAGAGGTCGCCGTATTCGAGCAGGTCGGTCTCGTAGGCCAGGATCTGCTGCACCCGCAGCGACCACTGCTGGTCCCAGGGACGCGGTAGCCCGAGCGCCTCGTTCCACGCCGGCAGTTGGATGGCCCGGGCCCGGGCGTGGCGCGACAGGATGACCCCGAGGGCCTCGAGCACGATCCGGGGCACGTTGTTCTCGGGCTGCTCCTCGGTGAGTCCCAGCGAGTTCACCTGGACCCCGTAGCGGAAGCGGCGCAGCTTCGGGTCTTCGACGCCGTAGCGCTCGGCGGTGATGCGATCCCACAGCCGGGTGAAGGCACGCATCTTGCACGTCTCCTCGACGAAGCGGATGCCGGCGTTCACGAAGAACGAGATGCGGCCCACCACGGCCGGCAGCTCGTGCGGCTCGACCTTGCCCGAGTCCCGCACTGCGTCGAGCACCCCGATGGCGGTGGCCAGCGCGTAGGCCAGCTCCTGGACGGGGGTGGCTCCCGCCTCCTGGAGGTGGTAGCTGCACACGTTGATGGGGTTCCACTTGGGGACCTCGCGCACCGTGTAGGCGATGGTGTCCACGATGAGGCGCCTGCTCGGGG
>DMNK01000135.1:0-138 GCA_003453695.1 Acidimicrobiaceae bacterium | reverse complement strand
GGGGGGGAAGATGTAGGTGCCGCGAGACAGGTACTCCTTCACGATGTCGTTCTGGATGGTGCCCTGCAGCACGGCGGGGTCGACGCCCGTGTCCTGGGCGTGGGCGACGTACAGCCCGAGCAGCCAGGCGGCGGTGGC
>DMNK01000100.1:11017-11272 GCA_003453695.1 Acidimicrobiaceae bacterium | reverse complement strand
CCTGAGCGGCTTGGCCGGTTGGGCGACCGGGCACGGTGGAGGCGGGTCCGGACAGGGGGGGCAGCAGTCACCGGGTCATGGACCACCCACCCAGGCGGCCATCCCTCCCTCCACGTCGGCGACATCTCCTCAGCCCCAGCAGCCGGCGTCCGTCAGCTCCCCCGCCACGACGGCGCCGCCGATTCCGACGACGGTCCCGCCGAGCGACGTCATCGGCTCCCCGGGGTCTCCGTCCTCCACCTCCACCTCCACCTC
>DMNK01000100.1:0-10867 GCA_003453695.1 Acidimicrobiaceae bacterium | reverse complement strand
CCTCCACCTCCACCTCCACCTCCACGACCAAGCCGCCCCCTACGTCGACCACGACCAGCCCGACCACCACGACGACGCAGGCGGCGGGAGGCGGGGCCAGCACCACGAGCGGGTAACCACCCCCGCTGCGGGGCGCCCACGGCTCCCGGGCGCTTCACTCGGGGGCGCCCACCAACTCGCTCAGGGCGGAGACCTGCTCCATGTAGTGCTGCTTCGAGCGATGGACGAAGCGCACGTGCAGCCCGGTGGCGCCGGCGGCCACGTAGGCACCCACCGTCTCGGCGCAGGGACCGGGCTCACCGACGGGGTCGACGGGCGGCTCGGGGGCGAGGATCACCTCGAAGCGCTCCCGCTGGGCTCGTCGGCGGGACAGATCTTCGTCGTCGAGAAGCGTCCGCAGCTCGGCGAGTGTCATGCCGAACGGGATCCACCCGTCGCCGATCTCGAGCGCCCGCCGCAGGGACCGGCGGGTTCGCCCTCCCACCCACATCTCCACGTGGCGCGGCAGCCCGCACGGGTCGACGACCACGTCGTCGAAGGCGTAGTAGGGGCCGTCGTACCGCGGGTGTCTGTTCCCGAAGCTGGCACGTATGGCACGCAACGCATCGTCGGCGCGCGCGCCCCGATCGGTGTAGGGCACGCCGAGCAGCTCGAACTCCGGGCGCAGGGTCCCCACCCCCACCCCCAGGATCACCCGCCCGCCACTGGCCTCGTCCAACGAGCCGTAGCTCTTCACCACCTCGAGTGGATGGTGGTACCCGAGCACGAGGACATGGGTGAGCAGTCCGATGGTCGACGTGCGGGCGGCGACGAACGACAGCGTGGCCAAGGGGTCCCAGTAGCGGCCACCGCGCGTGGAGGCGACGGGCGTGGGGATGCACACGTGCTCCGGACAGGAGAACCACTGGTATCCCGCCTTCTCGGCGGCGCTGACCACGGTCACCACGTCCTCCATGCCGGCGTCTTCCTCCCAGGGCGGCGGGTCGAAGCGTGGGTTCAGGTTCACCACCGGCGTCACGATGCCGAGTCGCAGCTCCACCACTCCACCTCTCTACTCTGGATCGCCGTCACACCACGAACAGCACGACGCCGGCCGACAACCCCACGGCGATGATGACGAGGCGCAGGATGCCCGGGCGCAGCCGCCTGCCCACCACTCCCCCGATCTGACCGCCCACGACGGCGCCGACGGCGACGAGCCCGGCCGCCCCCCACGCCACATGGGTGACCGAGACGAAGAAGAGTGCCGCTACCCCGTTGGCCACCAGGGCGAGGACGTTCTTCGCCGCGTTGAGCCGCTGCAGGTGGTCGGTGAGGAAGGTGCCGAGCAGGCCGAGCAGGACGACGCCCTGGGCAGCCCCGAAGTAGCCGCCGTACACCCCGGTGACGAGCACCGAGGCATACAGCCACCAGCCGCCATGGGGTGAGCGCCGGGCCCGGGCGTCGAGACTGCGGGCCAGCGCCGGCTGGACGGCCACGAGGACGGTCGCCAGCAGAATGAGCGCCGGCACCACGTCGCGAAAGACATGGCGAGGCAGGGCCAGGAGGAGGATGCCTCCCGCCACCGCCCCGATCATCGACGCAATGCCGAGGACGGCCAGCCGCCTGCTCTGCCCGCTGAGCTCGGTTCGGTACGCCACCACCGCGCTGGCGGAGCCGGGGACGAGCCCCACGGTGTTGCTCACATTGGCGAGCACGGCCGGGTACCCGAAGGCGAGAAGCGTCGGGAAGGTGATGAGCGAACCGGCTCCGACGACGGTGTTGATCGTCCCTGCCGCCAGCCCGGCCGCGGCGATCGCCAGAGCCTCGGGCGCGGACATGGAGAGGGTCTAGTGGGGAGGCCTCCCCTTCCTCAACATTGGCACCACGCCGGTGGCGTCCCAGAAGAGCGGCGATCTCGGCGCCTACGGCGCTGACCTGGCCCGTTCCGCCGGGCTCCCGACGAACCTCGGAGTCATCGCCAGGCGGAAGGGTGACCGCCGTGCTCCAATTGGGCATGATGGCTGATTGGTGGGCGGGGCGTTTCGCGCTCTTGCTCCCATTCTCGTGTCAGGAACAGGTCGGGGAAGAGGGTGCCAATGACCACCGAAGTGAATTTCGAGGTGACCGAGAGCGACCGGGAGGGCATGCCGGTGCTCTCGGTGCGGGGCGAGGTCGACGTCTCGACCGCTCCCGAGCTCCGGGAGCGCCTCCTGGCACTGGCTGAGGGCGGCGAGACGACGGCCGTGGTGGACCTGAGTCAGGTGTCCTTCGTGGACTCGACGGCCCTCGGGGTTCTCGTGAGCGGGGTAAAGAGGCTGCGCAGCGAGGGAGGCGACCTGCGCCTGGTGGTCACTGAACCTCGGATCTCGAAGGTGTTCGAGATCACCGGGCTCACCGACGTGTTCAAGATCTACGCCTCGGCGGACGAGGCCGTGCGCGCATGAGCGACGCCACCTGGGCCGTGCCCGGCAACGACGTCTTGCACGAGCGCGACCACGTCGAGCTGTCCCTGCCTGCTCGCCCCGAGCTGCTCTTCCTGGTCCGGATGACGGCGGCGGCCGTCGCCTCCCGCGCCGACTTCGGCTACGACCAGATCGAGGACCTGCGCCTGGCCATCGACGAGCTGGCGCTCACCGTCTCGGGCGATGAGGCGACCTCGGGGCGGCTGCAGCTGCTGTTCAAATGGACCGAGGACGCCATCGAGGTGGTAGGGGTCTACGAGCCCGACGAGGCAGAGGGACCTCGGCGGGACCTCGCTGTGGCCCAGCCGGCCAACGAGCTGTCGGCCCGGATTCTCGATGCCCTGGTGGACGAGCACGGCGCTGACGTCGTGGGCGGGTGTCCTCGAGCGTGGCTGCGAATGCGGCGCCGGAAAGCCAGTCGGCAGTGACCGTGGAGGTACGTGACCGCGATGAGTTGCGGGCCATGTTCGTCGAGTTCGCCCGCGATCGAGACGAGACCCTGCGCGCCAGCCTCATCGAGGCCCACATCGGCTTGGCGGAGCACCTTGCCCGTCGCTTCACCCATCGCGGCGAGCCGTACGACGACCTGGTGCAGGTGAGCTCCCTCGGCCTCATCAAGGCGGTCGACCGCTTCGACCCCGACCGCGGCGTCGAGTTCACCACCTATGCCACGAAGACGATCCTGGGCGAGCTCAAACGCCACTTCCGAGACAAGGGCTGGGCCATCAGGGCACCCCGCCGGGTCCAGGAGCTGTATCTCCACCTGGGCCAGGCCATCGGCCAGTTGTCCCAGGAGCTGGGGCGCTCTCCGACCATCAAGGAGCTGGCCGTCGAGACCGGCGCCTCCGAGGACGACGTGATCGAGGCGTTGGAAGCAGGCCAGGCCTACCGGTCAGCGTCTCTGGACAGTGCCGGCCCCGACGAGGAGGGCCTCGGCGCACGTCTCGGCGTCGAAGACGAACGCTTCGGGGACGCAGAGTGGCGCGCCGTGCTGCTTCCCCACATGGAGCTGCTGGCGGAGCGCGACCGTGAGATCCTCCGCCTGCGTTTCGTGGACGGCCTCACCCAGTCGGAGATCGCCGGCCGCATCGGCATCAGCCAGATGCACGTCTCGCGTCTGCTCACGCGCAGCCTGAACGCGCTGCGGCAAGCCTGCGCGCCGGCCGTCGAAGGCCGCGCCGGCGTCGTGGCCAAGGAGCCGGACCCCTCCGAGAGCGACTGAGCGCCGGCCCGCAACGCCACCTCCCTCGTGCGGCCGTGTCCCGGCTGGCCACGGTTCATGTGCATCTGCCAGGGGTATTGCCACACCGACCGGCCGGGTTCACCGGTGGATGGAGGTGTGGGGATGCCCCAGCGGCACCGACCAGAGCTGTCGGAGGTTGTGAGCGGGGAGCACTTCGTGGGCTATCGCCGCTCGGCTCGCACCTTCGGTCGCGACCGGGTCTGTGGGCACGAGGGGTGCGCCACTCGCCTCTCGATGTACAACGCCGGGACGTTGTGCGCCGTCCACGCGTCCTTCCGATCAGCAGGAGCTGACGCCACCCTGCGCATTGTGAACGAGCCGGAGAAGACGGACGACGCCGTAGCGGAACCAACGGCGCCGCCTGGTGGTCGCACCCGGCGCCGGCGGCCCGTCCCGCACACGGGGCCTCGGCCGCACCGCGCTGCCAGCTGAGCCGCCCGCTCCCGAGGGACCCGATTTTGTGGATCCCGTGGGAGTCTTGGGCGACGCACCCGGGGTAGACCGGGGTGGGCACGATTCGCGCACCCTCCGCCCGCGTGCCTACGAGGTGCTGGTCCAGCCCGGAGACCCTGGTGGCAGCGGGTTCTCTCGCTGTGGAGCCCACCGGGGCCCGGGCGGGCCCGCCTCAAGCGTTCTCCCCTGCAGCGACGCGAACCGGCCCCGGCGCGTCCCGCGCACGCCGGGGCCGGCGAAGAACTGACTGAAGGGCGTCAGGCGCTCAGCTGGGCCTGCCAGCTGGAGCCGTCGCTCACAGGTACGAGTCGACGTCCTCTCGGCGCGAGACGCGCCCGTTGGCGTGGTCGATCATCGTCGTCCGTCGCCGGTATCCACCCCAAGGGCCGGCGCCCCACAACATCAGCGACACGAGAACGCCGAAGGCGCCCACTCCCATGAGGATGTCGCCCACGATGTTCCAGTTGACGCCGTGGCTCTGCGTCACCGTGATGGCGAAGGCCAACACGGCACCGATGGCGAACAACACGATGCTGGTTGCGAGACCCATGATGCCGTCCTTCCGTCCCGAGCCTTCCGTCTCGAGCTCGTCCCGGGAGCCGCTCGCCGGCGACACCGGCACGCTGCGCTCCTCGCTTGGGTAGATACCCGTTCGCCAACCGTTGAAAAACCCGAAGCGTGGCAGCACAAACGCAGTAGGCGTTGCACAGGTCCTGGTGGCGGCGGCGCTCCCCCGAGACGGGAATGATCGAGGCGGTGCCAGAGCTCGAGACCTACAGGTCCAAGCGGCGACCGGACCGCACCCCCGAGCCCTCCGGACGCCGGAGGGCCAAAGGCGGAGCGTCCGGCAATCGCTTTGTGATCCAGGAGCACCACGCCCGGGCCCTGCACTGGGACTTCCGATTGGAACGCGACGGGGTGCTCGTGTCCTGGGCGGTCCCGAAGGGCCTGCCGGTGGACCGCCACACCAACCGCTTGGCCAAGCACACCGAGGACCATCCCCTCGAGTACATCGACTTCGAGGGTGACATCCCCGCCGGGGAGTACGGAGGCGGTCGGGTGATCCTGTGGGACACCGGTCACTACGACCTCGAGAAGTGGAGTGACGACGAGGTCAAGGTGGTGCTGCACGGAAGGCGCGTGGACGGTGAGTACGTGCTGTTCCGGACGAAGGGCGACGACTGGATGGTCCACCGCATGGACCACGGCGGCGACGACGTCGAAGCGGTGCCGGATCTCGTCCAGCCCATGTCGGCGGTCGCCGGGAAGCTTCCCCGGAGCGACGACGGCTGGGCCTTCGAGTTCAAGTGGGACGGTGTGCGCGCCGTCGCCTACGTGGACGGTGGCCGACTTCGCCTCATGAGCCGGAACGGCCGGGACGTCACGGTCAGCTACCCGGAACTGCGGGCCATGGGCGAGGCGCTCGGATCCCGCCCATGCGTCCTCGACGGTGAAATCGTCGCCTTCGACGAAAGCGGCCGTCCGAGCTTCGCCGCCCTGCAGGAGCGCATGCACGTGGCCGAGCCCGGCCGGGCCCGGCGCCTGTCGCAGCGCACCCCGGTCGCCTACCTGGCCTTCGACGTCCTCCACCTCGACGGGCACTCGATGCTGTCGTTGCCCTACGAGGAGCGGCGCCGGCGTCTCGAGGATCTCGGGCTCACCGGGGACCACTGGCAGACCCCGCCGTCGTTCCCCGGGCCAGGGCGCGAGGTGCTGGACGCTTCGCTCTCGAGCGGCCTGGAAGGCGTGGTCGCCAAACGGCTGGGGAGCCCGTACCTCCCGGGCCGGCGCAGTAGCGACTGGGTGAAGGTCAAGCACGTCCGCACCCAGGAGGTGATCGTCGTGGGATGGACCCCCGGGCAGGGACGCCGCCAGGACCGCATCGGCGCCCTGCTCCTGGCCGTGCCGCGTGACGGGGAGCCCCGCTATGCGGGCAAGGTGGGCACGGGCTTCACCGAGCACATGCTCGACGACCTCGGCAACCGCCTGGCGCCGCTCGAACGGAAGGAGCCGCCGGTGTCGGGCCCGCTCCCCCGGGCCCACGTCGCCGGAGCGACCTGGGTCGAACCGACGCTCGTGGGCGAGGTGGCGTTCAACGAGTGGACCCGGGACGGCCGGCTCCGCCAGCCCTCGTGGCGCGGGCTTCGCCCCGACAAGGAGCCCGGCCAGGTGGTGGTCGAGAGCTGATCCGGCCGGAGGGAGCCTGTGCGGCGCCTGGTTTATCGCTGGTCACCTCGGGTACACGCATGGCGCGTGCCCGGCGTCCCTGTGGCGCTGCCGGAGGAACGACGGGCGCGACGATCGCAGCAAGAAGGTGTGGATGCCGGTACCGGTGGGACGAGGTGAAGTCCAGGCGCTCCTCGCACAGGGCGCCCTTCTCGTCGATGTCCTGGACCCTCCCGAGTTCGCCCGCTCCCACCTGCCGGGGGCGGTCAACATCCCCCTGGCGGAGTTGACCGAGGACAGACTCGACGACCTCGACCCCCATCAGAGCGTCATCGTGTACGGAGCCGGCCTGTCCTGTGACCGGGGGCCGCGTGCCGGCCGCATCCTGGAGCACCACGGTTTCACCGACGTGCACGATTACGAAGCGGGCAAGGAGGACTGGCTCGCCTACGGCCTGCCCTTCGCCGGGGACGGCACCGTGCTCGCCGTCCACCTGCTCGAGCCCTCCGTGTGCGGGTCGGAGGACGAGCTGAGCTCGTCGGTCCTGGAACGGATGGAAGGACACGTCGAGGACACGGCCGTGATCGTCGATCCCGGCGACATCGTGCTGGGGGTCGTCGAACGGGCGGCCTTGGAGTCTCTGGCGGAAGCGGTGCCCGTCGGATCGTTGGCCGACCCTGACCCGCTCACGGCACGGCCGAGCGAGTCGGCGAGCAGCCTGCGCCAGCTGTTGACGCAGACGGGCCGGCCCAAGGCGTTCATCACGACCTCGAGCGGACGCCTTCTCGGCCAGGTGCCAGCCGACAGGCTCGAAGGCGCCGACGCGGTCCCACCGTCGTCGACGGCGGCCGGGGTCCCGTCCTTGGCCGCTCTGGCAGCCGCCGGGTAGCGTTATCGCCCGGCCCCGGCGTTCGTCGGGAGGCCCTGTCAGAGGATCCAAGACGCCGGAACGCCGGCACCACCTCTCTTCGTGACCGAGCCGCTCCCCCCCGCTCGTCCCGGGGGTGCGCGCGCCCGGCGCTGGACGTCGGGCCGCCTCCCCCGGGTTCGCCAACCCACTCCCCTCATCACCTGGCGGATCCCCTCCGGCCGGGGTGCCACCGAGCAACCCAACGCCACCGGTGACCTCGTCCCACTCACCCCCCGCTTCTGGTCGTCGGTCGTGCTCGTGGGGGTGAGCACCGGCCTGCTCGGGGCTCTTCTCATGTTCGTGCTCTTCAGCGTGTCCCATCTGGTGTTCGGACACGCCGACACCGGTTTCGAGTTCGCCGTCGTGCACAGCGCGGCGGGACGCCGGGTCGCCGCCCTGGTCGTGGCCGGCGCTGTGGGTGGCGCCGCCTGGTTCCTGTTGCGCCGGGTCACGGCCGGCGAGCGCGCCGACGTCGACGACGCCGTGTGGCGGGGCACGGGAGAGCTCTCCTTCCGGCGCAGCCTGGGATCGTCGCTCATCTCCGAGGTCGTCGTCGGCATGGGTGCGTCGCTGGGCCGGGAGAACGGCCCGAAGGTGATGGGAGGCGCTGCTGCCAGCGCCCTGTCCGGCTGGATGCGGCTCGCCCCTGCCCAGCGCCGCCTGCTCGTGGCCTGCGGGGCGGGCGCCGGCTTGGCCTGCGTCTACAACGTGCCCCTGGGCGGCGCCCTGTTCACCGCGGAGCTGTTGGTGGGAAGCGTCAGCCTCCCGATCGTGCTCCCCGCCCTGTTGTGCTCGGGGATCGCCACGGCCACGGCCTGGGTGTACCTGCCGCGGGCCGCCACCTACCTCGACCTCCGTGACTACCGGTTCACGGTGTCGCTCATGGTGTGGGCGTTGGTGGTGGGCCCTCTGGTGGGCTTGGCCTCGGTGGGATGGGTGCGCCTCGTCGCTTTCGTCTCCCACCATCGGGCGTCGGGGCGGGCCGCCTTGGCGGCACCGTTGGCCGCCTTCACCGTCGTGGGCGTCATCGGCATCCCCTATCCGCAGGTGTTCGGCAACGGCAAGGACCTGGCCCACGACGCCTTCCTCGGCGTGGGCGGACTGGGGTTGTTCGCCGTGTTGTCGGTCCTCAAGCCCTTCGCCACGGCGCTGAGCCTGGGGAGCGGCGCCACCGGCGGCTTGTTCACGCCGACGCTCAGCACCGGAGCCGTGCTGGGCGGGGTCCTCGGCCTGTTGTGGTCGATGGCCTGGGGAGGGTCGTCAGCGGGCGCCTTCGCCATGGTCGGGGCCGCCGCCATGATCGGCGCTTCCCTGCAGGCCCCGCTCACCGGGCTCGTGCTCGTGGTGGAACTCACCCACACCGGTCTCAGCATCCTGATCCCGATGATCGCGGCCACCGCCGGGGCCACCCTCGTGGCGCGTTACGTCGACGGGTACTCGATCTATTCGGCTCGCCTGCCCGCCGAGCAGCCTGCACCGGCGCCGCCGAGTGCGCCGGACTGACTCCTGCGCCCGGGTCAGCTCGTCGCCTCCTCGACCACGCGCCCGGCGGCGAGGAGGCGCTCCTCGCTGTGGAGCGGGCCGACGAGTTGCAGGCTGGCGGGAAGGCGTGCCGAGCTGGGGATCGGCAACGAGAGCGCCGGCACCCCGGCCAGGTTGATCGGAAGGGTGCAGCGGGCGATGAGCAGGTCCTCGCCCTCGCCCAGCGGCGGAGGGAACACGGTCAGGGTGGGGGTGGCGAGCAGGTCGACCTCGGAGAAGACCTCGGCCAGCCGCTCCTGCCAACGACCCTTGATGGCGAGGGCGGACGCCGTCGCAGAGGCGTCGATGTCGCGCCCCAGGCGCAGGCGGGCGACCACGTCGGCTCCGATGCGGTTCTCGGCGCTCTCGACCAGCCGGCCGTCGCTCGACCACGCCTCGGTCACGAGGAGGATGCTGGCGGCCCCCGTGGCCTCCAACCACTCGAGAAGGGCCACGTCGACGACCTCCCACTCCGTCGCAGCCAAAGCGGCGTCGACGGCGGCGTCCACGCGCGGGTCGGCGTCGGGACGGAACCGCCCCACACGGAGCGGTGCACGAGCGGCCGTCGTGAAACCCGGCTCGAGCAAGGCCATGCCCAGCTCGAGCCCGGCTACGTCCCGAGCCATGGGGCCGACGGTGTCGAAGCTCGGTGCCAGCGGCCACACGCCTTCGAGCGACACCCGTCCGAAGGTGGTCTTGAGCCCCGCCGTCCCGCAACATGCCGAAGGGATGCGAACCGATCCTCCCGTGTCGCTGCCGTAGGCGACGTCGGCGTCGCCGTTCGCCACCGCCACGGCCGAGCCGCTCGACGATCCCCCGGGCACGAGGCGACGATCGAGGGGGTTCACCGGGGTGCCGAACCACGGATTCTCGCCCGTGACGCCGAGCGCCAGCTCGTGGAGGTTGGTCCGACCCACGATCCTGGCCCCCGCAGCCCGAGCTCCGGCCAGGCAGGCGGCATCGGCCTTGGCAGGCGACGCAGTGTCGGCGACGGCCCTGCAGCCTGCGGTCGTGGGCACCCCGGCCATGTCGATGAGGTCCTTCACCGCCAAGCGGACGCCCGTGCCGGAGGTGTCGAAGCGGGTGATGAAGGTGGTCATGGCCTGTGCCGGCGTTCCCGGTCCTGCCGACGATCGCCCCTCGTCACCGCTCGCCCCCCTCGGTCACCAGCCCGCCTCGCACCGTCTCGGCCCAGCCACCTCTGGAGCCGGATCGTACTGCTGCGGCCCTGTTCGGCCCGCCTGCTGGGTACGGTGAACGCCGTGGAAGACGACGACGTGATTGCTAGCATCGACGCCCTGGTCGACGAGGAGCACCAGCTGCACGCCCGGGTGTCAGACGGCGAGGAGCTCAGTGACGAGGAGCACGAACGCCTGAAGGCGATCGAGGTCCGCCTCGACCAGTGCTGGGACCTCCTCCGCCAGCGCCGAGCCCGGCGCTCGGCCGGACAGGACCCCGAGGCTGCCCAGACCCGGCCCGCCGCCGTGGTCGAGCACTACCAGCAGTAGGGCGACCACGCCGGCGGGTGCTGGCCGCTCGAGCGAGCCGCCGGTTCACCGTCGAGCGCTGCACCGCGCCGACTATCTGCCGGCGCCGTCGGTGCGCTCAGCCAGCCCTCGCAGGTAGGCGGCCTGCCCCACGTGTTGCAGATCGTCGCTGATCACACTCACGAGCCGCACGGCCAACGTCACGGGTGGGTCCCAGCGTTCGTCCACCACCCGGTCGAGGGCGGCGTCGTCGAGGGTCCTCACAAATTGCATCGTGGCGTGATGGACGGCGTCGTGGTAGCCGGTGAGGACCTCGGAGGTCGCCGTCACGGCGAGGACCTCCTTGGGCCCGTGCCCGTAGCCGGTGTCAGAGTCGTCGAAGGGCAGACGGAACCGCTCGTTCCAGCCGTCGACGATCCACGTCTGTCCCCGGCCCGCCACGGCGGCCACGTGATCGTCCTGGATGCGCGTCAGGTGCCAGACGAGCCAGGCGATCGTGTTGGAATCGTGGTCGGGCTGAAAGGTGAGATAGCCCTGCTGCACACCGTCGAGGACGGCGTGCACCTCCTCACGGATGCGATCGAAGGCGTCGGCGAGCAACCCGGCAACGTCCACCGTCTCACCCTAGACACCCCACGGTCGC
>DMNK01000155.1:25927-26269 GCA_003453695.1 Acidimicrobiaceae bacterium | reverse complement strand
CATCACGGAGCGCCCGGGCACCTTCCAGGTAGACGTGGTGCAGCTGGTCCCGGGGGCGGTCGGTGGTGAGATGCATGAGCACCCGGATGCACAGGGGGGTGGCGCCCGGCACGTCGATCTCCGAGGCGCACAGAAGGGGCACGTCCCCGAGGCCCATGGAACGGGCCGCCGTGGCCGGGAACATGGAGACCACGTCGGGGGTGGTGGTGAAGAGGATGCTGATCAGATCCTCGTGGGCCACGGCGTTGGCCTCGATCAGGGCTTCGAGCAGCTGGCACGTCCGGGCGCTCACCTGCTCGGGGGTGTCCGAGTCGACGGTGATGGCGCCGCGCAGCGCCCGCA
>DMNK01000155.1:25520-25672 GCA_003453695.1 Acidimicrobiaceae bacterium | reverse complement strand
CTCGGCGCCGCCGGCGGCGCTGGACAGGGCCCGCACCTCGGCGCCCGACAGCGCACGCCACCGCCCCGGTGCCAGTCCGGCGTCGGAGACGGGGCCGATCCGGGTCCGCACGAGACGGCGCACCGGAAGCCCGACGGCCTCGCACATGCGCC
>DMNK01000155.1:6863-25311 GCA_003453695.1 Acidimicrobiaceae bacterium | reverse complement strand
ACCTGGCGGTTGCGACCCTCGTGGATCACGATGCGCAGGACACCCGGGGCCAGCACCCCGACACGGGCGGGAGCGGTGCGCCCGTCCTCGAGGTCGACGCCGCGGCGGAGCGCTCGCAGGGCGGCCGGCCCGGGCCCCCCGTTCACCTCGGCCAGGTACTCCTTCTCGACGCCGAAGGAGGGGTGGCTCAGGCGTTGGGCGAGGTCGCCGTCGTTGGTGAGCACGAGCAGCCCTTCGGTGTCGGCGTCGAGGCGCCCCACCGGGAACACGCGCGGATCGTCCGGGACGAGCGACACGACGGTGGGACGGCCGACGGGGTCGTCGGCGGTGGTGACGACCCCGGCCGGCTTGTTGAGCAGATAGTGCACCAGGCCCGGCAACATCGGAACCGGCACCCCGTCGACCTCGACGTGGTCGCTCCGGGGGTCGACCCGCCGGCCCAGCACCGCCGGCTCCCCGTTGACGGTCACCCGCCCGGCGGCGATGAGCTCCTCGCAGGATCGCCGGCTGCCGAAGCCGGCCCGGGCCAGGACCTTCTGGAGGCGGTCGCCCTCCTCAGGCATCCGGTCCGGGGCGAAGGCGGTCGGCCAGCCGTTCCATCGCCTCGGCACCTGGGAGGAGGTCCTCCACCGGCGGCAGCTCCTCGAGGGACCCGAGCCCGAGCTTCTCCAGGAAGGCGGGGGTGGTCCCGTACAGCACGGGCTGGCCGGGCCCGGGAGCCTGGCCCACCGGCATGATGTAGCCCCGCTGGTGCAGCAGGCGCACCACCCCGTCGACGTTCACGCCACGCAGCGCCGCGATCTGCGCCCGGGACACTGGCTGCTTGTAGGCCACGATGGCGAGCGTCTCGAGCGCCGCCGCCGACAGTCGGGACGACACGCCCTCCATGGCGAAGCGCTCCACGAAGGGGGCCAGCTCCGGAGCAGTCTGGTACCGCCACCCACCGGCCACGAAGGCGAGGACGAAGCCGCGCCGCTCCTCGGCGTAACCGGCGGCCAACTGGCGGCAGGCGGCGGTCACCCGCTCGACGGGCAGCTCGAGCAGTTCCGCCAGGAGGCTGTCGGGCACCGGCTCCACGGCCGACATGACGACCGCCTCGATGGCGCGCTGCTCCTCGGTGAGGGTCACCCCCTCGCCCTCAGCCGTCGTATTCCTCGACGGAGCCCGCCATGGCGACGGTCCTGGGCTCGCGGGCCCCTCCGATCCACGTCACCACCAGGTCGCCGAAGGTGGTGCCCTGGTCGAGGGTGACCCAGCCCCGCTTGCACAGCTCGAGCAGGGCGAGAAAGCGCACGATGACCTGCATGCGCGTCGTGCAATGCCGGGTGAGCTGGCGGAAGCCCACCGTGCCCTCACCGGGCAGGCGGTCCTCCAGCTCGGCCACCGCCTCGGACACGGTGACCGCC
This sequence comes from Acidimicrobiaceae bacterium, assembly GCA_003453695.1. GTDB lineage: Bacteria > Actinomycetota > Acidimicrobiia > Acidimicrobiales > UBA8190 > UBA8190. Next base: position 23,905 of record DMNK01000155.1, on the reverse strand, counting down.
TCCACCGTGACGTGGGAGAGGTCGAGCCCGGCCACGGGTTGCTGGGCGGTGGCGACCAGATAGGCAGCGGCCAGCTGTTCGGAGGTGGTGCCGGCGAGGAGGTCGGGGGCGGCGTCGCGGAACTGCTCCTCCAGGCCGGCGGCTCGGGCGACAGAGCGGCCGGCGTGCTCGATGAGGACGGCGAAGGCGTCGGCGGCGGCGGCGTAGGCCTGCAGCTCGTAGAGCCGGGCGAGCAGCCGGTCGCGCTCCTCGAAGCCCGACAGCTCCTCGTCGTCCTCCACGTCGTCGGGGCCGGGCAACAGGGCGCGGGACTTGAACTCCACGAGCACCGCCGCGATGACCAGGAACTCGCTGCACACCTCGAGGTCGAGCGGCTGGGCCTCGGGGAGCTGGCGCACGAAGGCGTCGACGACGTCAGCCAGGGGGATGTCGTAGACGTCCAGCTTGTGCTCCGAGACCAGCTGCAACAGGACGTCGAACGGCCCCTCGTAGACGGGGGTCCGGACGTGGGCAGCCACGCGACGACCCTATCGGTTGCCGCCCTTCCAGCCGTGCATGCCTGGTCACCGGCGCAGAGGGGCTGGGCCGTACCATGGCACGCCATGGCACGCGTGCTTTCCGGCATCCAGTCCACCGGCGAGGCCCATCTCGGCAACTACCTGGGAGCGTTTCGCAACTGGGTGGCGGACCAGGAACGCGACGACTGCTACTTCTTCATCGCCGACCTGCACGCCATGACGGTCGACTACGACCCGGCCGCGCTGTCCGCCGCCACCTTCGACGTCGCCCTCGACCTTCTCGCCGCCGGGCTCGACCCCGCCCGCTGCACCCTGTTCGTCCAGAGCCACGTGCCCCAGCACTCCCGGCTGGCCTGGCTCATCGAGTGCACGGTGAGCTACGGCGAGCTGAACCGTATGACCCAGTTCAAGGACAAGGGCGGGGAGAAAGAAGGGGCTCGGGCCGGGCTCTTCACCTACCCGGCGCTCATGGCTGCCGACGTGCTGCTCTACGACGCCGATCGGGTGCCGGTGGGCGACGACCAGCGTCAGCACCTCGAGCTGACCCGGGACGCCGCCAACCGGTTCAACCACCGCTACGGGAAGGTGTTCGTGGTGCCCGAAGCGGCCGTCCCCGCTCACGGGGCCCGGGTTATGGACCTGCAGAACCCGACGCGCAAGATGTCGAAGTCGGAGAAGTCCCCTCTCGGGACCGCGCTCATGCTCGATCCCCCCGAGGAGATCGACCGCAAGGTCCGCAAGGCCGTGACCGACACCGGGACCGATGTCCGCTACGACCCTGCCCACAAGCCCGGGGTGTCCAACCTGCTCGAGATCCTGGCCGCCGCCACGGGAGGCGACATCGAGCGCTTGGCCGACGGCTTCGCCAACTACGGCGCCCTCAAGAAGGCGGTGTCGGAGGCACTGGTCGAGACGCTGGCGCCGGTGCGCCGGCGCGCCGCCGAGCTGCGGGCCGACCCCGGCCACGTCACCGAGGCTCTGGCCGTCGGGGCCGAGAAGGCCCGGAGCGTGGCGGGGCCCACCCTGGACCGCGCCATGCGTGCGGCGGGGCTGCTCACGCCCCCGGGAGGCTTCGCCAACTGAGGGAGCCGGGCCGCACCGTCATCCGAGCAGACGCGACCACCAGTTGAGGGCCGGGTCGAAGATCCGGTTCAGCACGCCCGGGAAGACGAGGACCACGACGAGGGGCAGGAAGATCGTGAAGGGCCGGATGCGGTAGTAGGCGGGGAGCAGCCGGGCCGGGAGCAGCCGCTCCACCACCGCCGATCCGTCGAGTGGCGGCAAGGGGATGAGGTTGAAGGCGGCCAGGATCACGTTCACGTACCCGGCGGCGAAGACGAACTCCACCCAGGTGGGTTGGGCGGTGATGGGGAGGAAGAATCCCGCCGGCGTGAACTTGTCGGCTGCCGGGATCGCCACCCGGTAGGCCAAGGCGAAGACCACGGCCAGGACCACGTTCACGGCAGGGCCCACGAGCGCCACGGCCACGTTCTGGTTGCGGGGGTGGCGCAGACGGCTCGGGTTCACTGGGACGGGCTTGGCCCATCCGAAGACGCCGGCGCCGCTCAGGGCGAGGATGACCGGCAGGAGGACGGTGCCGAACGGGTCGATGTGGCGTGCCGGGTTCAACGTGAGACGGCCCGCTCGACGGGCCGTGTCGTCACCGAAGGCGAGGGCCACGACCCCGTGCGACACCTCGTGCAGGATCACCGAAGGGATGAGCGCGCAGAACACGAGTACCGTGAAGACCGTCACGTGGTGCGTGCGCACCAGCAGCAGCGCCAGCGCTACTCCGGCGATCACCCAGATGGTGGTTCGGTTGCTGCGCGGCGGCCGGCTGGGTCCCGGCGGTGGCGCACCGGTGCCGGGGGGTGGTGGAGGCGGGGGCGGCCAGGACCCGCTCACGAAGGTTCACCCACTGGAGCGCCTGCGCCGGCGGGCGCCTGGTTCCGTTCCGCTCAGTGCTTCGATGCGCAGTTGATGCAGTAGCGCGTGGCCGGCATGGCCTCGAGGCGGACCGGGTCGATGGGCTGCCCGCAGTTCTCGCACTTGCCGAAGTCGCCCTGGGCCAGCTTGTCCAAGGCCTGCTGCACCTCGTCCAGGGTGTCGCGCAGCTTGGCCGCCAGCGCCTCGACTTCGCCACGCTCAGCGGTCACCTGGCTGGAGTCGGCGAAGTTGGAGTCGTACGTGAGGCCAGGTCCGCCCAGGCCGAGCTCTTCGAGCTTGGCCTCGAGGTTCCGCTTCTCCTCCTCCAGAAGGGCGCGGTAATCGATCGTCGGGGCGTCGTTCGCCACGGAGGGAGATTACTGCCCCGGTGCCCCGCTGGCGCGCGGGTGCGCCGACTCGTAGGCGCGGCGCAGGTGCTCTCCGCCCACCTTGGTGTAGCCCTGGGTGGTGGCGATGGAGACGTGTCCGAGCAGCTCCTGGACCACCCTGATGTCGGCGCCGTGGGCCAACATGTGGGTGGCGCAGCTGTGGCGGAGCACGTGGGGGTGCACCCGGCTCTCGAGGCCCACGTCCCGGGCCCTGCGCTTCAGCACGAGCCATATCCCCTGCCGGCTCAGTCGTCCCCCGCGTTGGTTCAGGAACACCGCTTCGGCGTCGCCCCGGCGGGCCCAGCGCAGCGGCGCCATCTCGGGGCGGCCCCCGGGCGCCAGCCATCGCTCCAGGGCCCAGGCGGCATGGCGGCCGACCGGCACCATGCGCTCCTTGCTCCCTTTGCCGAGGACGCGCACGAGGCCCGAGTCGGACCCGAGGTCGCCGAGTGACAGCCCGGCCAGCTCGGAGACCCGCATGCCCGTGCCGTAGAGCAGCTCCAAGATGGCCCGGTCGCGCCGCGACACGGGGTCGTCGGCCCAGGCCGATTCGACGACCGCCTTGGCGTCGGGCTCCGACAACGCCTTGGGCAGCCGCCGAGGCAGCGGCGGCGCGGCGAGCTCGGCGGTGGGGTCGCTGGCGCAGAGCCCCTCCTCCACGCAGAAGCGATGCAGCCCCCGCACGGCGGCCGTCGCCCGCGCCACCGAGGCCGGGCCCGCTCCGCCGGCCCGCTTCGTGGCCAGGTGCTCTTCGACCACGGCCAGATCGGCGTCGGCGACGCTGCGTCCTCGTCGGGCCAGGAACTCTTCGTAGGCGACGAGGTCTCGCCGGTAGGCGGCCAAGGTGTTGCGGGCCCGGCCCTGCTCGACGGCCAGCCAGCTCAGGTACTCCTCGCTGCAGCTGCTGAGCGGGACGCGCGTGGCGACGGGCACGGCGACCGCTAGGCGAGGGAGCCGTCGTGGGCGAGACGAGCCCTGGCCAGGAGCAGGCCGATCACCGTCTGGGCGTCGGTCAACTCGCCCGAGGACAGCATGGCGTCCACGTCGTCGAGAGGCACCTCCACCACTTCTATGTGCTGCTCCTCTGGTCCGTGGCGGGCGGCCGTGGCCGGAGACAGGGCGGAGGCCAGGTACACGAGCGTCTCTTCGTCGCAGAAGCCCGGGGTGTTGTGGATGGTGGCCAAGTGTTCGAGCGATCCGGCTCTGACGCCCACCTCCTCCTCGAGCTCGCGTCCGGCTGTGACCTCAGGCGACTCGCCGTCGACGTCACGTGTCCCGGCGGGGATCTCGAGCAGCCAGCGGTCGACGGCGCCCCGGTACTGGCGCACGAGCATGGCCGTTCCCTCGTCGGTCACCGGCACGACGGCCACGGCACCGGGGTGGCGGACGATGTCACGGTGGAACACGCCACCCTCGGGGTCGCGGAAGCTGGCATCGACGACGGAGATGCGCCAGCCCTGGAACTGCTGGTGGTCACCGAGATGGACGAAGCCCCGCCGGTCGCCGGCGAGCGCCTCCTCAGGCGGCACCGACGTCGGCGTCGATGTCCAGAAGGCGCGGCAGTCGGCCCTCGGCCCGCACCAGGGCGGCGGCCACCATCTCGCGGAACAGCGGGTGCGGGCGGTCGGGACGGCTCTTGAACTCCGGGTGGGCCTGGGTGCCGACCCAGTAGGGGTGCCCGGGGAGCTCGACGAACTCCACCAGGCGGCCGTCGGGAGACGCCCCGGAGCACCGCAGCCCTCCCTCTTCGAGCCGGGAGCGGTAGCGGGGGTTCACCTCGTAGCGGTGGCGGTGGCGCTCGGAGACGACCTCGGTCCCGTACGCTTCGGCCACGGTCGAGCCGGGCTCGAGGCGGGCCACGTAGGCCCCGAGACGCATGGTGCCGCCCTTGTCGACCACGTTCTGCTGGTCGTCCATGAGGTCGATGACCGGGTAGGGGGTGAGCGAGTCGAACTCGCGGGAGTTGGCCCGTTCCATCCCGGCCAGGTGTCGAGCGGCGTCGATGACCATGACCTGGAGGCCGAGGCACAACCCGAGACAGGGGATGTCGTGCTCCCGGGCGAAGCGGGCGGCGACCACCTTGCCCTCGATGCCGCGCTCGCCGAAGCCACCGGGGATGACCATGCCGTCGAGCTGGTGCAGGCGATCGCTCCCGAGCAGGTCGGGCACCTCCTCGGCCTGGATCCAGTCCACCGTCACCTTGGCCCCGTGGTGGAACCCGGCGTGGCGGAGAGCCTCCACCACCGAGAGATAGGCGTCGGGGAGGTTGATGTACTTGCCCACGACGCCGATGCGCACGTGACGCTCCGAGGCGCTCACCTGCGACACGACACTCTCCCAGTTGGACAGGTCGATGGGATGGAGGTCCTCGTCGATGGCGAGCATCCGGCACACCATGTGGTCGAGCCCCTCTTCGTGGAGGACGACGGGGATCTCGTAGATGCTGGGAGCGTCGACGGCGGAGATGACGCCTTCCACCGGCACGTCGCAGAGGAGGGAGATCTTCCGCTTGAGGGCGTCGGAGATGGGCTGGTCCGAACGACACACGATGACGTCCGGCTGGATGCCTCGCCCCCGCAGCTCGGTCACCGAGTGCTGGGTGGGCTTGGTCTTCTGTTCCCCCGACGGCGCCAGGTACGGCACCAGCGTGAGGTGGAGGTAACAGACGTTGTCACGCCCCACGTCATGGCGGAACTGCCGGACCGCCTCGAGGAAGGGGACGATCTCGATGTCGCCGACGGTGCCGCCGATCTCGACGATGACCACGTCCACCTGCTCGTCTGCCAGGCGGCGGATCCGCTCCTTGATCTCGTCGGTGACGTGGGGGATCACCTGGACCGTCTTGCCCAGGTACTCCCCTAGCCGCTCCTTGCGGATGACCTCCCGGTAGATCGAGCCGGTGGTGGCGTTGGACTTGCGGCTCAGGTTCTCGTCGATGAAGCGCTCGTAGTGCCCGAGGTCGAGGTCGGTCTCGCCGCCGTCCTCGGTCACGAACACCTCGCCGTGCTCGAAGGGGTTCATGGTGCCGGGGTCGACGTTGATGTACGGGTCGAGCTTGATCATGGTGACCCGCAGTCCCCGGCACTTGAGGAGACGACCCAGCGAGGAAGCGGTGAGACCCTTGCCCAGTGAGGAGGAGACGCCGCCGGTGACGAAAACGAACTTCGTCACGTCCGGCGCCGTCCGGGCATCGCTCGACGGTACACCACGCCTCGACCCTAGCGGTGGAGCACTCCCGTGCCGGCCGCCGCCAGCAGCTCCTCGGCGTGGCGCCGGGCCGTTGCCGAGCCGGGCCGCCCCGACAGCATGCGCGCCAGCTCGACGATCCGTTCTTCGCCCTCGACCGCCGACACCTGGGCGGCGGTGCGACCGCCGCGCTCGTGCTTGTGCACCACGAGCTGCCGGTCGGCGAAGGCCGCCACTTGCGCCAGGTGGGTCACCACCAACACCTGGCGACGGGTGGCCAGTTCGGCCAGGGCCTGTCCCACTGACACGGCTGCTTCGCCGCCGACCCCGGCGTCCACTTCGTCGAACACCATGGACGGCGGCGCCTCCGACAGCACCAGTCGCAGCGCCAACATGGCGCGCGCCAGCTCGCCTCCCGACGCCACCTTGGCCAGCGCCAGGACCGGCTCTCCCCGGTTGGCACCGAGAAGGAACGTGACGTCGTCGCCGGGGTCGTCGTCGCCCACGGAGACCTCGAGACGTGCTCCGGGCATGGCCAGGCGGACGAGCCGCTCCTCGACGGCACGCGCCAGCACCGGTGCGGCTGCCCTTCGGGCCGTTCCGACGGCCGTCGCTTCGGCCGCCAGGGTCCCGTCGAGCTCGTCGAGCTCCGCCGTGACGGACGCCGTCCGCTCCCCGACCGACTCGAGCGTCTCGAGCTGTCCTCGGGCTTCCTCGGCGAAGGCCTGAATGCCGGCGATGCCCTCGCCGTACTTGCGGGACAGGTCGCGCAGGAGCTGCCGACGGGCGCGCACGGCGTCCAGGCGCACGGGGTCGTCCTCCCACCCGTCGCGGACGGCACGGAGCTCGGAGGCAGCGTCGGCGGCTTCGGCCTGCAGGGCCCGCAGGCGTTCGGCCAGCCGGGCCAGCCCCGGACGTGACGCCAGGGTGGAGGCGGCCTGTCCCAACCGGTCCACGGCGCCGGAAGCCTCGCCTGCCTCTTCGGCTTCCAGGGCGTCGAGGGCTACGCCGGCCAGTTGGCGGTAGTGCGTCGCCTCCGACAGCCGCTCCTCCTCGGCGGCGAGGGCGGACTCCTCCTCGGGGTCCTCGAGGCGGGCGGCGTCGATCTCGCCCAGCTGGTGTCGAAGAAGGTCGATCTGGCGGGCCCGGGCCCGCTCGTCCCCGCCCAGCGCCTCCAGCTCGGAACCGAGGCGACGGCGCTCGGCGTTCAGACGGCGCAGCGGGCCGGTGTCGATGCCGCCGAAGGCGTCGAGCGCCCGGCGTTGGGCGGCGGGGTCGAACAGCGACTGCTGGGCGTGCTGGCCGTACAGGTCGACCAGACGGGCGCCGTGCTCGGCGAGGGCAGACACCGGCGTCATGCGCCCGTCGACCCACGCCCTCGACCGGCCTCCTCCGGCGGGGACGGTGCGGGCCAGGATCAGCTCCCCTTCGCCGGCCCCACCCGACGCATCGGCGTCGCCCCCGGCGAGCCCGGGGTCGAGCACGTCACCGTCGAGCAGGAATCGTCCTTCCACCGCGGCTTCGGTGGCACCGGGTCGCACCAGCACGGAATCGGCCCGTCCCCCGAGCAGGAGCTCGAGCGCCTCGACCAAGAGGGTCTTGCCGGCACCGGTCTCCCCCGTGAGCGCCGTCATGCCGGGACCGAGCTCGATCGTGGCCTCCTCGATGACCCCGAGGTCGCGCACGTGCAGCTCGACGAGCACCTCGCTGCCGCTCGTGGTCAGCGGTCGGCCAGGCCGAACCTGGCTCGCAGGATGGCGTGGAAGTCGCGCCCGGCGAAGGTCACCAGGCGGGCCGGCACGGGGCTCTCTCGGCACGAGAGGACGTCGCCGGGCTCGAGGATGGCGACGCTCTGGCCGTCGACCACCGCCACCGCCGGGCGCGGCTCGAGCACTTCCAGCCGGATCCATTCGACCGGCTCCAGGACGAGGGAGCGGTCGAACAGCATGTGGGGCGACACCGGGGTGACCACGAAGGCCCGGAGATGGGGGCTCACGAGGGGCCCGTGCACCGACAGGTTGTAGGCGGTGGAGCCGGTGGGCGTGGACACGAGCACGCCATCGGCGGCATAGGTGACGAAGGGCCGGCCGGCGACGGAGAGGGCGATGCGCACGGTGTGCCCGGGCACCGTCTTCTCCACGACGGCCTCGTTGAGGGCGGCGAAGACGGCGGACGGGGCTCCCCCGCGCCGTTCGACGGCGACCTCCATGGTCATGCGCTCCTCCACTGCGTACTCGCCGGCGAGGAAGCGTTCGAGGGCCGTCTCGAGCCCCGAGGGCTCGATCTCCGTGAGGTAGCCGAGGCGGCCCAGGTTCACTCCAAGGACGGGGACCCCGGTGGCCGACGCCGAGCTCACCGTCCGGAGCATGGTGCCGTCGCCGCCCAGGCTCACGGCCAGGTCAACGCCGGACATGTCGTCGGCGCTCGGGGACGAGGCGTGGCCCAAGCCGTCGCTCTGGGCGATCCCGGGTAGTCGAACACTGCGGTGCCCGCGCTCGGACAGCCACTTCTCGGCGGCCACGGCGGCAGCGTCGGCCTCGGGGCGGTCGGGATGCACCACGAACGCCACGAGCGCCACGATCAGCGGTCCCCTCGAGCGGAGCCGGCGTCGGGAGCATCGGCCACGGCGGCGGCGATCAGAGCGGACAGCTCCTGGTGGCTCGTGGCCCGGAGCCCGTGTGCCCGCGCGTGCAAGAAGAACTCGGCGTTCCCGGCCGGTCCGAGAAGCGGTGACGCCATCGCCCCCATGATGGTCGCTTCGGCCCGGGTCAGCGCGGAGGCGGCCTGCTCCAGGCAGGCCCGGCGGACGTCGGGGTCCCGCACCACGCCCCGTCCCCGCTGCACGGCCTGGCGTCCGGCCTCGAACTGGGGTTTGACCAGCACGACCACGTCTGCCTCGGGGCTGGCCAGGTCCCCGGCGAGCACGGGCGCCACCGAGGCGAGCGAGATGAAGGAGAGATCGGCCGTGACCAGCTCGAAGGGTCCGTCCACGGCGCCGGTGTCGACGGTGCGGACGTTGGTGCGCTCGAGGACCGACACCCGGGGGTCGTGGCGCAGGCGGGGATGGAGCTGGCCGTGCCCGACGTCGAGGGCGACGACCTGCAGGGCGCCCCGCTGCAGCAGGCAGTCGGTGAACCCACCGGTAGAGGCGCCGGCGTCCAGAGCGCGGCGTCCCGCCACCACCACCTCGAAATGGTCCAGGGCGGCGTCGAGCTTCTCGCCGCCACGCGAGACGAAGCGCTGCGGCGACTGGACGACGAGCGCCTCGTCGTCCGCCACCAGCCGCCCGGGCTTGTCGGCCGGGGCGCCGTTGACGAGCACCGCGCCGTCGTCGACGAGAGCACGTGCTTGCTCGCCCGAGGATGCCAACCCACGCCGCACGAGCTCATGGTCGAGCCGGCGGCGGACCACCCTCGCTCAGCTGCGCCGGCGAGCGGCGCTGGTGGTGCGAGACGCCTTCTTCTTGGTGGCCGATGCCTTCTTGGCGGCTGCCTTCTTGGTGGCCGACGCCTTCTTGGTGCCGGCCTTCTTGGCCGAAGCCGCTCGCTTGGTGGCGGCCTTCTTGGTGCCCGTCGCCTTCTTGGCGGTTGCCTTCTTCGGACCCGCTGCTTTCTTGGCGGGGCGACGGGCCCTCCCGGCGGAGCCACCCGTGGCGCGCCGCGCCGCAGTCCCGGCCTTGTCCAAGATGTCGGCGACCCGCCGGGCCAGATCGTTCACGTCGCCCAGTCCCAGATCGGAGATCTGGCGCCGGACTTCGCTCCGGACCGTGGAGACGAACGCTTCCGAGCGCTGTCTGCTGTTGCGCACGAGGTCCTCGACCCAGTCCTGGGCTCGACTGCTCTCGACCTCGCCGCTTCGCATCAGATCCCGCACGACTTCCTCGGCGCGAGATCGGGTGATCTGCGTCATGGCGAGTAGGGCTTCGAAGTACCGCCGCATTCCGTCGTTGGTCATGACGCGAAAGGCTACGACCAGGGCTGTTGAAGGAGCAAGCGTTACGAGCCGAGCAGGCGCGACGCCAGCGTAAACAAGTCGGGTGCATCCTCGTCCGGTTGCACGACCACGGGCTCCCGCCCGTCTCGCGTCACGCCCGTGCGGACCAGTGCGAACGGAGCGCCCAGGGCCCGTGCCAGTTCACCGTCCGTCGAGGGACGGTCTCCCACCGTCATATCGACACGGTCGGTGCGGCGGCGAATCAGTTCCACCATGGGGGCGTGTGGCTTGCCGGCCACCTCCGGTGTGGCCTGGGCGGCGGTGGCCACCGCCGCCAGGATGGCGCCGGATCCCGGAAGAAGACGTTCGGGCGTGGGGTGGGTGGCGTCCTCATTGGTGCCGATGAAGCGGGCCCCTTGGCGCACCAACGTGGCGGTGTCGGCGAGAAGGGCGAAGTCGAACTGGGTCGTCCACCCCACCACCACGGCGTCTGCCGGTGCGCGGTCGACGACGGTGACCCCCCGTTCCGTGAGCGCTTCCACGACCCCCCCTTGCGCGCAGGGAAAAGCGGTTGTGCCCGGCTCGAGCATGCTCGCCGCCGCCTGGGCAGAGGTGAGGAGGTCGGCTCGATCGGCGTCGATGCCGGCCTTGTCGAGACGGGCCAACAACTCGGCGACCGTGGGGGCGGCGTTGTTCGTGGCGAAGACGACCCGGACGCCTGAGCTGCGCAGGAGCTCGACGGCTCGAGCAGAGCCGGGAATGGGCTCTCCGGCCAGCCAGACCACGCCGTCGAGGTCGACGATCCATGTCGATCGGTCGGACGCCCACGGGTCACCGACTCCGGGAGGGTTCATACGGTCATGTTGGCAGACCGACGCCGAGCCGCCGTCCCGGAGCGACGCCTCAGTCAGCTGCCGCGAGATCTCCGAAAGCGAACCGGAGCCGTGATCGACTCCTGCTCTCGGTGGGGAAGGTAGGAGCCCCTTCCGTAACGGGATCGCAAGTCGGCAGCCAGCGCCGGCTGTCGCGCATCGAGGAAGCCGAAGAAGTGCTCCTTCACGCCCGGGCGCAGATGGAGCACGACGGGGGTCACCGACGTGGCGCCGGCGTCGAGGCAGGCGGTCGTCACCTCCTCCAGTTGCTCGGGCCGGTCGGACCAGCCGGGGATGATGGGCGCCACCAGGACGCCGGTCGGAATCCCCGCCTCGTTCAGCCGACGGACCGCCTCCACCCGGCGCCGGGGATGAGGCGTGCCGGGCTCGGTCGCCTTCCAGACCTCCTCGTCGAGGGTGCCGATGGACAGCGCACAGCGCACGTCGGTGCGCCCCGCCGCGTGGGTGAGGACGTCGAGGTCGCGAAGGATCAGGGTTCCCTTGGTGAGGATGGAGAAGGGGTTCCGTGCCTCACCCAGAGCTTGGACGATCCCTCTCGTGAGGTGGTACTTGCCCTCGGCGCGTTGATACGGGTCGGTATTCGTCCCCATGGCGATGAGATCACCCTTCCATCGAGAGGACCGAAGCTCGGCACGCACCTTTTCGACGGCGTTCACCTTGACGACGAGCTTCCGCTCGAAATCCTCACCCATGTTCAGGTTCAGGTACGCATGGGTCGGCCTCGAGAAGCAGTAGGCACAACTGTGGGAGCAACCGCGGTAGGCATTGATGGTGAAGCGGAAGCCCATGCGGGAGGCCGGCGGGACCGGGTTGATGATGCGCTTGGCGTTGACGTGGAGAAACTCGAGTCCTCGGTACTCCCCGATGCCGACGTGGCGGTCGTAGAGCTCCTCGTCCGAGAACAGCGAGGGCTGGCCGCCGTCGTCTTCGGCGAGACGCCACCGAAATCCCTGGTCGGAGCCACTTCTGTCGACCACCGCCCGGCATCATATCGAACATATGTTCGTCCCGCCGGGGGCGGGTGCCCGGGGCGGCGTCGCCGTCGGGGCTGCCCCGGCGGTGGGTAGCCCGCCCGATGCCGGGCGGCCGGGCGGCCGGACGGCACAGCAAGGATCCCCAGGTGGTGACGTTTTTCTCTCGGGCGCGCCGCCGCGCCCGGCACCACGCCGCCACGAGATGGGTATGGGGGCTCGCACGGCATGACAGCGAGGAAACGAGACGTGACCGGAGGTCGGGTGTCCAGGGCCGGGGCGGCCCTGGTCGCCGCCGGGGGCGCCGTCGGTCTGTCGGTCTCGCTCCTCGCCTCGCCTGCGCTGGCGGCCCAGTACCTGGGCGACCAGTGGGGCCTGTCGGTGATCGGGGCTCCGACCGCCTGGCAGTACGGCACAGGTGGCGGCGTGCGCATCGGCATCGTCGACACGGGCGTGGACGTGGCGCAGCAGGATCTCCAGGGCAAGGTGGTCGCCCAGAACTACTTCGTGAGCTCCCCCAGCTCGGGCTGTGAGACGTCGCCGCCCGCCAATCCGGCGCAGGACGACAACGGTCACGGCACGCACGTATCCGGCATCGCCGCCGCATCCGGTGCTGTGGGGGTGTCGGGGGCCGCCCCCGGTGCGTCCCTGGTGGTGGCCAAGGTCCTCGACTGCACCGGCGCCGGTCAGTACTCCGACGTCGTGGCCGGCATCAATTGGGCGGTCCAGGCCGGAGCCAAGGTCATCAACCTGAGCCTCGGCAACGCGTCGATCGGCGGGCTCGTGGACACGTCCAACGTCCAGGGCAGCCCGCTCGGCAACGCCTTGCAGAACGCCTGGAACTCGGGCGCCGTCCCGGTCATCGCCGCCGGCAACAACAGTGACGGGCTCTTCGGCCTGGGAGACGCCAATTACTCCGGTGTGCCGGCTGTGGTCGTGGCCGCCACCGGCTCACCGCAGAACGGTGAGCAGGGGCGACTGGCCTCCTATTCCAACGGCGTCAACGAGGCGCAGTGGGGCGTGGCTGCCCCGGGTGGCGACGATCCGAACGGCCCCAGCGCCGCAGCATGCAGCCAGTACGACCCCTACGAGATCCTCTCGACCTACTGGACCGCGTCGCAGCCGACGAATTGCTATGCCACCGACGAGGGCACCTCCATGGCGACCCCCTTCGTCTCCGCCACAGTGGCGCTGCTGCTGTCTCACGGACTGTCTGCGTCCCAGGCCGTGCAGACGCTGCTCGGGACCTCCAATCACTCGGTCTCGTGCGGGTCGAGCTGTTCCGGCCTGGTGAATGCCGGTGCCGCCGTCCAGGCAGTCGCCGGGCACCCGAGCCCGTCGGCCGCGCCCAAGCCTCCGAGCTCGAGCGCGCCTGCGCCGCGGGCGGCGACGGCTCCGAGGACCACGTCGTCGTCACCGGGCCCCACGTCGACGACGGGGGCGCCCCCGAGCACCACCACCAGCAGTGCCGACCCTCAGGGCAAGCGCCTCCGTGACGCGGCACTGGGCCGGACCGCTGCGGCCTCCGGCCCCGGTCCCTGGTTGTGGGTCTTGCTCACGGTCATTCTCGGCAGCGCGGCGCTGGGCACGCTCGGGTTGTTCGGACGTCGCTGGTGGATGCAGCGCCGGGCCGCGCCGGTCATGCTCGGCGACAGCCCGGAGAGCCCTCCTCCGAGCGGGGCCGACGGCGACCGGGCCCTGCCGCCGGAGCTGTCCCGCACCTGACGACGGTGTCACACTCGGCGCAAGCCTCCTGATGGCCCGGCGTTCCCTGACCAGGCTGGCCACGGGGAGGCCGCCGCCGGCGGAAGGAGGTTGGGTGGCATCGCCGGACACGTCCCGACGCTTCGCCCTGACGCGACGGGCCTTCATGAAAGCAGCACTGGCGGCCGGTGGAGCCATGGCGCTGCCGATCACGGCGGCGGGACGGGACATCCTCGCCGACCTGGGACTGGCATCGACGTCGAGCACCGGCCCGACACCTCTGCCGGGAGGCCCGTACTTCCTGGTCAGGTCGTACACAGACCCGGCGACGCATCACGTGCACGACCTGTACGCCACGGCCTCGGCCATCTGCGACGGGATCATTCCCGCTGACGCCCTCGGGCCCGGAGCCAGCGCCGCTCAGGCCGTCAACTACATCGACCTCTTCCTGTCCGCCTTCCAGACCGGAACCCCGAGCCCCACCGACGCCAAACTGGTCAACACGGCTCCCATCTACCTGCACGGTCGCTTCAGCGGGCGGTGGCCGTTCGGCAACCCGGACACCGGGCAACCCGGTGCGACGGCGAGCCCGGACGATTTCGAGAACAGCGTCGGGGAAATCCAGTTCCTCGGCCTCTCGCAGGCGCAGGCCCTGGCCTGGTACCTCCGTCTCTACGGCACGCCGCCGTCGACCCTGCCCCCATGGATGGCCCCAGGCGCGGTCCTGCCGCCGTCGCCGGCCGGCTGGCCGATGACCCCGAGAAAGTGGGTGACCGAGGTCCAATCGACCGCGGGTGCCACGGGATCGCCGCCGACCATTCCGGGCGCGCAGAACCTGCGGGCCGGCTACCAGCAGGGCCTGGCCGCCTTCGACGACTGGTCGCAACAGAACTTCGGTGCGCCCTTCTGGATGGCGGCCGAGCCGGAGCGGGATGCGCTGATCCTCCTCGCCTCCAACCCGCTTCTGGGCGCCGCCTCGCAGAACGGCCTGCCCGGGCTCCCCCCTCCCCTGCCCAACCCGGTGCCCCCCCCGGCGGCAGCGGCGCTGTTCGGCGTCATGGTGCTGCACACCATCCAGGGCACCTACTGCCTGCCCGAGTACAACGGGCTGTCCGACAAGTCGTCGTACCCCGGCGGGGGCCAGGTGACGTGGGCCTCGGTGGGCTGGGACGGCGACACGGTGCCCCTCGGCAACGCCATCTACTTCGACGGGCCCGGGAGCCCGGGCCCCGGCCAGGGCGAGAACGCCGGTTTCGGCGGCACACCGGGCAATTCCAACAAAGTGTTCGTCCCCCGGGGCACCGCCGTGGAGTACCGGCCGACGTCCACCCCGGGTGCGAACCCCGTGGCGGCCACGCTCGGGAACTTCTCGGTGCTGATCGAGGCCCTCGAGAAGGCCGGTGCCATCGTCAAGTCCCTGGCCCAGTCATGAGCAAGCCCAAGGCCGTCATCGTCGGGAGCGGCGCTTCCGGAGGCATGGTGGCCCGCCTCCTGGCCAGAGCCGACTGGGACGTGGTCATCCTCGAGAAGGGGAACAGCTACATCACCTTCCCGGGCGCTTCGCAGGGACAGGTCCGCAACCCGGGCATCACGCCCGACAAGGTCTCGAACCTGTGGGCCAACGACGAGGTCGGCTACGAGGCCCGGCCCAAGGCCATGGGGCAGGACCCCCTCCTCGAGCCGAGGTCGTTCCGCGTGTCCACGAGCGCCGGGAAGCGCGAGTTCGTGGGTGACGTCAACACGCTGCCGACGACGGTCGGCGGGGGCACTGCCCATTACGACGCCAAATTCCGTCGCCTGCGGGAGATCGATTTCGTCACCAATTCGGCGTTCGCCAAGTATGCGGGTACACCGGCAGGGCAGTCGGCCATCCCCAACGCCAATTACGCCGACTGGCCCATGCAGTACAAGCACCTCGAGGCCTTCTATGCCATCGCCGAGGAGGTCGTCGGGGTACAGGGTCCCGCCCACCGCGACTCGTCCGGACGGATCGTCAACCCCAACCCGCACGAATCGTGGCGCTCGACGCCGTTCGCCATGCCGCCCGGGCCGGGCCAGCTCAACAGCCTGCTGCCCTACTACGCCGCCAACGTGCTCGGCTACGGGGCGGCGCCGGTGCCCACCTCGATCATCTCCCGTCCCTACCGGGGACGGTCGGCCTGCGTGAACTGCTCGTTCTGTCTGGACTACGGCTGCCCGGTCAACGCCAAAGGCGGCGGGGTGTGGCAGGTGGTCGACGCGCTGGCCGCCGGTGCCCAGCTCATCTGGAACGCCAACGTCGTGAACTTCGAGTTCGGACCGTCATCCGGGGGGCGCCAGGCGGTATCTGCCGTCAACTACCTCGATCTCGAGCCGACCCGTTCGACCTACGGGACCATCCAGACCATCACCCTCAGCCCGGGTGACGTCTTCGTACTGGGCAACACCCCGATCGAGGCCACCCGCTTGTCGTTGCTGAGCGGGATCGGTGGGGCCACCCACGCCTACGACCCCAGCCATCAACTCGGGGCCAACCTCATGTTCCACCTCCAGACCAACGCCCTGGCGGTGATGAACGAGGAGATTCACTCCTTCCGGGGACGCACCTCCACCCACACCATGGACGCCTTCGCCGGCGCCGGCCCCACCGTCGAGGCGTTCGACCCGGCCATCCCCCGGGGCGGGATCATGGAGATGGGCGGCAACCTGAACCCCATCCAGGCAGGGAGCGAGGTGGCCGCCTTCTTGTACGGCGAGCCGCTCAAGACCTACATGTCGCTGGCGCCCTTCACCCAACGGCTGGTCGCCTTCACGCTGCAGGGCGAGGACATGCCCCAGCTGTCCAACCTGGTCGACCTCGACCCCGACATCGTGGACGTGTACGGCGTGCCCGTGCCGCGTGTCACCTACCAGAGCCATCCCTACGAGCTGGCCGCTTCCGCGTACTACGCGCCGAAGATGCTCGAGATCCTGGAGGCCATCGGCGGGCCGGGCACGCCGTATCCCACGATCCACGCCCTGTTCGCCGCGTCCATCAACACGACGCTTCCGCCCGCCCTACCGGGAACGGTGGACGCCGCCCTCCTCCCCGTCACCAGCCAGACCCCCTTCAACAACATCCCGGCCAGCCGGCACATCCTGGGGACGCATCGAATGGCGCTCACCCCCGACGGTGGTCCCTGCGACCCCTTCGGCCGCTACTGGAACTTCGACAACCTGTACCACGCCGGGGGCGGCCTGTGGGTCACAGCGGCGGGGTTCAACGTCACGCTCACGATGTCGGCGTTGTCCTACTGGGCGGCGGCCGCCCTGGTCGCCGGGATCGGTGCCGGCAACGCGTCGGCGAAGGCGGCGGACATGGACGGGACTGCCGCCACCCTTCGCAACGTGATCGCCGCATACGACCAGGACACGATGATCGGACAAGTCATCAAGGGCGGGTACACGCCTCAGTAGCGATGGCGGCCGGCGGGGCGCGGGGGGGAATACTTTGGGGTGCCCCTGCCCCCGGGGGGGCCGAGCCGATCGGGCCGGGCCGGCCCG
>DMNK01000155.1:0-6737 GCA_003453695.1 Acidimicrobiaceae bacterium | reverse complement strand
CTACTTGGGGTTGCCACTGCCGCCGGGGGGTCCGAGCCGATCGGCCTGGCCGGCCACCCCTTGGGGTGACCGGCGGCCCGTTCGCCACCTCGTGTTCGCCACCTGGACCGTCTGGAAAACGCTTCGTGGCCGGAGATCTTGCGGGAATCGGCCGCCGGGTCGTGCGCCCTGCTGGTCACCACGGCGCGTGCCCGTTTCTGCTCCGCTCCGTACCATCACGAGGTGGCCCGTGAGATCGTCGGGGAGGAACCGGTCCCCGAGACACGGCATGGCCTGCTGGTGGTGCACCATTCGCGCGCCGGGCACACCGAGATCCTCGTCGAGGCGGCTGTGGGCGCAGCCCGAGCTGCCGTGGAGGACTCCGACCTTCCGGTCGAGGCCCTGAGCGCTTTCGAGGCAGGTCCGGACGAGGTCCTGCGCGCCAGCGGAGTCCTGCTCGCCACGCCGGCCCGTTTCGGGTACATGTCCGGGGCGCTCAAGGACTTCTTCGAGCGCATCTACCACCCGTGCCTGGAACGGACGCAGGGCCTCCCCTACGCCCTGCTGGTCAAGGGCGACACCGACACCTCAGGGGCCGTGGCCAGTGTCGAGAGGATCGCCACGGGCCTGGCCTGGCGCCGCGTGCTTCCCGCCCTCGAGGTGGTGGGCGAGATCCGGCCCGAGGACCTCGAGGCGGCCGCCGAGCTCGGAGGGTCCCTGGCGGCGGGGCTCGACACCGGCGTCTTCTAGGCCCACCAACCGTCTCCGCCCGGGCGGAAGCGCCGAAGACCGACCCTGCTCACGCGACGGCAGCGGGCTGTCGCGGCTCCAGCCCGGCGGCGCGGTACACGGCGTCGATGACGGTCATGTTGGCCACGGCGTCGTCGGGACCGGTGATCGGTTTGGCGCCGTTCAACACGGCGTCGGCGAACGCCTCGAGCTGGAAGTCGTAGGTGGGCCGCCGCACCACGTGCTCGACGCGGCGTCCGCCCCGCCCTCGCAGGGTGAGCCGGTGGAACATGTTCGGCATCACGGGGTTGAGGACGTGCAGCGAGCCGCTCGAGCCTCGCACCGTGAAGCCGAGGCGGAGCAGCTGGGCCGACAGCATCGAGCACGTGGTCCTGCCCGTGACCCCGTCGGCGAAGCGGTAGTGCGCCTGCACGAACCGGTCGACTCCCGGCGAGAAGAGCCGCATCCTGGCGCCGGTGACCCGAGGCTCGGCTCCGGCCAGGTGGCGCAGCATGTGGATCGTGTAGCAGCCGGCGTCCATGAGGGCGCCGCCCGCCAGCGCCAGCTGCCAGCGGATGTCCTTGCGCAGGAGCAGCGGGAAGCACAGGCGGGTGTCGATGTGCTCGATCGTCCCGATGGCCCCCTCGTCGAGCAGCTGGCGCGCCCGGGCGAACAGTGGGTGGTAGCGGTAGTGGAACGCCTCCATCACCACCAGCTCGGGACGGTCCTCCGCCGCCGACCGGACCAGCGCCGCTTCCTCGGCGTTGGCCGTGAACGGCTTCTCGCACAGCACGTGCTTGCCGGCAGCCAGCGCCGCCAAGGTCCAGGACCCGTGCAGGCCGTTGGGGAGCGGGATGTACAAGGCGTCGAGGTCGGGGTCCTCGACCATCGCCCGGTAATCGGGGAGGACGCGTGGGATGCCGTGCTTGTCGGCGAAGGCCTGGGCTCTGTTGCGGTCCCGGGCGGCGACGGCGGTCACCGACACGTCGTCCACGCCTCGAGCCGGGTTGACCACGGCCGCCGGAGCGATGCGGGCCGCCCCCAGGATCCCGAGACGGATGGGAGGCATCGGCGCAGGTTAGGCCCGGCCCGGACCCCGAGTCCCCTCTCGGCGACGCCCAACGGTCACCGAAAGGACGCCCAGAGTGAGTCGTTCCTCATTCGGAAGCCGGACCGAGAACCTCAGGGAGGGCGGAGTGGCGCTTTTCGCGGTTGCCATCGTGGCCGATGTGGTGTTCGTGGCTGCCGTTGCATTCCTGCGGTCCCGGGCCCGATCCGAACGCGACCGCCAACGCCGGCAGTTCGAAGCGGCGGCGGCCGAGGCCCGCCGTCTCGCCCAAGACGTGCTCATCGTGGATGCCAGCATCTCCGAGCTGTGCGAGCTCGTGATCGAGCAGTCCCTGCGCGAGATGGGCATGGAGGTGGGCACCGAGCCGGTCTGACCGAGCGGGCGGCGGCGACCCGGCCGTAAGCTCGCACCGTGGAGCGCCTGGGCGGCCTGGACGCCGCATTTCTCTACTTCGAGACCCCGAGCATGCACATGCACGTCTGCGGGTTGCTCATCCTCGACCCGTCCACCATGCCGGGCGGATACTCCTTCTCCCGCATCCACCAGTTGCTCGAGGAGCGCCATCCCTTCATGCCGGCCATGAGCCGCAAGCTCGTGGCGCCGCCGTTCAACTTCGGTCGCCCCTACTGGGTGAAGGACCCCGACTTCGACCTCGACTACCACCTGCGTCGCATCGGTGTCCCCTCCCCCGGCGGCGACAGGGAGCTGGCCGCCGTGGCAGGAGACATCGCCAGCCGGCCCTTGGACCGCTCCCGCCCCCTGTGGGAGATGTGGGTCGTCGAAGGCCTGGCCGGGGGGAAGGTGGCCATCTTCGCCAAGATGCACCACTCCACCATCGACGGTATCTCCGGCGCCAACCTCATGGTGTATCTGTTCGACCTGGAGCCCGTGCCCTCTTCGTCGCCCGAGATTCCGAAGGACACCGGCTCCGAGCGTGTGCCGGGAGAGCTCGAGCTCTTCGGTCGAGGAGCGGTGGAGACGTTGACCCGGCCCCTCGAGATGGCGCGGCTGGTGCCGAGCACGGTGATGCGCCTGGGCGAGACGATCCTGCGGGCGGGACGTCGCCGGGGCAAGGGACTGGCCGCCCCCTTCACGGCGCCCCGCACGTCGTTCAACGCCAGCATCACGCCGCACCGCACCATCGCCTTCACGGAGATCCCCCTCGAGGACGTGAAGAAGGTGAAGGAGGCCTTCGGCGTCAAGGTGAACGACGTGGTGTCGGCAGTGGTGAGTGGCGCCTTGCGGCGTTATCTGGAGGCCGGGGACGAGTTGCCGGACAAGTCGCTCATCGCCGCCGTCCCCGTGTCAGTCCACGACCAGACGGCGGGTCACGAGGGCACCACCAAGGTCTCGCTCATGTTCTCGAGCCTGATGACCGACCAGGAAGACCCCGTGGAGCGGCTCAGGGCCATCGGCCAGTCCAATGCCGAGGCCAAAGAGCTGTACAAGATGGTCGGCGCCGACACCCTCATGAAGTGGGCGGAGCACGCCGCACCGAACACCTTCACCCTGGCGGCTCGCCTCTACTCAGGGTTGCGCCTGTCCGAGCGTCACCCGGTCGTGCACAACCTGATCCTTTCGAACGTGCCCGGCCCGCCTGTGCCGCTGTACGTGGCCGGCGCCCGCTTGACGGGGCTGTACCCGCTCGGTCCGATCATGGACGGTGCCGGCCTGAACGTGACCGTGCTGTCCAACGAGGACCGCATCGGCGTTGGCTTCATCGCCTGCAAGGAGCTCGTGCCGGGGATCTGGGATCTGGCCGAAGCCGTGCCCGAGGCACTGCACGAGCTCGTGACGGCGGCTGACAAGCAGAGCGCCCCCCAGGAGGCCAGACCGCGCCGGAAGCCGGCGACCCGGGCCCGCACAGGCGGGGGGACGAGCTCAGGCGGCGCGGGCGAGGCCTGACTCGGCCACGGCGTCGTTGACGAGGCGGCGGACCGCTCCCGACCAGTAGAAGCCCACGTGACCGCCGCCGTAGGTGGCGAGCCGAGGCCGGTCCCAGTGCAGCCACAGGCGATGGGCGTGCCCGAAGGTGGCCATCCGGTCGCCCAGCCCGCCGAAGATGAATCGCCCCTCGAGCGGCACTCGGCAGGCGAGGCCGAGCGGCGAGACGACACGGTGCACGTCGTCGGCGGCGGAGCCGAGGGCGCCGTGCTTCTCGGCCTGTCGTGCGATGGCGGGCGTGCTGTGACGCCGGAACAGGTCGGGCAGGTCCACGACGGGGATCCCGGCGATGACGCAGCACAGGTCGTCCTCGAGGGCGGCGACCAGTGATGCCACGTGCCCACCCAGGGAATGGCCGAAGATCCCGACCCGCTGCGCCCCTTGGTCGGCCCGCAACCACGCCACGAGGCGTCGGACGTCCCAGGCCGCTTGCGCCAGGCCGTGCATGGAGTCGACGAGGTCGATGGACATGAAGCCCTCGCCCGGTGCACGGCCGCCCGAACGCCGGCCGTGCATGGGCAGGACGGCAACGGCGACGTTTATCCCCTGGCGGACGAGCTGCGTGGCGCGGAAAGCGTTGAGGTCGAACAACGGGTTGGCGCCCATGCCGAACCCGTGCACGCACACCAGCCACGATCCGGTGTCGTGACGGGCCCGCGCCACCCAGGCGTGGGCGGTGCGGTTGGCCGAGTACGAGAGCCAGCGGTCCCTTCCCGGCTCACCAGGACGCGGTTCCCAGGCGCTCGGGAAGGCGACGTGGTCGTAGCGCATGCCGGGGACCTGGGCAGGCCGTCGCACCACGAGGTCGGGGGCGGGCGGACGCCCGTGGTAGGCGGCAGGGTCCGCCAGCCAGCCACCGGCCTCGAGGGCGGCCCGTGTCGAGAGGAGGTCGGCGGCCGCCTTGGCGTAGTCGTCGCCCCTGGGAATGAGGCGCGGGTGCCTGAAGGCAGCGATCATCACCTCGTCCAGGAGCACCTGGGCGGCCAGCGCCGGGCTGGGACGGACGGGGACCACGGTGTCGTCCACGTCGGCAGCCGCCGTGCGGGCGTTGGCGTGGGTGAGGAAGGCGGCCGTGCGCGGCGCCGCTTGCAGGACCCCCATGGTCCGGGGGTCACCGGCCACCCGCAGCGCCGCTCGCCACGCACTGCCCATGACCCCCGGGATCCGAGATGGAACGCCCACGCCCATCGACAACGATCCTAAAGGGACATTCCGGCGCGCCGGTGGAGCCTCCGGGCTGTCACCGAGCCGTACAGTGTGCCTGCCACGCAATGTTCCTACCCGCAGAGGAGCGGTCCATGTCGGTGGTCGAGGTCATGACGTTCCGACTTCGACCCGGGGCCGACGAGGCCGAGTTCCTCGAGCTCGACCGTCAGGTGCAGACGGAGTTCATCCCGAACCACTCCGGCTTCCTGCGTCGCACCACCGCCCGGGCGGCTGACGGCACCTGGGCGGTGGTCACGCTGTGGGTGGCTGAAGAGGACGCCGAACGCTCAACGGTGCTCGCCGTCGACGACCCGGTGATGGGGGCGTTCATGGCGTGCCTGGAGCAGACGAGCCTCCACACCGACCGCTACCACACCCTCGACTGACTCGACCGGGTACGTCACTGCTGCACGAGCATGACCGGGTTCCCCTCGGGATCGGTGACGGCCGCCATGGTGGGTCCGTTCGGGACGTCGAAAGGCTCGGTGAGCGCCGTGCCGCCCAGTTCGGCGGCTCGCGACAGAGACGCCCGCAGGTCGCGGACCTGGACGTACAGCGTCACCCGGGGTGTGTCGCCCTGGCGGATGTGGCCGGCCGGTCCGGGCTCCGGGCCTCCGATTCCCGCAGGCACCCACATGAGACCGCCGTCTTCGATTCGCCAGTTGAACAGCTGGGCGTAGAAGGCGCGCGCCCGCTCGGGGTCTGTCGCCTCGATCTCCCAATGCACGACGGGCCGGGCCCAATCCTCGCCCACACCTCATCCCTAGCACCTGCCCGGTGCCACGGCTCGTCTTTGACAGGGGGCGGGCGCCGGCGCAAAACTCCCTGGTGAGGGGGGCCTCGGGCGGAAGGGTAGAGCGTGGGCGGCAGCGGCGGTTCAGACCGTCCCCGGCGGCCGAAGTGGCGGCTGCTCGGTGCACGGACGGCGGTTCTCGGAGTGTGCATGACCCTTCTGGGCCTGATCGGCTTCACCACGGCCCCGGCCAACGTCGCCGTCAAGTGGCCGGACAGCGTGTTCACGGTGGGGACGATCAACGGGACGCAGGCCCCCAAGGGCCACAGCTTCGCGGCCATCCAGCCGGCGGTCGACGCTGCCGAGTTCTGGGCGCAGAAGAACACCCCGGCCGGCGGGACCCCGCCAGCGACGTATGTGCTCGTGGCGCCCGGCGACTACAAGACGACCTCGCTCGCCAACGCCCCCAGTGGGGCGCCGCCGGCGGGCATCCTCATCACCGAACCGAACCTGTGGCTCGTGGGGATGAACCGGAACAACGTGATCGTGGACGGGACGCAGAGCGGCCCTCCCTGCAGCACGAACAAGGTGGACCAGAACTTCGGCACCGCCGGGTCGGGCCTCAACGGGATCATGGTCTGGAAGGCGGCCGGGGTCTGGGTCGAGAACCTCACGGCGTGCAACTTCCTGGCCGGGACGGCCAGTGGTGGATCGGGCAACGAGGTCTGGTGGAACGGCGGCGCCGACAGTGGTCAGGTGAATCCCGGGACCGGTTACTGGGGCGAGTACCTGACCGCCACCAGCACCTTTTTCGACACAGAAGCCACGGCGGCCCAGTACGGCATCTTCTCGAGCAACTGGAACGGCGGGATTTGGGACCACACCTACGCCAGCAACTTCAACGACTCGGGCTACTACATCGGCGCCTGCCAGCAGGAGTGCAACCAGACCGTGGACGACGCCTGGGCGGAGCACAACGCCCTCGGGTACTCGGGATCGAACTCCGGTGGCCGGCTCGTCATCAAGAACTCCCAGTTCGACCAGAACGAGGACGGCTTCGACACCAACAGCCAGAAC
>DMNK01000153.1:32153-33074 GCA_003453695.1 Acidimicrobiaceae bacterium | reverse complement strand
CTCAACCCGCTCATCAAGGTCATGAACCTGGTGTCGCTGCTCATCCTCCCCGTGGTCATCACGCTGCGGCACAACAACGGTGCCCGCTACGGCATCGCCGCCGCCTCCCTCGTCGTGCTGTTGTCCGCCATCGCCTTCTCCAAGCGCAAGTCGGAGGGCTTCGGCGCCGAGGAGGACGCCCCCGTGGAGCCGCTGCAGGGGGCCCCGGTGAACGAGCAGGTCAGCCCGCCCGCCGCTTCCGCCGGCCTGGGGGCGTGACGGCCGGGGACGCGCCCCCCGGTACCGTCAGGTCCCGACCGCAGGCGTCCACCGCGTCGCCAGCCTGAGGCGAACCCATGCCCGCTCGGACACGATCGTCATCGAACCGGACTGCGTCGACCAGGACCGGGTCCACCGGCACCGGTGCCGGCCGGCCCCTCGTCATCGTCGAGTCACCGGCCAAGGCCCGCACCATCGCCGGCCTGCTGGGGCCCGACTACGTGGTGGAGTCGTCGGTGGGCCACATCCGCGACCTGCCCCGCCGTGCCCAGGAGGTGCCCTCGGCCCACCGCGGTGAGAGCTGGGCGCGCCTCGGCGTCGACGTCGACAACGGCTTCAAGCCGCTCTATGTGGTGGCGCCGGAGAAGAAAGACGTCGTCTCCAAGCTCAAGGCGTTGGTCAAGCAGGCGAGCGAGGTCTATCTCGCCACCGACGAGGACCGAGAAGGGGAGTCCATCGCCTGGCACCTGAGCGAGGTGCTCTCGCCCACGGTGCCGGTGAAGCGCATGGTGTTCCACGAGATCACGCCGGCCGCCATCGAGCGGGCCGTGCAGGAATGGCGCGAGCTCGACCGCAGGCTGGTGGACGCCCAGGAGGCCAGGCGCATCCTCGACCGCCTGTACGGATACGAGGTCTCGCCCGTGCTGTGGAAGAAGGTCATGC
>DMNK01000153.1:3520-32001 GCA_003453695.1 Acidimicrobiaceae bacterium | reverse complement strand
CTGTGGAAGAAGGTCATGCCGCGGCTGTCGGCGGGACGGGTCCAGAGCGTGGCCACCCGCATGGTGGTGGAGCGCGAGCGCGAGCGCATGCGCTTCCGGGCTGGCACGTGGTGGGACCTCGAAGGCACCTTCTCGAAGGGCGGGACCGGAGCGGACGGCGGGGGCGCCGGCGCCGAGGAGTCGTCCGGGCCCAGCTTCGGTGCCACCCTCGTCGCCGTGGGCGGCACGACGGTGGCGACGGGGCGCGACTTCTCGCCCACCGGCGAGCTGACCAACCCGTCGGTGGTCCTGCTCGACGAAAGCCAGGCCACGGCGCTGGCCGGGGGGCTCGCCGGCCAGCCCTTCGTGGTCAAGTCCGTGAACGAGCGCCCCTACCGGCGCTCGCCGGCGGCGCCGTTCATGACCTCGACCCTGCAGCAGGAGGCCAGCCGCAAGCTTCGCTTCAGCGCCCAGCGCGCCATGCAGGTGGCGCAGCGTCTCTACGAGCAGGGCTGGATCACCTACATGCGCACCGACTCGACCACGCTGTCGGACGAAGCGCTGGCGGCGGCGCGCACGCAGGCCGCCCAGCTGTACGGCCAGGAGTTCGTGCCGGACGCCCCCCGCCGCTACGAGCGAAAGGTGAAGAACGCCCAGGAGGCGCACGAGGCCATCCGCCCCGCCGGCGACGTGTTCCGCACCCCCGACCAGGCCGCCCATCAGCTGCACGGCGACGACCGGCGCCTGTACGAGCTCATCTGGATGCGCACCGTCGCCTCGCAGATGGTGGACGCCACCGGCACGAGCGCCCAGGTGCGGCTTTCCGGTACCCCGGCGGGCGCCGGTGCCGACCAGGAGGCCGAGTTCGCCGCCTCGGGGACCGTCATCACCTTCCCGGGCTTCCTGCGCGCCTACGTCGAGGGATCGGACGACCCCGAGGCCCAGCTGGCCGACCGCGACGTGCAGCTGCCGCCGCTGCAGCCCGGTGACCGGCTGCAGGCCGAGTCGCTCGAGGCCAAGGACCACACCACCCAGCCGCCGCCGCGTTACACCGAGGCGAGCCTCGTCAAGCGGCTCGAAGAACTGGGCATCGGCCGTCCCTCGACCTATGCCACGATCCTGCAAGTCTTGCAGGATCGGGACTACGTCCGCCTCGACAAGCGGCGCTTTGTCCCGGAGGACCGCGGCCGCCTCGTCACCGCGTTCCTGGCGAGCTTCTTCGAGCGTTACGTGCAATATGGCTTCACCGCCGATCTGGAAAACCAGCTCGATGAAGTCTCGGACGGGCGCATCGATTGGAAGGAGCTGCTGCGCCGGTTCTGGCGCGATTTCTCGGCGGCGGTGGAAGGCACCAAGGAGCTGACGATCAGCCAGGTGCTGACGACCCTCGATGCCGAACTCGGACGCCATTTCTTTCCCGAGGACGGGAGCGGCCGGGACTCGCGCCTCTGCCCGGTCTGCGGGGGCGGCCGGCTCGGCCTCAAGCTCGGCAGGTTCGGCGCCTTTATCGGCTGCTCGAACTATCCGAACTGCCGCTACACCCGCCCGCTCGCGGTCGAGGGCGGCGAGGAGGCGGCGGCCGACCGGGCGCTCGGCACTGATCCGGCGAGCGGCCTCTTGGTCGTGCTGAAGAAGGGTCCCTACGGCCACTATGTCCAGCTCGGCGACGCGCAAGGCGAGCAGAAGCCGAAACGGGTCGCCGTCCCGCGCGGCACCGACCCGTCCGAGATCGACCTCGACCGCGCTCTGCGTCTTCTGTCACTGCCCCGCGAACTCGGCCGGCACCCCGAGACGGGCCAGCCGATCGTCGCCGGGATCGGCCNNATCCAGGACCGCGGCTATGTGTGGAAGAAGGGCACAGCCCTCGTCCCTTCCTTCACGGCCTTCGCCGTGGTGGGCCTACTAGAGCGCTACTTCGGCGACCTCGTCGACTACAACTTCACGGCTTCCATGGAGGACGAGCTCGACGAGATCGCCTCGGGCGAACAGGAGGCCCTGCCCTGGCTGACACGCTTCTACTTCGGCGAGCCGCAGGTGTCTGCTTCCGACGACGGCGAAGTGGACATGCGCCGCGGCCTCAAGGAAGACGTGGCCTCCCATCTGGGGCAGATCGACGCCCGGGAGGTGAATTCCATCCCCATCGGCTCCGATCCCGACGGCAACGCCGTCGTGGTGCGGGTCGGTCGTTTCGGACCGTACCTGCAGCGAGGCGAGGACCGGGCTTCGGTGCCCGACGACATGGCCCCCGACGAGCTGACGGTGGACAAGGCCCTCGAGCTGCTGGCGGCGCCCTCCGGCGACCGTGCTCTCGGCACCGATCCCGAGACCGGCCTGCCCGTCATCGCCCGGACGGGGCGCTTCGGCCCCTACGTGCAGTTGGGGGAGACCGACAACGGGTCGAAGCCCCGCACGGCGTCGCTGTTCAAGTCGATGTCGCTCGACACCATCGACCTCGCCCAGGCGCTCCAGTTGCTGCGCTTGCCTCGTGAGGTGGGCACCGATCCCGAGAGCGGGCAGAAGATCGAGGCGCTGAACGGGCGCTTCGGGCCGTACCTCAAGAAGGGGACCGACACCCGCAGCCTCGAGCAGGAGGAGCAGCTGTTCGCCGTGACCCTGCCCGAAGCGCTGGCGTTGTTCGCCCAGCCCAAGCAGCGCCGCGGCCGGGGAGCAGCAGCGGCGCCGCTCAAAGAGCTCGGTCCCGACCCCGACAGCGGGGCTCCGGTGGTGGTGCGCTCCGGGCGCTTCGGACCGTACGTGACCGACGGCACGACCAACGCCTCGCTGCGCCGGGGCGACGACCCCGAGACGATCACCATCGAACGCGCCGCCGAGCTGCTCGCCGAGCGCCGCGCCGCCGGCCCGTCCAAGCGAGCCGGACGCGCCACCAAGAAGGCAGCCAAGCGGGCTCCGGCCAAGAAGGCGACCGCCAAGAAGGCTGCTGCCAAGAAGGCTGCGGCCAAGAAGGCTCCGGCCAAGAAGGCCGGGGCCGGTCGAGCCCCTGCGGCCGAAGAGGCGTCGGCCGCCGGCGACGGGTCCGGCGCCTCCGATGAGAGCTCCTCGGAGGGCCACGGCTGACGGTGGACGAGCGCGGCCGTCTGATCGCCGTCGAGGGCATCGACGGCAGTGGCAAGAGCACGCAGGCACGGCTGCTCGCCGACGCGCTCGGCGCCGTGCGCACCCACGAGCCCGGAGCCACCGCTCTGGGCCGTTCGGTGCGCGCCTTGGTGCTCGAGCCCGACGGGGGGCCGGTGTCGGCACGAGCCGAGGCGCTGCTCATGGCGGCCGACCGTGCTCAGCACGTCGCCGAGGTCGTCGCCCCCGCTCTCGAGGAGGGGCGATGGGTGGTCACCGACCGCTACTGCGGCTCCACGCTGGCGTACCAGGGCTACGGCCAGGGGCTCGGGCTCGATGAGCTCGAGCGGTTGGTGCACTGGGCGTCGCAGGGCATCGACGCCGACTTGAACGTCCTGGTCGACGTGGCGCCGGATGTGGCCGGCACCCGGCGCTCGGCGGTGCCCGATCGCCTCGAGAAGCTCGACGCCGGGTTCCACACCAGGGTGCGAGAGGGGTATCTGGCCTTGGCCGCCTCCGACCCCGGGCACTGGGCGGTGGTGGACGGCAGCGGAAGCGTCGCCGAGGTCGCCGACGCCGTGCGCGCCGCGGTGGAACGCCAGCTGGGATGGCCGTCGAAATGGCGACGGTGACCACGGGCGACGTCTTCGCCGGCGTGGTCGGCCAGGACCATGCCGTTCGGCTCCTGCGGGCGGCGGCGGGCCGACCTGTGCACGCCTACCTTCTCGCCGGCCCGCCCGGCCTCGGCCAGCAGGCCATCGCCCGGGGATTCGCGGCGATGCTGCTCTGTCCCGACGGAGGGTGCGGCCACTGCGAGGTGTGTCGCCGCGTGCTCTCCGGCGTGCATCCCGACGTCGTCGAGGTCGAGCGAGCCGGTGCGGCGTTGAGCGTGGGCGACGCTGCCGAGGTGGTGCGCCTGGCCCAGCGCAAGCCCCTCGAGGGACGTCGCCAGGTGATCGTCGTCTCCGACCTGCACACCGCCCGGCTGGCGGCACCTGTGCTCTTGAAGACCCTGGAGGAGCCGGCCGGCGACACCGTGTTCGTGCTGATGGCAGATTTCGTTCCCGCCGAGCTCGCCACCGTGGCGAGCCGCTGCGTGTCGGTGGAGCTGGCGCCCCTCGCCCCCGAAGCACTGGCAGCGGCCCTGCGGTCCGAGGGCATCGACGCCGAGCGGGCCGCGGAGCTGGCCCACGCGGCGGGAGGGAGCCCCGAGCGGGCCCGGCTGCTCGCCTCCGACACGCATCTGGCCCAGCGCCGGGCGCTGTGGCGTTCGGTCCCCACCCGGCTCGACGGCACCGGGGCCGTGGCGGCGGCGCTGGCGTCGGAGCTGCTCACGTCGGCCGAGGACGCCACCCAGCCGCTGCAGATCCGTCACGCCGAAGAGCTCGAGGCGCTGGCCGCCGAGGCCGAGACCTGGGGACAGCGCGGTGTCCCCGGCCGCAAGGCCGTCGAGGACCGACAACGGCGCGAGGAGCGGCGGTGGCGGATCGACGAACTGCGCGCCGGCTTGGCCGTGCTCGCCGGCGCCTACCGGGACCGGATGTCCCAGGCGAACGAGCAGCGGCTGGCCGCTCTCGGCGCGGCGGTGGCCGCCATCGAGGACGCCGGTCGCGAGCTCATCCGCAACCCCAACGAGCTGCTCATGCTCGAGGCGTTGCTGGTCAAACTGTCCGCGGTGCCGGGGTAAGCGACGAGAAGGCTCCGATAGCCTTCTCGGTCTCGCCTGGGTAGCTCAGCCGGTAGAGCAGCGCATTCGTAATGCGCAGGTCAGGGGTTCGAGTCCCCTCCCAGGCTCTCGCCTCGAATCTCTCTCGCGTGCTGTCGAGTTTCTCTCGGGCTCACGACGCTCCCCCGCAGTGCGAGGCGCGGGCATCACGCCGGCGTCGACAGGGCCTCGCCCATGGCGACCACGGTGTCGACGTACTCGGTCACCATGTCCTGGAGCACTTGGCGTGCCGGCTGGACGCTCGTGAGCCGGCCCACCACCTGCCCGACGAAGTAGTTGGCAAGATCCACGGCGTCGTCGTTGCCCGCAGAAGCGGCGCGGTCGATGCGCTCGATGGCCTCGGCGACGAGGAGGGGTTGCAGCGGCATCGGCAGCGGCTCTGGAGCGTCCGGTCGGTCCCAAGCCTCGGTGAAGCCGGAGCGCAGCTGTCGTGCCGGTTTGCCGGTGCGGCACCGGGAGCGAACCGTGTCGCTCGAGCCCGCCCGCAGCAGTTTCTCCTTGACGACGGGATGTGTCTCGGCCTCCTCGGTGGTCAGCCATACCGATCCCGTCCACACCCCTTGGGCGCCGAGTGCCATGGCGGCGGCCATCTGGCGGCCGGAGGCGATACCGCCGGCGGCCAGCACCGGGGTGGGCGCCACGGCATCGACCACCTCGGGCACCAGCACCATGGTGGCGATGGTCCCGGTGTGGCCGCCTGCCTCGTATCCCTGGGCCACGATCACGTCGACGGCGGCTGCCTTCTGGCGAAGGGCGTGCTCTTTGGTCCCGACGAGCGCCGCCACCAGTACACCGCGGTCGTGCGCCTCTGTGACCAGGTCGGGAGGGGGCGGACCCAGAGCGCTGGCGATGAGCCGGATGGGATGGGCGAAGGCCACTTCTGCCAGCGCCTTGGGCGGGTTGAGGAGCCGGCGAGCTTCGGCCCCGCCGTCGGGCAGCTCGGGGATGTGGTGCTCGGCCAGGAGGTGGGAGACGAACTGCCGGTGCTCCTCGGGGAGGATGGGCGTGGGGTCGTCGAGGAGGTGCTCGAGCTCCTCGGGGGACAGCCGGGCTGCCGCATCGGCGGTTCCCACGGGCAGGAGCAGGTCGACGCCGTAGGGGCGGTCACCCACCTGCTCTTCGATCCAGGTGAGCTCGACCTCGAGCTGCTCGGGCGTGTAGGTCACGGCACCGAGTACCCCCAGTCCGCCCGCCTTCGACACGGCGGCCACCACGTCACGGCAGTGGCTGAAGGCGGCGATGGGATATTCGGTTCCGAACAGCTCGTTCACAGGCGACGATGACATGGGCCAATCGTCGCAGCTCCCGGTGCAACGTGCCCGAGACGCCCGAGTTGTGCCGAGATTGCCTGCTCCGACCCGGCTCCGGTGGGCACAATTACCTCTTCGCCAGGCGGGGCCTGCTTCACCATCTCCGCCTCGTCGCGACCAAACAGCAACCGGGGGTGTTGCGAATGCGTCCACTGACGGGGATCGACTCGCTGTTCGTCTCGCTCGAATCGAGCACCAATCTCTTTCAGGTGGGGGCCGTGTCCGTGCTCGATCCCTCCACGGCGCCGCCCGACGCCCCGCCTCCCTACGAGGCGTTGCGCACGGTGGTGGAGAACAGGATGCAGCGGATCCCGCCCTTCCAGAAGCGACTGGTCGAGGTTCCGGCCGGGCTCGACCACCCCCGCTGGGTGCAGCACCAACCAGATCTGAGCCGCCACATCCGCCGCGGGGCGGTGCCTCCACCTGGGGCCGAGCTCGAGTTGGCCCGCTACGCCGCTGACGTGCTGGCCCGGCCGCTCGACCGGTCGCGCCCCCTGTGGGAGATCCACGTCGTCGAAGGGCTCGAAGGCGGGCTCGTCGCCGGGGTGGCCAAGCTCCACCACTCGATCGTGGACGGGGTGGCCGGGACCGAGGTCACGGCGGCGCTCATGGACCTCGAGCCCGTCGCCCCCACGCCCGAACACCCTGATGAGATCGACGACGAACCGGTGCCGCGCAGGCTGTCGCTGCTCCGGGATGCCGTGCTCAACGCCGGACGCCGCGTCGTTCCGGCAGCGCGGCTGATAGGGCGCCTGGCCGGCACGGCGGCGGTCGTGCGCAACCGCAACCGGCTGGCCGAGGTCAGCGCGCCGCCGGGGATGTTCGACGGCCCCCGCACCCCGCTGTCCGCCCAGGCCGGCACGGAGCGGGTGGCCGGTCTGGCCCGGGTGGACCGTGCCGACGTGGACACCGTCCGCGAGGCGACGCACGTCAAGGTGAACGACGTCGTGCTGGCCCTCGCCTCCTCCGCCCTGCGCCTCTATTTGGACGAGCACGGCGAGCTCCCGTCCGAGCCACTGGCCGGATTCGTCCCGGTGTCGGTGCGTGGCGGAACCGATGGGGACGGTCTCGACACGGGGGTGAACCAGCTGTCGGGCATGCTCGTGAGCCTGGCGACCGACGTGGCCGACCCGTTGACCCGCCTCATGGTGGTGGCCGAGAGCTCCCGCAGCGCCAAGGAGCAGCATCGGGTCCTCGGTGAGACGCTCTTCTCGGACATGGCCTCCATGGCCGTGCCGGCCCTCCTCGGCCCGGGGGGCCGGTTGTACCGGTCGCTGGGGCTCTCGTCGCGCTTCCCCCCCTTCAGCGTCGTGGTCTCGAGCTTCCCTGGCCCGGACTTCCCCCTGTACTGCGCCGGAGCCGAGATGGTCGCCTACCACCCCTTCGGGCCGGTGATCGACGGTGCCTGCGTGAACATCACGGCCATGTCGTACCGGGACCAGATCGGCTTCGGCCTCCTCGGCTGCCGGGACGCCGTCCCCGACATCGACGTGCTGGCCCGGTACATCCCCGAAGCGATGACGGAGCTCACGAAGGCCGTGTCTGCGGCCGGCCACCGCACCAGGTCTCCGGCGTCTCCTGCCCTTCGGGCGGTGTAGTGGCCAACGGGACAGGGCGCCAGAAAACGAGATCACAACTCACCGCAAGGAAAGGCGACTTGATGGTTACCGGGGAGACGGTGGTGGGTACCGGGCCGCCCAGATGGTTCGGGTGGAGATGACATCCATGGGTGGAGCGGGTGGACGAGCCGGGACGCTGGCGGGCGGGTCGCCAGCGCCGGCGTCCCGCCCGCGTCGGCTGCCGGCCCAGCCTTCCGAGCCGGCCACCCAGCTCACCGAACCTTGTGGCCCCTGCCCTGACCCGGTGACCCAGCGCGCCGAGCGCCTCATCCAGGTGCGCTGCGAGGTGTGTGCCCTGACGTTCCCGGCGGTGGCGCCGGTGGACGACTCTGAGATCGGCGTCGAGAACCGGCGCGACGCCCTGCTCGTCCATCTCGTCGAATCACCCGAATGCGACCGGCGCACCGGTCGCCTGACGCCGACGGTCGCTGCCGTGCTTCGGAACCCCACCTTGGCGCACCGCCTCTAGGCGGGCTGTATGCAGCTGTCCGGCCTGGACAGCTTCAACTCCGGAAGCGCTCGCGGACGTAGTCCGGTGTTTCGTCGAGAGCGGTGAGCTCCATCCTGGCGATCCGCTCGTCTCGGAACGTGAAACGGTGGACGACGACCGCCGGTGGACCGAAGGCGCCACCCGCTCGCTCGTAGACCTGTCGGTAGGCGACGGCCACCACGGCATCGCCGATCTCCACCACCTCACCCAGGATCTCCGTGGGCACGGCCACCTCGAAATAGCGCTCCCAGTAGGCCCGGACGGCGTTCCTCCCGGACAGCGCCGAGTCGTCGAAGGCGTCGGGCCACTCCACGTCGGCGTCGAACAACTCGAGCACCCCTTCGAAGTCCTGCTCGTTGAAGCGCTGATAGTCAGTGCGCACCACGTCCGCCCGGGTCGTCACCGGGCAGATGCTAGGACGCGGAGCGACGCCCGAGCGGCCCGAGCGATGCCCGAGCCACGCCCAAGCAACCCCGGGTCGACGCCCGGTCGACGCCCGGTCGACGCCGGGGCGCCAGGAGCTGAGCTGTTCTAGCGTTCCCTGCTCGGTGGGACGGCGCACGATCACGACGCGGCGTCTTCTCACGTCCGAGCACTGGCGCCTTCTCACGCTCTTGGGCGTGGCCAGCTTCTTCGAGGGCTACGACTTCAACATCATCACGGTGGCGCTCAAGCCCATCCGGCAGACCTTCGGTGTGGACCAGGCGGCGGCGTCGGAATGGATCGCCCTCGTATACCTGGGTGCCGTCCCTGCCGTGCTGGCAGCCCGGCGGGCCGATCGGCACGGACGTCGTCGCATCCTGCTCTGGGCGATCGTGGGATACACGGCCATGACCGGTGCCACGGCGCTGTCGCCCGATCTCGGAAGCTTCGTCGCCTTTCAGTTCCTGGCCCGCTTCTTCCTCGTCGTCCAGACGGCGATCATCTGGACGATCATCGCCGAGGAGCTGCCGGCCGGCGCCCGCGGATTCGGATTCGGGTGGCTGGCCATGCTCAGCGCGCTGGGCACGGGGTGGTCGGCCATCTTGAACGGCGCCGTGCTCAGTCCGCTGCACGCCTCGTGGCGCTTCCTCTACGTGGCTGCCCTGCCGGTGCTGTTCGTGGTGCTCCGTTTGCAACGGTCGCTCGGCGAGACGGCTCGCTATCGCGCCGCATCGCACACCCACGCGGTCAAGGGGCGCTGGACGAGGATCCTGTCGCCGCCGCACCTGCGCCGATTGGCCCTGCTGTGCAGCGTCGGGGTCCTGGCCAACCTCGTCACCCAGGCCACCGTGTACGTGGTCGACTTCATGGAGACCCAACGCCACCTCTCCTCGTCGGCTTCGAGCCTGACGCTGGTGGCATCCGGTGCGCTCGCCATCCCGGTGCTCCTCCTGGCCGGGTCGTTGAGTGACCGGATCGGTCGCAAGCCCGTGCTGTGCACCTTCCTCGTGGTGGTTGTGCTCGGGCTGTACCTCTTCTTCCATCTGGCCCGGACGCACGTCGAGCTGTTTCTCTCGCTGGCGCTTGTCTACGTAGGGGTGTTCGGGTCCTGGCCCACGGGCAGCGGGTTCGGCACCGAGCTCTTCCCGACCGAGCTGCGTGCCTTCGGCAACTCCTTTGCCAACGGCGCCCGTTACGTAGGGCAGTCGGCCAGCTTCTTCATCGCCGGGGCGTTGATCGGAGGGGTCGGCAACCTCCCCAAGGCCGTGTTCGTGCTCTCGGCCGGCCCGTTGCTGGCCGCCGTCCTCATCGCCGCCTTCTATCCCGAGACCGGTGGACGGGAGCTCGAGGACATCACCACGGTGGTCCCCTTCGTCCCCGAGCCCGCCGTGGCGGACACAGCTGTGCCGGGCCTTGGCACCTCCGTCGGCCCCGATTAGCATGCGGAGCGCCTACGGGGGGGTGCATGTTCTCATTCGGCTACGCCTGGAGCGAGCTGACGCGGCGTGCCGGGCGCACGATCGTCACGGCTCTCGGCCTGGCGCTCGGCGTGGGGATGGTCGTCGGGATCATCGGCGTCTCGGAGGGCCTGTCCGCCAGCCAGAGCCGGGCGCTGTCGCCGCTCAGTTCGGTGGGTACCGACATCGTGGTCACCCGCACCGTGGCCCCCACGACGGCGGCGTCGTCGTCATCGTCTGCCAACCCGGCCGGGGGGGCGCAGGGCTCGAACCTGCTCAGCCAGGGGGCCGCCTTCTTCGGCGGTGCCTCGGGGAAGGCACTGAGCCAGCTCAACACCGCTGACGACGCCGCGCTCCTCAGCTCCAACTCGAGCGTCCTGACCGATCTTTCCAAGCTGGGGCCGCCGGGGACGAAGTTCACCCACGACTTCTTCCTGCCCGGCACGTTGATCACCTTCCCGCAACAGGCCGTGAACGTGGTGAGCGGTGTCAAGGGGGTGAAGTCGGCTGCACCGGCGTTGTCCATGCAAGCCGAGCACGAGACAGGGACGGTTCCCAACATCACGGCCACCGTCGTCACCCCGGCACAGACCATCAACGCCTTGGAGAACGTGCCGCCCCTCACTCCCGCCC
Source organism: Acidimicrobiaceae bacterium (assembly GCA_003453695.1). Taxonomy (GTDB): domain Bacteria; phylum Actinomycetota; class Acidimicrobiia; order Acidimicrobiales; family UBA8190; genus UBA8190. Next base: position 21,292 of record DMNK01000153.1, on the reverse strand, counting down.
AGGGCAGCCAGATCGCCTCCTGCCTGTTCTCCAACCCGAGCTTCGCCGCCGCCTTGAGCCAGCGAGGATCGGGCAGCGGCGGGAGCGGCTTCCTGTCCGACGCCGGGGCGCTGGCTCCGGTGCTGCAGCAATGCCTGCCCGCCAGCTACCAGCAGTTCGTCAGCCAGGTGGTGGTCCCCGCCGTCACCATCAACCAGGTGGTGAACCCTCCGAGCACCGACATCAACACGAGCAGCTACACGGTGGGCGGAGTCGATCCCGGTCAGCCGACCCTGGGCCTCGTGACCAAGGCACAGGTGGTGAAGGGACAGTGGTTCGGCGCCCACCCTGCCGACCAGGTGCTCGTGAGCGCGGCGTACGCCAGTTCCAAATCCATCAAGGTCGGGCAGCAGCTCCCGATCGACGGCACCACCTTCACCGTGGTCGGGTTGGTGAACCCGACCGCCTCGGGGGCCACCGCCGACGTCTATTTCGACCTGGCCACGCTGCAGGGACTGTCGTCGACGCCCACGCAGGTGAACGAGGTCCTGGTGCAGGTGACGAGCTCGTCTCAGGTGAACGCCGTCGTGAAGCGCCTGCGCCATGTCTTGCCCGGTGCCCAGGTCCTGGCTGACAACTCGCTCGACAGCACGGTCACCGGGAGCCTGGCCAACGCCCATACCATCGCCTCGGATTTCGGCGGCGCCGTCGCCCTCATCATCCTCGTCGCCGCCTTCGTCATCGCCGCCTTGCTCACCCTGTCGAGTGTGTCGAAACGGGTCAGGGAGATCGGCACCCTGCGCGCCGTGGGGTGGTCCCGAGGGCGGGTGGTCGGCCAGATCGTGGCCGAGACGACGCTCATCGGCGTGCTGGGGGCGGGTCTGGGCTTGGGAATCGGCATCGCGGTGTGCGGGCTGATCGGCGCCGTGGGGCCGAGTCTCACTGCCGTGTCAGCGTCGAACTCGATCGGCGCCTCGGCCGCCAGCGCCTTGTTCCACCAGTCGACGCGCACCTCGGCGAAGCTCCTCATTCCGCTCACGGCGCCGGTGCACGCCACCACCCTGCTGCTCGGGATCGCCTTCTCGGTGGTGGGAGGCCTGGTGGCGGGCTTGGCCGGCGGGTGGCGGGCAGCCCGGCTGGCGCCCGCCTCGGCGCTGGCCGCCATCGGGTGAGCTATCCGCTGATGGCCGAGTCGAGCGTCGAGCGGGTTCCCAGCAGGAAGTCCTTGGTCTGGGCGATCGTGGCCAGCACGTCGGGGCGCAGGTTGTTGAGCTGGCGCGCCACCGTGCTGACATCCCGGGGCCCCGACATGCTCGGCGGCCCGTAGATGGCCTGGTGCACGGCGTTCCCGGTCTTCGCCAGCTGGTCGTCCAGCTGGGAGGCGGCGTCTCCCGTGGCGGCGAACTTGCGCTGCATGTCGTAGACCTGCGGCGCCTCACCGTCCACCGCCGCNNGCTCGCCGACATCGGTTGAGCCCAGCCGGCGACCTCATGGGGTAGGCGGGCCACCTCGCCCTGAAAGAAAGCCGAATATTCGGCTCTCACGACCGTTTCCGATCCGTGGGGGCGGGTAGGGGCGTGCCGTGATTTTGACCACCATCGCAGCTCTGGTGTCGCGCGGACTGATGTCGCACCGCCCCCGGCCTGGACATTCGTCGTCTTCGCCGTGCCCCTCGCCGTGCGGCGCCGAGGTGTGGGTCGGCCCGGTGTCCGGTGCGGCGCGATGCGAGCTCGAGCTGGGCCACGGCAAATGGCACCGCAGCGTCGACGCCGGCTGGGAGTGGTCGGACGGCCAGTTGTGGCCCTTGCCCCGCAAGGTTGCCTGACCCGGGGCACCTCCTCCTGGTGGGCGCGTTCCCCCCCACTGCCGTGGCGCCTGCGCCCTCCCCTTCGACATGACCGCCGGCGCCACCGAGCTGGTCGCCTTCGATCGGACCTTCGTCGCCTTGTCGCGTTCGGTGGAGCGCCTGGCTGCCACCCTCACGTCGCTTTCGCCCGAACAGATCCGCGGTCCCTCGTACGCCGACGACTGGACCGTCGCCCAGGTGGCCTCCCACCTGGGATCGGCGGCCGAGATCTTTCGATCGGTGATCGAAGCAGGAGTCCAACGAGAGGCTCCACCGGAGCGAGCGCACTTCGAGGAGGTGTGGGACCGCTGGAACGCCAAGAGCCCCGACGACCAGGTGGCCGACGCCTTGCGCAGCGACGAGGCGTTGTTGGCGTTTCTCGACTCGATCCCCGACCACCTGCAGCTGCGCTGGCGACAGCACGTGTTCGGGGCAGAGCGGGGATTGAACGACATCGTGCGCTTGCGGCTCAGCGAGCACGCGCTGCACAGCTGGGACATCTGGGTGATGTTCGAGCCGGACGCCACGTTGGCAGTCGACGCGGTGCCGATCGTCCTGGACGGCGTGGCGGCCGTCGTGGCGCGAACTGCAAAGCCTTCACCTGAGGACGTCCGGGTGGCAGTGTCGACCACCGGCCCCGAGCGCAGGTACCTGCTCGGGATCTCAGCGGACGGGGCGTCTCTGACGGGCGACGGGGATCACGGCGGCACGAACGCCGTCCTCACGCTTCCGGCCGAGTCGTTCGTCCGTCTCGTCTACGGACGTCTCGATCCGGACCACACCCCGGCGTCGGTGCGGGCACACGGCGTCGAACTCGACACCTTGCGCCGGGTCTTCCCCGGCCCGTAGGCCCCTAGGCCCCCATCCCGAAGCACATCCGTCCACCTCGACCCTTGGGCAAGATGGGAGGGTGCCGGACGAGAAGGGGTTGGGCCTCATCAGCGTGCTCGTGTCGCTCGCCGTTCTCGGGGTCCTCGCCGGCGTCTCGCTTCTCGCTCTCGGTGGTGGCGGGACCGGGCCGGGTGTGACGCTGCCGAAGGCGGCCAGCGGCGGCGTGGGCGGATCGGCGGCTTCCTCCGGTTCGGGCGGGGCGGTGTCGCTCGCCGCCGACGAGGCCGCCCAGGAGAATCTGCGTGCCGCCCTCGACGCTCTGGCCCAGACCGCCGCCGTCGACGGGTACGGCTCGGTGACGGCGTCGGATCTGCAGGACTCGCTTCGCGGGGTCACCTTCGTGAGGGGGCCCTCCACAGGCGCGTCGGTGCTCAGTGTGACGACCGACTCCACCGCCGGAGGGGCCGTGAGCATGGCGGCCTTGTCGGCGTCGGGGACGTGCTGGCTGACCTGGACGACTCCGGCGAGCACCTTCTTCGGAGCCGAGCCCAGGGCGGCGACCTGCGTCGCTCCGGCGCTGGCCCAGGCGCCGGCCACCGGGTCGCCCGCTGCTGGGCACGTCGGATGGCAGCCAGGGTCCTTCCCGGCCGGCTGACCCGCATTTCGCCGCGGCCGAGATCGTCGCAACCGGTGAGTATGGTTGCTCCGTGGCCGACCGGTCCCGATTCTCCGAGCTCGCCATGGAGCACATGCCGGCGCTCTACACCGCCGCGCTGCGCATGACGCGCAACGCCGCCGACGCCGAGGACCTGGTGCAGGAGACCTTCTTGAAGGCGTACCGGTCGTTCGACCGGTTCGAAGAGGGCACGAACCTTCGGGCGTGGCTGTATCGGATCCTCACCAACACCTTCATCAACTCCTACCGGGCCGCCAAGCGCCGTCCCGAGAAGGCGGACGTGGAGGACGTGGAGGATCTCTACCTGTACCGCCGCCTCGACGACCTCAATGCCGACCTCGGCCGCTCTGCCGAGGAGGAGGTCCTGGACAACATCACCGACGACGAGGTGAAGGCGGCCATCGAGTCGTTGCCCGAGAACTTCCGCATCGCCGTGCTGCTGGCCGATGTCGAAGGGTTCTCCTACAAGGAGATCGCCGAGATCACCGACGTGCCCATCGGCACGGTCATGAGCCGGATCCACCGGGGAAGAAGGGCGCTGCAGAAGGCGTTGACCGAATACGCGATGGCTGGGGGCCTGGTGGCTTCCACCGAGACGGCCCGGTAATCAGGCGGATCACGAGGAGAACGAGGGGAGCATGGGATCCGAGGAGCCCGGCGACTGCGACGAAGTCATCGAACGGCTGTACGTCTATCTCGACGGTGAGCTGACCGAAGAGCGTCGGGTCGAGATCCGGCGCCACCTCGACGACTGCGGTCCCTGCCTGAAGGCCTTCGACTTCGAGTTCGAGCTGCGCCGGGTCATCGCCCAGAAGTGCCGGGACCGGGTGCCCGACAGCCTGCTGGCCCGGGTGCGCGCCGCCCTGGCCGAGGAGGAGCGCTCGGCCGGCGGAGGCGCCTGACTGGCCCTCAGGGCCCGTGGTCGGGCCCAGGGCGTGCCCGCCCTGTTTCACAACGAATCCACAACCCCCTCCCCCAGGGGTTCTTCGGCGCGCCTCGTCGGTCGATACGCCAAGTGGGCGTCAGGCGATTCCGACCGAAGGAGGAGGGATGGAAGAGCGCACCGAGGTGGGGGAACGATTCGAGGGATCGATCGGCGGCAGCGCCTTCACCGGCACCGGCCGGCCGTCGCGCACCTTCGCCCGGGGCCGGGTGTGCGCCGAAGACGGCTGCGGGACCCGGTTGTCCATCTACAACGAGGGCCACTACTGCTCCCAGCACGAGCCGCAGGCCGCTCCCCGTCTTCGGGGCAGGAAGATCGCCTGAGTACCGCCTGACCGGCCCTCCCTAGACTGGCCCGATGGCAGGGCCGGTGTCGTGGGAGACCGCTGAACGCGTCGCCACCTGGTTCGCCTCCGGACGTGCTCCCCTGGGACCGTCCACCCCGCCCCTCGACGCCTCCACCGAGAACCAACTGCGCGACGACTTCGCCGAGTTCACCGACCGCGCCGAGACCCTGGTCGTGGCGGAGACCGGACTCGTCCCGGCATCGGGCCCCCCGCGCGGCATCGTGGTGGACCGGGCCGAGTGGGCGAAGCGCAACATCGCCTCGTTCCGCCGCCTGCTCGAGCCGTTGCTGTTGCGGCTCGAGGGTTCGACAGGGCGGGGCGCCCTGGGAGGCGCCGCTCGCACCACCGCCGGGGCACAGCTCGGCTTCATCCTGGGCTGGATGTCCACGCGGGTGCTCGGCCAGTACGACCTGCTTCTGACCGAGGGCGACGACAGCGGCGACGTCGTGGCCTACGTGGGCCCCAACATCGTGGCCCTCGAGCGCCGGCACCGCTTCGACCCTCGGCAGTTCCGCCTGTGGATCGCCCTCCACGAAGTGACGCACCGATGCCAGTTCGTCGCCGTGCCCTGGCTGCGGCCGTACTTCCTCGAGCAGGTGGACCAGGCCATGTCGGTGATCGCACCCGATCCGCGCCGCTTCGTCGAGGCCGTGCGTCGCGCCGCCGACGCCGTGCGGGGTGGGCACAACCCTCTCGAGGAGGCCGGGCTGCTGGGCCTGGTGGCACCGCCCGAGCAGCTCGAGGTGATCTCGCGCATCCAAGCCCTCATGAGCCTGCTCGAGGGACATGGGGACGTGACCATGAGCCGGGCCGGCGCCGGGGAGATCCCCGAGGCCAAGCGGTTCGCCAGCGTGCTCAGCGAGCGCCGGGCCCGGGCCAGCTTCCCGGCCCGCGTCCTCCAGCAGCTCCTCGGCATCGAGGCCAAGCTCAAGCAGTACGCCATGGGGGAGCGGTTCATCGCCGCTGTGGAGGCCGCCGGTGGCCCGCCGCTGTTGGCCCGCGTCTGGGAGGGCCCGGAGATGCTCCCCACCATGGAGGAGATCCGGGACCCGGGGCGCTGGATCAGCCGGGTGGGCCCTCCCCAGCTGGCCACCGGGTGACGCCGGGCTCCCTGGTGACGCCGGGCTCCAAGGTGACGCCCGGCTCCGTGGTGACGCCCGGCCCGGCCGATGCCCTCCTGGGCCGGTGTTGCTTCCCGCCGCCGGGAGCGGAGCTGCGCTGCGCCGTGTCGGGCGGGCCGGACTCCCTCGCCCTGCTGGCCCTGGCGGTGGCGGCGGGATGCCGGGCCACCGCCGTCCACGTGAACCATGGACTGCGCCGGGGATCGGAGGCCGAGGCCGACGTGGTGGCCGACGCCGCTGCCCGGCTCGGCGCCGGCTTCCGGACCGAGCAGGTACGGGTCGACCCGGGGCCCAACCTCGAAGCTCGGGCCCGCCGGGCCCGCCGCCGGGTGCTCGGCCCCGGCGTCGCCACCGGCCACACCATGGACGACCAAGCCGAGACCGTGCTCGTCAACCTGCTGCGCGGTGCCGGCCGCGACGGGCTGGCCGCTATGCGGCCCGGCGTCGAGCATCCGCTGCTTTCCTTGCGGCGCGCCGAGACCCACGCCTTGTGCGCCTCGCTCGGCTTCCGCCCGGTCGACGATCCGAGCAACCGCGACCGCCGCTTCCTCCGCAACCGCGTGCGTCACGAGCTGGTGCCGCTGTGCAACGAGTTGTCGGGGCGGGACATGGTTCCGGTACTGGCTCGCCAAGCGCGCCTCATGGCGGAGGAGGCGGAGGTGCTGGAGGCGTTGTCGGCCGACCTCGATGCGGCCGACGCCGGCGCGCTCTGCACCTCGCCGCCGGCGTTGGCGCGCCGGGCTGTACGCCGCTGGTTGCGCGTGGATGGCGGCTACCCGCCCGACGCCGCTGCCGTGGAGCGGGTGCTCGAAGTGGCGAGCGGCGCGGTGCGGGCCACCGACGTGGCTCCCTCGACCCGCGTGCGGCGTTCGCGCGGACGGCTGTCGGCTCGTCCGGTGGCCAGCCCATCGGATCCGGGCACCGGCCTCCGGTAGTGTCGCCCGCCGTGAGCCACGGCGACGCCGCCAAGGCGGAACCCATCGGCGCCCTGCGCCCGGTGGGTGTAGCCGAGCGCTGGGAGCGGGACCCGGACCTGGGGCGGGTGGTGGTGCCGGAGGACGTGCTCCTCAAGCGCGTCTGCGAGCTCGGCGACGACGTCACCGCCGACTACGAGGGACGTCCGCCCCTGCTGGTGGGCGTCTTGAAGGGCGCCTTCGTCTTCATGAGCGACCTGGCCCGAGCCATCCGACAGCCGGTGGAGATCGACGTCATGGCGGTGGCCTCCTACGGATCCGCCACGACCACCAGTGGGGTGGTGCGGATCGTGAAGGACCTGGACTCGGATCTCACCGACCGGCACGTCCTTGTCGTGGAAGACATCGTGGACAGCGGGCTCACCCTGTCCTACTTGCGGCGCAACCTGCTGGCCCGGCGACCCGCCAGCCTGGAGATCTGCGCCTTGCTCGTGAAGGAAGGTCGGCAGCGGGCGAACATCGACTTGCGCTACGTCGGGTTCCACATTCCGGCGGATTTCGTGGTGGGCTATGGCCTCGATGTGGCCGAGCGCTATCGCAATCTTCCCGACATTCGCGTCTACCAGGGCCCGGTGCCCGTGGACTGAGGTGCCTTCTATCGCCGCGGGCGCGCCGGCCGGGAGGCGCCCGTGAGTGTCGACAGGGAGCGTGTCGAGCGCCTCGTCTTCGAGTTGCTCGAGGCCATCGGCGAGGATCCCCACCGAGACGGGCTTCAGGCCACACCCGGCCGGGTGGCGAGCATGTTCGAGGAGCTGTTCGCCGGCCACGAGGGCGATGCCGGCCGGCACCTGACGGTGACCTTCGCCGCCGAGCACGACGAGATGGTGATGGTGCGCGACATCCCCTTCGCCTCGCTGTGCGAGCACCACATGATCCCTTTCATCGGCAAGGCGCACCTCGCCTACATCCCGGGCGACGACGGCCGTATCACCGGGCTGTCCAAACTCGCTCGCCTGGTCGACCACTACGCCCGGCGGCTCCAGGTGCAGGAACGGATGACCACCCAGATCGCCGACACCCTGGAGGAGGTGCTCGACCCCCGGGGAGTGCTCGTGGTGCTGGAGGCCGAGCACTTGTGCATGTCCATCAGGGGCGTGAAGAAGCCCGGCACCCTGACCATCACCTCGGCGGTGCGGGGGCTGTTCCGCGACGACCCCCGGACCCGGGCCGAGGCCATGGATTTCGTCCATGGCCGCTGAGGTCCCACACGGACGCTGAGAACCTCCGTCTACGCTCCCCTCATGACCAGGCCGAAGGTCATGGGCGTGCTCAACGTCACCCCCGATTCCTTCTCGGACGGCGGCAGGTTCCTCGATCCCGGGGCGGCCGTCGCTCACGGGCTGTCCATGGCCACAGCCGGGGCCGACATCGTCGACGTGGGGGGGGAGTCGAGCCGCCCCGGGGCCCAGCCCGTGCCGGAGGCCGAGGAGCTGGCTCGGGTGATCCCGGTGATCGAGGCGCTGGCGCCGCACGTGCGGGTGTCGGTCGACACCGCCAAGTCGGCCGTGGCCGAGGCCGCCGTCGCCGCCGGCGCCACGGTGCTGAACGACATCTCGGCGTCGCTGTGGCCGGTGGCCGCCCACGCCAGGGTCGGATACGTCGCCATGCACATGCGGGGCACCCCCGCCACCATGCAGGACGATCCTCACTACGAAGACGTGGTAGCCGAGGTCTTCGGCTTCCTCCGCCGTCGCGCCGACGAGGCTCGGGAGGCCGGGGTCGAGGACCTCTGGATCGACCCGGGGATCGGCTTCGGCAAGACGGCCGCCCACAACCTGTCCCTCCTTCGTCATCTCCCTGAGCTGGTGGCGAGCGGCTTCCCCGTGCTGGTGGGGACCAGCCGCAAGGGCTTCCTCGGGCGACTGGCGCCCGGCCCCGACGGCGCCGCGGCGGGCGTGGACGACCGTCTGCCCGGGTCGCTGGCCACGGCGGTGTGGGCCATGCTGGCCGGCGCGTCGATGGTCCGGGTGCACGACGTGGCCGCCGCCGTGCAAGCTGCGGAGCTGGTGGGTGAGACCCGGCTCTCCGACACCGCCTGCGCCCCCCCGGTGGCGTCGGGTGCATCGAAGGGACTTCCGTGAGGGGCAAATGGGCGGCGGGCATCTCTCCGCGCAACTTCACCTGGGTGGTGAAGGAGCAGCTGGCCGTGAGCGAGCGGCCGGGCGGCTTTGCCCCCAACCACCGGCGGGTGCGGCGCCAGGAGGAGATCATCTGGCTGCGCGTCCAGGGCTTCAACCGGGCGGTGTCGCTGCTGCCCTCGCCGCACAATCTGGCTGCGTACGAGGAAGGCGGCCTGGAATGGTCCCACTTCCCGCTGCCGTCGGCCGGTGACGTACGCGAGCAGCTCCTCGAGCTGTACGAGAACATCGATGCCTGGTTGCGCAGCGGCGAACGGGTGCTGCTCCATCAAGAAGAGCTGGGTGACCGCGTGATGGGCGTGATCGGTGGGTTCCTGCTGTGGTCCAACCGGTTGCCCGGTGGCGCGCAGGCCATCGCCGTGGTCGAGCGGCTCGTCGGCCACCAGATGGGTCCGGTGGGGCGCGACCTCGTCACCCAAGCGGCCGATCTCCCCTCCGAACCCCAAGAGAGCAAGGAGTGACGGCGGCGGCGGGCGCAGGCGATCCCGGGATGGCGGGCGGAGACCGCGTGGAGCTCCGCGGCCTTCGCCTCGAGGCCGTCCACGGCGTCGGCGAGGCGGAGCGACGCAATCCGCAGCCCTTCGAGGTGGACCTCGACCTGTATCTGGCGGACAGCGTCACCGAGTCCCGCGCTGACGACCTCGCCGTCACCGCCGACTACGCGGCCGCCATCGAGGTGGCGGCGCAGGTGATCGAAGGGCCGCCCCGCCACCTGCTGGAGACGCTGGCCGAGGAGGTGGCCGCCGCCGTGCTGTCCGATCCCCATCTGTCCGCCGTGACGGTGTCGGTGCGCAAGCTCCGACCCCCCGTCCCCCGGGACCTGCGATCGGCGGGGGTGCGGATCACCCGTCGCCGCTAGCGCTGACGGGTAGGGAGCAGGGCCGGTCGTGCGCGCCTTTCTCGGGCTCGGCGCCAACCTGGGTGACCGGTGGGGGCAGCTGCGCAGCGCCGTGCTCGGCCTCCCCGACCTCGTCGCCGTGTCGCCCGTGTACGAGACCGAGCCTGTGGGAGGACCTCCCGGCCAGCCCCCCTATCTCAACGTGGTGGTCGAGCTGGACACCGAACGCTCGCCCCGGGAGCTGCTCGAGCTGGCCCAGCGGCTGGAGGCCGAAGCGGGCCGGGAGCGAACCGTCCGTCTCGGCCCCCGCACCCTCGACGTGGACGTGCTGCTCGTCGACGAGCTCCAGGTGGACGAGCCGGACCTGGTCGTTCCGCATCCGAGGATGTGGGAGCGGCGTTTCGTGCTGGCGCCGCTCGCCGACCTGGCGCCTGAGGTCGTCCCGCCCGAGGCCCTGGCCAGCGCTGGTGGTTCGGTCGTCCCTGCGGGTAGTATTCCTCTCGACTAATCCGATCACCTGACGCGACCGGCACCCGGCTCGGGGCTGGAGCGCAGAAAGGGGTCCGGTGCTCTCAGTACGCCTCGTCGGGCCGGGTCGTGCCGGCCGGTCGCTGGCCGGCGCCTTGGTGGACGTGGGATGTGACGTCGTGGGCCTCCTCGGCCGCGGTGACGACCTGCGCGCCGCCGCGGCCGGCGTCGACCTGCTCGTGCTGGCCACGCCCGACGCCGCCCTGCCCTCCGTGGCGTCTGCCGTGGCACCGGTGGACGACACGGTCGTCATGCACCTGTCGGGGGCGCTCGGCCTCGACGTGCTGGCGCCCCACCGCCGGCGGGCCGCCCTCCACCCGCTCGCCCCCCTGCCTTCGGCCGAGGTGGGCCGGGTCCGGCTGCGCAGCGGCATCACCTTCGCCGTGGCCGGTGACCCGCTGTCCCGGGAACTGGCCGGCCTGCTCGGCGGGCGAGTCGTCGAGGTGGCCGACGAGGACCGCGCCGCCTACCACGCAGCCGCCTGCATCGCCTCCAACCACGTGGTGGCCCTGCTGGGGCAGGTGGAGCGGGTGGCCGCCTCCGCCGGCCTGGACGTCGAGGCGTTCACGGGACTGGCCCGCCACGCCCTCGTCGACGTGGCCGACCTCGGGGCGGCGGCAGCGCTCACCGGCCCGGCGGCGCGTGGCGACCAGGCCACCATCGACCGTCACCGCTCCGCACTCGATCCCGAGGACCTGCCGGGATACGACGCCGGCGTGGCCTTGGCCCGCCGTCTGGCCGAGCGACGTCACGCTGCCGTGCCGACGGCTGAGTCGCTCGCTGAGCCCACGGCTGAGCCGCTGGTGGTGACCAGCGCACGCGCCTTCTCGCTGGCGATGGACACCGAGCGCGCCCGTGGCCGGACAGTCGGGCTCGTGCCCACCATGGGCGCCCTGCACGCCGGACATCGGGCGTTGATCGAGCAGGCGGCGGCAGAGTGCGACACGGCGGTAGTCACGGTCTTCGTGAACCCCCTGCAGTTCGACGATCCGGCTGACCTCGCCGCCTACCGGCGGGACCTGCCCAGTGACGTCGCCCTGGCGGCTCGGGCCGGCGCCAAGATCGTGTTCGCGCCGGGCGTGGAGGAGATGTACCCCGGCCACCCCGAGCCCCCGGCTGCCACCGTGCACGTGGCGGGCCTGACCGAGGTCCTCGAGGGGACGTCGCGTCCCGGCCACTTCGACGGTGTGGCCACAGTGGTGACCAAACTGTTCGCACTGGCGGGCCGGTGCCGGGCGTATTTCGGCGAGAAGGACTTCCAGCAGCTGGCCGTGGTGCGCCGCCTGGTGGCGGACCTGTCCCTGCCGGTCGAGGTGGTGGGCTGTGCCACGGTGCGCGACCCCGACGGCGTGGCGCTGTCCAGCCGCAATGCCCGGCTGCGGCCCGAGGCCCGGGTGGCGGCCCGTTCCCTGCGGCGGGCCCTCGCCGCCGGTCTGTCCCGGATCCGCAGCGGAGCACGCGACGCGGACGTGGTGCACGCCGCCATGTGGGCGGAGCTCACCGGGGAGCCGCTCGTCACGCCCGACTACGCCGAGGCGGTCGGGGCCGGAGATCTGCGAGTGCCCGATCGGCTCCAGGGCGACGTGCGGCTTCTCGTGGCGGCCACGGTGGGCGGGGTGCGGCTCATCGACAACGACGGGGCCGTGCTGGACGCCGAGGACCGAGCGCAGCCCCTGGTTTCGGCGGTTTTCGTTCAGACGACAAAGGAGCACTGAGACATGCGGCGGCGCATGATGAAATCGAAGATCCACCGGGCGACGGTCACCGACGCCAACCTCGACTACGTCGGTTCGATCAGCCTCGATCCTGAGCTCATGGCACTCGCCGACATCCGCGAGTGGGAACAGGTGGCCGTGCTCGACATCGACAACGGCGCTCGCTTCGAGACCTACGCCATCGTGGGCGGACCGGGCGAGGTCACGTTGAACGGCGCGGCGGCGCGTCTCGTGCACCGAGGCGACAAGGTCATCGTCATCACCTACGCCGAGTACGAGGACGCCGAGCTCGAGAACTTCGCGCCGGTGATCGTCCACGTCGACGCCACCAACGTCCCGGTCGACGAGCAGACGGCGCAGCTCGAGGCCGAGCTCCGGCGGGTCGTCTCCACCTGAGCCCGCCTTCACCGACGCTGCCCGGGCCCGTGGACCTCGACGTCCTCGTCCTCGGTTCGGGGGTGGCCGGCCTCTCGGCCGTGGTTCGCCTGGCCGAGGTGCCCGGCCTGCGTGTGGGAGTGCTGACCAAGGGCGAGCTGTCGCAATCGGCCACCCGGTGGGCCCAAGGTGGCGTGGCCGCAGTGCTGGGCGGCGACGAGGACTCGACGGACCTCCACCTGGCCGACACCCTGGCCGCAGGCGCCGGGCTGTGCGACGTCGACGCGGCGCGGGTGCTCGTGGACGAGGGCCCGGCGCGGGTGAGCGAGCTCATCGCCCTGGGCGCCGTGTTCGACCGCGAGGCGGGGGGCGGACTGGCCCTGGCCCGAGAAGGCGGCCACTCCGAGGCCCGGGTGCTCCACGCCGGCGGTGCCGCCACCGGCGCCGAGGTGGAGCGGGCGCTCGTGGAAGCCGTGGCCAGCACCGCTGCGGCCGTGCTCGAGCGGTGGTTCGCCCTCGACCTGCTCGTGGCCGACGGCTGCTGTGTGGGGGTGGCCGCCCTGGACGCCGACGGCTCCCGGCGCGAAGTGCGCGCCGCCCACGTGGTGCTGGCGACGGGCGGGGCCGGCCAGTTGTTCGCCGTCACCACCAACCCCCATGCCGCCACCGGCGACGGCATGGCCATGGCCCTGCGAGCGGGCGTGCCCGTGGCCGACGTGGAGTTCGTGCAGTTCCATCCCACCGCCCTGCATCACCCGGCCATGCCCCGTCCGCTGCTGTCGGAGGCGCTACGCGGTCACGGTGCCCTGCTGCGCGATGGAAGAGGTGAGCGCTTCGTCGACGAGCTGGCGCCCCGAGACGCCGTGAGCCGGGCCATGGCGGCCCGCATGTTCGAGGAGCGCGTCGAGCACCTGTGGCTGGACGCCACCGGACTCGAGGCCTTCGAGGACCGGTTCCCCACCCTGGCGGCATCGCTGGCCACGGCCGGCCTCGATCCCGCCACCGACTGGCTGCCCATCGCCCCGGCGGCGCACTACGTCTCGGGCGGCGTCCTCACCGACCTCGACGGAGCCAGCGCCCTGCCCGGGTTGTGGGCGGCCGGGGAAGCCGCCTGCACCGGGGTGCACGGGGCCAACCGCCTGGCGTCGAACTCGCTCCTCGAAGGAATGGTCTTCGGCGCCCGCCTGGCTGAGGCCATCGAGACGGGACGCAGCGGCCCGAGCGACACCGGCGCCCTGCGCGGCCGTGGCGGGCTCACCGGCGCGGTCCCGTGGCGGGCCGTGTCCGGTGCCGTCCAAGACGAGCGGACGAGTCGGCCCGGGGCCGCCGGGGCGGCCGGGCCCGACCACCACGGCCACGACGCAGAGCTGGTACCGAGCTCGGACGTGGCCAAGCGGCGGGAGCGCTTGCAGCGAGCCATGACCGAGGGCGCCGGGGTGCTGCGGTCGCGCCGTTCCCTCGAGGAGGCGGCGGCAGCGGTGGAGCAGACGTCGCCGCCGGCCACGGCCACCACGAGCGCCGAGGCCGGCGAGCTCGCCAACCTGGGTGTGCTGGCCCGGGCCGTCCTCGACGCCGCGCTGGCCCGGACCGAGACACGCGGCGCCCACGCCCGCGTCGAGTACCCGACGGCGTCGGAGCAGTGGCGGTGCAGGTTGGTGCACGGGTTCGAGGAGACCGGGTGACGGCGACGCCTTTCGATCCCCCCGGCGACGCTGTGCGCAGCGCGGTGGCGCTGGCGCTGGCCGAGGACATCGGGCCGCTCGGGGACATCACCGCTGCCCTGGTCCCCGAGGACGTCCGGGCTCGCTGTGCCCTCGTGGCCCGCCGTCCCGGGGTGCTGGCCGGGCGGCGCTGCGCCCAAGCGGCCTTCGACAGCGTCGACCCGGGGCTGTCGGTCCGCTGGCTGCGCGCCGACGGCGACCTCGTGGACGGCGGTGAGGTCATCGCCGAAGTGGAGGGACCGATGCGTTCGCTCCTCACCGCCGAGCGGACCGCCCTCAATTTCCTGTGTCGTCTGTCCGGCGTCGCCACGCTCACTCGCCGCTTCGTGGATGCCGTGCACGAGGCCAACCCCGCCGCCCGGGTCCTCGACACCCGCAAGACCACGCCGGGGCTGCGCGCCCTCGAGAAGGCGGCCGTGCGCGCCGGTGGCGGCACCAACCACCGCGCCAGCCTGTCGGATGCCGTGCTGGTGAAGGACAACCACCTGGCCGGGACCACCATCGCCGACGCCGTGCGCGACGCCCGGCGGCTGTGGCCCGGACGGATGGTCGAGGTGGAGTGCGACACGCCCGCCCAGGTGGAGGAGGCGGTGGACGCCGGTGCCTCGGTCGTGATGCTCGACAACATGAAGCCCGACGAGGTGGCCGACTGTGTGGCACGTATCCGCGCCCGTGGCGGCACTGGGCCGGGAGGCGAGACGGTATTGGTCGAGGTGTCCGGAGGGCTGACCCTGGACAGCGCCCCCGCCTACGCCGCCGCCGGAGCCGACCTGTTGTCGGTGGGGGCCCTCACCCACTCGGCGCCGGCTCTCGACATCGGCCTCGACGTCGTCGTCCACGACCAGCGAGGAGGCTGATCGTGCTCCTGGCCATCGACGTCGGGAACACCGAGACGGTGATCGGGCTGTTCAGCCTGGGCCCCGGGGACGATCCCCCGGTGGATGCCCGACCCGCACCCCCCGTGCCGCCCGAGCCGGCGGGCCTGTCGCACCACTGGCGGCTGTCCACCGTCGACGACCGCACCGAGGACGAGCACGCCTTGCTCGTCTCGGAGCTCCTCGACCTCGACGGCATGGACGTGGGCCGTGTGGTGAGCGGCATCGCCGTCACCTCGTCGGTGCCCCGCGTGACGAGCGCCCTTCGCCGCATGGCCAGCCGGTGGTTCGACGTGCCCTGTGTCGTGCTCGAACCGGGTGTGCGTTCGGGCATGCCCATCCTCTACGACAATCCGAAGGAGGTCGGGCCCGACCGCATCGCCAACGCCATCGGTGCCTACGACCTCTACGGCGGGCCCTGCATCGTGGTCGACCTGGGCACCGCCACCACCTTCGACGCCATCTCGGCGCAGGGCGAGTACCTGGGCGGTGCCATCGCCCCCGGGATCTCCATCTCCATGGACGCCCTCTTCCACCACGCCGCCGCGCTGCGCCGCGTCGAGCTGGTCGAGCCCCGCAACGTGATCGGCAAGTCGACGGTCGAGTCGATCCAGTCCGGCGCCCTGTACGGATACGCCGCTCAAGTCGACGGCATGTGCAAGCGCTTCATGGACGAGCTGGGTCGCAGCGCCGTGGTGGCGACGGGGGGCCTGGCCGAGGTGGTGGCACCGCTGTCGGAGACCATCGAGCACCGTGAGCCGTGGCTCACCCTGCACGGCCTGCGCCTGGTCTACGAGCGCAACGTCAAGGCGGCCGCCGGATAACGTCCTCGCCTATGTCCGGCGTCCCCTACCGGTTCGAGCGAACCGCAGAGGCGGCTGAGCTCCAGGCCCGTTACGGGAGCCTCGCTGCCGGCGAGGAGACCGCCGACGAGGTGGCGGTGGCGGGCAGGGTCATGCTGGTCCGTCCCCAGGGGCGTCTCGCCTTCGCCACGCTGCGCGACAGCTCGGGGCAGGTGCAGCTCTTCGCCAGGGACGAGGTCACCGAGGACTTCGACGCCTTCGCCAAGCTCTCGCTCGGCGACTGGGTGGGTGCCACGGGGAAGATGGTGAAGACGCGCCGCGGCGAGCTGTCGGTGCTCGTCGACGAGTGGGTGCTGCTGGCCGAGGCGCTCCGCTCTTTCGGCGACAAGTGGAAGGGCGTCACCGATGTGGAGACGCGCTTTCGCCAGCGCGAGATCGACCTGTGGGCCAACGAGCGCTCTCGCTACGTGCTGCTTCTCCGCAGCCGTCTGGTGGCGCACCTGCGCCGGCACCTCGAGGAGCGCGGCTACGTCGAGGTGGAGACCCCGATCCTGCACGCCATCCCGGGCGGGGCCATGGCCAAGCCCTTCGTCACCCACCACAATGCCCTCGACGCCGATCTGTTCCTCCGTATCGCCCCCGAGCTGTACTTGAAGCGACTCGTGGTCGGCGGCTTCGAAAAGGTTTTCGAGATCGGGCGGGTCTTCCGCAACGAAGGGTTGTCGCCGCGGCACAACCCCGAATTCAGCATGCTCGAGCTGTACCAGGCCTACGCCGACTACGCCGATTTCCTGACCTTGGTGGAGGAGCTCGTCTCCCAGCTCGCCGTCGAGCTGACCGGCTCGAGCCTGCTCCACTACGGGGGCCGGCCCATCGATCTGAGCCCCCCGTGGCGCCGGGTGACGATGGCCGAGCTCGTCTCCGAGGAGACGGGCCACACCGTCGACGTGCACAGCCCGCCCGAGGAGCTGGGTCGGCTCCTCGCTGCGACTGGCGCCGACGTGCACGAGGATTGGGGGCCCGGGAAGCTCCTGCTCGAGCTGTACGAGAAGCTGGTCGAGCCGCAGCTGTGGGGACCGGTGTTCGTCATGGACTTCCCCGCCGAGGTGTCGCCCCTGGCCCGGCGTCATCGACAGGACCCCGAGCTGGCGGAGCGCTTCGAGGGCATCGTGGCCGGGCGGGAATTGGTGAACGCCTTCTCGGAGCTCGTGGACCCGGAGGACCAGCGCCGGCGTTTCGAGGCCCAGGCGGCGGCGCGCGCCGCCGGGGACGAAGAAGCGATGGTGATCGACGAGGACTACCTGCGCGCCCTCGAGTACGGGCTTCCGCCCACAGCCGGGCTCGGCCTGGGTATCGACCGCTTCGCCATGCTGCTCACCGACAGCGCCAACATCCGTGAGGTCATCGCCTTCCCGACGCTTCGTCCCGAATCGTCAACCGCAGGTGGCCCCGACGAAGCGGCTCCCGGCGGTGGGGCTCCCGGCGGTGGGGTTCCCGACCGTGGGGGCAGATAGGTCCGCCCTAACAGACTGCTAACAGCTTCCTCGCCCCCGGCTCACCTCGGGGTGGCATAACTGCCCTGCGGGCCGCCGAGCGACGGCGGGTACAGGAGGGTCGAGATGTCGGTACGGACGCGGATGCTGGGAGTGTTGGCGGTGAGCGGAGCGCTTTCGCTGGCATTGGCGACACCGGCGCTGGCTGCGGACGACGTGACGCCGGGAACCGCCTCGATCACGGCCGGCACGGCCACGCCGGCGGGCGGCGCCTCAGGCAGCGAGAACGGGCCGGGCAATTGCAGCGCCGCCGGTGTGCGACTGGCGCGCCTGGCAAGGGTGCAAACCCGCATCTCCACGGCGCTTCCCAAGGTGGAGGCGGCCGAGTCGAAGGCGAAGAGCAACGGGCATCCCAAGCTGGCGGCTCGCCTCGCCCGCCGCGTGTCGCGCCTCGAGAAGGTGCAGACCAAGGTGGCCAACCGGATCAGCCGCATCGAAAAGCGTTGCCCAGGTGTGACGCCGAACTCAGGCGACGCCGGCGGCACCGGCGGCACCCCCGGCACCCCCGGC
>DMNK01000153.1:2180-3360 GCA_003453695.1 Acidimicrobiaceae bacterium | reverse complement strand
CCCGCGGCTCGTCGTCCTAGACGCCTCCCGGGAAGGCCTAGAGAGGAAGGTCCCTCAGCAGGCCGCGGGCCAACTCGCCCATGGCCCGGGACAGCCCTGGCGGCGACAAGGCGCCGGCAGCCTCGACGGCATCGTCGACGAAGCGCCCCGCCCGCGCCATGGTCTCGCCGACCGCCGACGAGGACGCCACCATGGACTTGGCCTTCTCGCGCTCGGGCTGACCGAGCGGGCGGCCGAGCAGCGCCTGCAGCTCCGGCCCCACGCCGGGGTGGCGCAACGCCAGCAGGACCGGCAGGGTGTACACGCCTTCGGCCAGGTCTTGTCCAGCCGGCTTGCCCAGCTCCTCGTCGGTGGCCACCACGTCGAGCAGGTCGTCGCGCAGCTGGAAGACGATGCCGAAGCTGCGCCCGAACGCGGACAGGGCGTCGATCTCCGAGCGGGGCCGCCCACCGGTGAGCGCGCCGATGCGACAGGACGTCGACATGAGCGCGGCCGTCTTGCCGGCGATGGCGTCGAAGTACTGCTCCTCGGTCCGTCGCGTGTTGAAGGCCACCCGGACCTCTGACAGTTGCCCTTGGCAAAGACGTCCCAGGGTGTTGGCGAGAAGGCCGGCGATCTCGGTGCCCAGGGAGGCGGCGATCTCCGCCGAGCGAGCCAGGAGGAAGTCGCCGGCGACGATGGCGACCAGATTCCCCCAGCGGGCGTTCACGCTCTCCACGTTGCGACGCACCGCGGCCTCGTCCATGACGTCGTCGTGGTAGAGCGAGGCCAGGTGGACGAGCTCCACCGCCACCGCCCCCAGGAGGTCGTCGTCGTGCGCACCGCCGGCCCCCCCGGTGGCGGCGGCCAGGGCGAGGCCGGGCCGCAGGCGCTTTCCCCCGGCGTCGATGAGGTGGGTGGTGACCTCCTCCAGGAAGGCGTCGCCCGAGCGCACAGCGTCACGCAGGCATGGCTCCAGGCGGGCCAGGTCGTCCTCCAGGCCGGGAAGAGACAGCAGGGCGGCGGCGTTCACCACCGAGCACGATAGGCGACCAGGCCCTACGCACCACCAACCGGAGGTGCCGGAGAGGCGGGCCGTGGGGTGGCACCAGAGGCCTCTCAGCGCGCCGCGCTGCCGTCGTCGCAGGGCGGCCAGTCCCGGTCGTCGCAGGCCGCCGCGACCCGGTCGTCGCAGGCCGGC
>DMNK01000153.1:1470-1993 GCA_003453695.1 Acidimicrobiaceae bacterium | reverse complement strand
GGTCCCTGTCGTCGCAGGTCGGAGCGGCAGCCGAGTGTGGGAACAGTCCTGCCACGGTATGTGAATGTCGTAATGAAAGGCCCCTGTTGTGCCGATGGAGGTAGCAGGGGACGGTGGTCAGCCCCCGGGGGCAGTCCAAAGCCGGTGCCGTCAGGCAGGGGCCGGCCAGTAAACTGCCCTCCAGATTCGAACCGTCGAGGGAGGCGGTCTGGTGTTCGAACGGTTCACTGATCGAGCCCGAAGAGTGTTGGTCCTGGCGCAGGAAGAGGCGCGCCTGCTGAACCACAGCTTCATCGGGACCGAGCACATCCTTCTCGGGCTCATCCACGAGGGCGAGGGTGTCGCCGCCAAGGCGCTCGAGCAGCTGGGCATCTCCCTCGAGGCGGTGCGGGAGAAGGTGGAGGAGACCATCGGCCTCTCGGGCACGGCCCCCACCGGTTCGCCGCCGTTCACCCCTCGCGCCAAGAAGGTCCTCGAGCTGTCACTGCGCGAGGCGCTGCAGCTCGGTCACAACTACATCGGC
>DMNK01000153.1:972-1299 GCA_003453695.1 Acidimicrobiaceae bacterium | reverse complement strand
TCCTCGGCCTCGTGCGCGAGGGAGAAGGCGTGGCGGCGCAGGTGCTCGTCAGCCTGGGCGCCGACCTGGCCCGGGTGCGCCAGCAGGTCATCCAGCTCCTGTCCGGCTACCAAGGCAAGGAGACCGCCGGTGTGGGCCCGGGCTCGTCGTCCTCCGAGACGCCGTCGGGATCACCGGTGCTGGACCAGTTCGGTCGCAACCTCACCCAGCTGGCCCGCGAGGGGAAGCTCGACCCGGTCATCGGCCGCGAGAAGGAGATCGAGCGGGTCATGCAGGTGCTGTCGCGGCGCACCAAGAACAACCCAGTGCTCATCGGCGAGCCCGGCG
>DMNK01000153.1:0-625 GCA_003453695.1 Acidimicrobiaceae bacterium | reverse complement strand
ATCGACGCGGCGTCGATCCTGAAGCCCATGCTGGCGCGCGGCGAGCTGCAGACCATCGGCGCCACCACCCTCGACGAGTACCGCAAGCACCTCGAGAAGGACGCCGCCCTCGAGCGTCGCTTCCAGCCCATCAAGGTCGAGCAGCCCACCGTCGCCCACACCATCGAGATCCTGAAAGGCCTGCGCGACCGCTACGAGTCGCACCACTCGGTGACCATCACCGACCAGGCGCTGGTGGCGGCGGCCAACCTGGCCGACCGGTACCTGGCCGACCGCTACCTGCCCGACAAGGCCATCGACTTGATCGACGAGGCCGGCAGCCGGCTTCGCATCCGGCGCATGACCACGCCGCCCGACTACAAGAAGCTCGAAGCCGAGATCGACCGCATCCGCACCGACAAGGAATCGGCCATCGAGCGCCAGGCCTTCGACCAGGCCAAGAAGCTGGCCGAGCAGGAGAAGGAGCGCGTCGACCGCAAGAACGCCATGGAGGCCGAGTGGCGGGCCGAGGGCGTGGAGCTGTTCGACGTGGTGGACGAGGAGGTCATCGCCGAGGTGCTGGCCAACTGGACGGGCATCCCCGTCTACCGGCTCACCGAGGAGGAGACCGCCAAGCTGCTGCGCA
>DMNK01000043.1:15491-18358 GCA_003453695.1 Acidimicrobiaceae bacterium | reverse complement strand
ATCTGGCTCGGCACGTGAGACGTTTACGGCCCATCCAGGGCTCGTAGAACCCAACGTGACAAGGCATCACGAGCGCCGAAACTGTGGCTTTGAGGACATTCTCGGTCCTCGGCGCGACTCGGCAGCGACGATGGGAATGAGACAGCCGGCGAAGAGCGGTGTCGTACGGCGAGATGCCAGAGCCCGAGTGGCGAAGGCGAGAGAGGTACGGCGAAGTCAACAGCCACTGTGGGCTGTCCCCTGTCGATGACCACCACACGCACGAAAGCCGACGAGCACCGAGAGGTATCGTCAGGTGTTCATCGTGGCTGTCGTTCGCCGCCTGCGATTGGCAGCTCACGAGGGGAGTGCCGGATGTCGAACCTAGAGGATTGGCCAGCGCATTCCTGGGGAAATGACCGACTAGATGGGTCTCCAAGCGTCGAAGTCCGGCTCGGTGATTGTGGACATGGTCCGCAGGGCCCTCGTGGACACCTCCTGGAACTCGAGCCGGTGGCGAATCGGTGCCCGCTACTGACGAGGTGCCGCATCCCGAGCACGCTCCCGTGGATATCGTTGTCACAGACCGTGAGGACGTGACGGTCGTCGCCCTGTCGGGCGAACTCGACTTCAGCAACGTCGAGCGGTTCGTGGAAGCCCTTTCTCTGCCGTTCGACGCCGTCATCCGCCGCACCATCGTGGACCTGACGGCCCTTCGATTCGTGGACTCGTCGGGATTGAACGCAATTGTCGTCCTCCAGCGCCGCTACCGGTCGGGCGGCACCGACCTCCACCTCGTAGTGAAAGATCCCCGGCTGCTCAGACTCTTCCAGATCACCGGACTCGATCAGGTGTTCAGGTTGTTCCCAAGCCTCCAAGTGGCTCTCGGAGAGAACTCGGGCGGCAAACCGGCGCTGGCCTGATGCGCTGGCGCGCTGGTATGGGGCACGCTGTTGTACGTGCCCGAACCCCCGCCGACAGAGCCCGGTGCCGTCCTCGGTGGCAACACGCCTGCGAGCCAACGCCAGCGGATGCTGGCCGGAGAGCCCTACCATGCCGACGATCCCGAGATCGTGGCCGACGCGCTTCGTGCCCGGCGGCTACAGGATTCGTTCAACCAGATGGCAGCTGATGACGGGGAGGGTCGGCGCCGGATCCTCGAGGAGCTCCTCGGTGCCATCGGGGTGGGCACCGAGGTTCGGCCGCCTCTCTACTGCGATTACGGCTGGCAGATCCGCATCGGCGCCAGAACATTTGTCAACTTCGGGTTGGTGGCGCTCGACGTGGCCGCCATCATCATCGGCGACGACGTCCAGATCGGCCCGAACGTCCAGCTCCTCACCCCGACGCACCCCCTCGACGCCGACGCTCGTCGGGCCAAATGGGAAGCAGCGCTTCCCATCACCATCTCTTCGAATGTCTGGCTCGGGGGCGGTGCCATCGTCTTGCCGGGTGTCTCCATCGGCGATAACACGGTCGTGGGAGCAGGCGCCGTTGTGACGGGAGATCTCCCGGACGGCGTCCTTGCCGTCGGGAACCCCGCCCGGATCGTGCGGGAGCTCTGAAAGGCATCATCAGGTCGCCGTCACCTTGGAGATGTCCACCGGTTCGGATTCCCTTCGCAGAGCCACCTGTCAACACCCGTAGCGTGAGCACGACGAAACCGCGCATCGAGACAGTCCAGGTGGATCCGGCCCCACGTGGCGGCCGCTGCGCCGCTGGGTAAATGCAGCTACAGGCGAACCAGGTGGAGGAGGTGCCATGGCACCCAAGGACCGTCACCCCGCCGACCAGGTCGGCACCCAGGCCGCGAGAGACCAAGAGCGAGCCGAAGAATCAGCCAGCTCACCCACGACCGTCACCGTGCCTGAAGAACCACGACGTCCCCACGCTCCTGAGCCCAGGGGTCCAGTCACTCTCCCTGTCGAGCCCCAACAGCCCGACGCCCCCCAGCCTCAGGGTCCTCAAGAACCGCTGGGGCCGGTCGAGGTTCCCGAACCGGGTGTCGTCGACCTGCCCGAGCCCGGGATCGTGGAGGTGCCAGAGCGTCGAGCTTGACTCCCGCGCCTTCGCCACGGCCAGCACCCAGGCCGCTCCAGCTCAGAGGCTCACTCTTCAACCCACGAAGGCGGTGATGGCATCGGCAAGGGCCACGGCGGCGCTCTGTTGGAAAGCCGTCGAGGTCAGTAAGGATGCGTCAGTGGAGTTCTGCATGTTCCCGCATTCGATCAACACTTTGGGCACGGTGGTCAGGTTGAGCCCGGCGAGGTCGTCTCGATAGGAGAACCCCCCGGTGCCGTCATAGGTGCTGACCGGCATGCCCGTGGCGGAGAAGTTCGACAAGACATCCTCTCCGAAGGTTTGCGACGAGGCGATGACGGCGTCGTTCGGGCCGTCGGCAACCGGAAGCAGGATGGCGAATCCCCGTCCGCTCGGTGGCCCGCCGTCAGCATGGATGTCGACGGCTACCACAGATTGCGCTTCGTTGAGGATCTCCGCCCTCTGATCGACGCACGGCCCGATCCCGTTGTTGCTCGACCGCGTGAGCACCACGCCCGCGCCCTCGTTCTCCAGGTCAGAAGCCAGGTACGTGGCGACGTTGAAATTGAACTGCGCCTCTGAGTACCCGCTCGACGTCTGCGTCCCGGTCGTGTCGCAGTCTTCGTACGCGCGGCCGTTCCACACCTGTTGGTCGAGGTAACCGGGGTCCGTGTAGTTCAGGCCGTTATGACCCGGATCGATGCCGATCACCTTCCCGCTCAGCGGGCGACCCGGCGGCAGGGCGCCGAGGACGGTGAACGGGGGCAATGTTGTGGTGGTGGTAGTCGAGGCCGTCGGGAGCGCCGGTCGGCGCGGCACTGAGGCCGTCGAGGTGGTGGTCGAGGTGG
>DMNK01000043.1:0-15305 GCA_003453695.1 Acidimicrobiaceae bacterium | reverse complement strand
AGGTGGTGGTCGAGGTGGTGGTAGTCGGTGTAGTCGTTGACGACGTGGAGGTGACCCGGGGCAGGGACCTGTCGTGGGAGGCCGCCTGAACGCCACACGCCGTGGTGGCCACCGCACCCAGGACCAGGGTGGAGAGGCCGAGTGCCCAACGAGGACGCTGGCTTCGGCGGTATGGCGTCACCATCGATTCATCGAGATCCCATGCCCTTCACTAAGCCCATCAAATGGACAAATAGCGGTGCCGCCGCACTCTTGGGGAGGCGCCATGCATGCCTGTCGTCCGACACCAGTGCTACCCGGCGTCTTGGCCATGGTGCGAGGGCCTAGGGCCCGGGTGGCGGGTTCAGGCCGTATCGGGCGACCACCTCCGGCAGCCAGGCAGGAGCACTGAACTCGAGTCCGTAGTCGGCGGCAATTGCGGCGAGGGCCTCGGGCGCGGGCGGACCGGCGCTCAGCAATTCACTCAGGTCGGAAAAGAAGCCTTCGAATCCGGCGGGATTGATCACCTCGATCATCCGGGCAGGTGTCTTGCCCGCGTTCCACATGGTGTGGACCTCGCCTCGCGGCTTGGTGATGTAGCCGCCTGGGCCGAGCACAACCTCGCGATCGCCGCTGCGGAAACCGATCTGCCCTTCGGTCACGATCGAGTACTCGTCCTCCCGCGTGTGCACATGCGGTGGGACGATCGACCCCACCGGGAACGGGTGCTCGACGATCGACAGGGCTCCGTTGGTGTCGTGCCCCCAGAGCTTGAAGCAGACCCCGATGGTGCCGAGCTCGCCGACCCGGCCCTCTCCGGGCTGCAGCACCGTCAACGGCGGAACGACGGCGGACATGGCACCCTCCTATTGATCGAACACTAATGTACGATGAAATATCTACCCTCGGGAGGACCGATGTCAAGGGGGTCCAGAAGAGGCTCTCGGCCCTACCGGATGACCAGGCGCTCGGAGGCCGTCGAAGACACCCGGCAACGGATCATCGAGGCCACGGTCACCCTCCACGGCACGGTGGGGCCCGCGGCCACGACCGTCATGGGCATCGCCGAGCAGGCCGGTGTCACGCGGGCCACCGTCTATCGGCATTTCCCGGACGATGCGACCCTCTTCCAGGCGTGCTCGAGCCACTGGCTCGCCCAGCAGCTTCCCCCGAACCCGAACGAGTGGCTGCGCCATGGCGATCCGTTCGAGAGGCTGCGCGCCGCTCTCACCGACCTGTACCGCTTCTACCGGGCCGGCGAATCGATGTTGAGGCGGATCTACGAAGACAAACAGTCGCTGCCGGAGGAGCATCGCCGGGGCCTGGACGCAAGGCACGAGTACTTCTGTGAAGCTCTCCTCGCCGCCTTCTCGGCAACCCAGAAGCGAGGCCATGTCCTGCGCGCCGCCATCGGTCACGCCGTTGACTTCTGGACCTGGCGCTCGCTATGCGTCCAGAACGGTTTGGAGGATCAGGACGCTGTGACCCTCATGGTCCAACTGGCTGCAGCCGCGGTGACGCCTCCCTCCCCCGCGGTCAGGTCGAAAAGACCACCGGGAGACGAGCGGGGGCCCGGAAGACGAGGCCGGTGATGTGCACGTCCTCTGCTTCGGGGTCGAGACGCATATCGGGGATGCGATCGAGCAACGCGTGGAGCAGGCTGGCGGTCTCGAGACGAGCCAGGTGGAGGCCCAGACACATGTGTGGACCGAAGGCGAAGGCCAGGTGCGGGCGCTGGGGGCGCATGATGTCGAAGCGGTCGGGGTCCTCCCAGCGCGTGTCGTCGTGGTTGGCAGCTCCGATGCACGGTGCCACCTCTGAGCCGGCAGGGATCGGCACGCCCTCGAGCACGGTGTCCTGCGCGCATGTGCGTGACGTCATCGTGAGTGGCGGCTCCCAGCGCAGCCCCTCCTCGATGGCTTGGGGTATGAGATTGCGGTCGGCGACGATCGCCTCCCATTGGGCTCGGTCGGACAGCAAGCCGAAGAGCAGATTGCTCGAAGAGCGGTAGGTGGTCTCGGCACCGGCCGGCAGGAGCAGGCGCAGAAAAGCCACGATCTCGTCGTCACTCAGCCGTTGCCCGTCGAGCTCGGCGTGAGCCAACACGCTGATGATGTCGTCGCTCGCTTGCCGACGGCGCTCGGCGACGATGACGCCCAGGTACTCACCCAGCTTTTGGGAGGCGGCGAGCCCGCGCTCGATGTCGGTCACGATGAGCAATAGCTCCACCGCCAGTCGGTGGAAGGTGTCGAGGTCCGCTTCGGGCAGCCCCAGCAAGGCAGCGATGATCTCCAGCGGGAACGAGAACGCGAGCTCGCCCACGAGGTCAGCAGATCCGCGCCGGACAAAGGCGTCGATGTGGCGGTCGATGACAGGACGAACGAGCTCGTATTGCCATCTCGCCAGCGCGTTGCGCGAGAAGGCCTGCTGGACCAGTCCGCGATAAGCACGGTGCTCGGGGTCGTCCATGTTCAGGATGGTGTGGCCCATCACGAGCTCCATGCCCATGCTTTCGGGCGTCTTCGACGAGAAGGTCGCCGCCTCGCGGTACACGCGCTCGACAGCTGCGTGGCTGAAGGCGACATAGGGCGGGTGCTCGGGTTTGATGCCGTAGAGGCCCATGGAGGGGATGTCGAGCACGAACCCGGTCACCGAGGACAGCGTTCCCTGGTGCACCGGGGATCGGCGCCGCAGCTCGGCGAAGCGTGGATAGGGGTCACGAACAGCCCCGGCCCCCTGGGAACGGTCGAACTCACCGAAGGGGTCGTGCTCGTCTTCCCGGTGCTCTGAGGTGGAAGTCACAGGCGCGCTCCGCGGGTCGTCGAGCGAGCATGACACCACCGTCAGTTTTGGGTCAAGGCACCGCCGGAAAGGTCAGCTGAACGGCTGGTTCGTCAGCGCCATCCGATCCTGTGACACGACATGCTAAGCCGTTCGAACGGACGATCAGCGGCTCTTCGGATCTCAGCTCGGGGGGGAGGACTCGAACCCCCAATAACAGGGCCAGAACCTGTCGTGTTGCCGATTACACCACCCCCGAACGGGTGGGGCCGAGATTAGCCCACGCGTGACCCACCTCGGAGCCCGGGCAGCTGAGCCGTGAAGAACGAGCACCGTTCAACCCGCTTGGGCGACTGCGCTCGCGCATCGCCATCGCCCTCGTGTTCAGAACCCGGCGCCCCCACTCCCACCACTCGTGTTGGGCGTGCTCGGGGTGGAACCCGTGTTCCCCGCTGTACTGGGCGTGTTCTGTCCGCCGTTGGAACCACCGCCGCTGTTCGATGTACCGCCGCCAGAGCTGCACGCAGCCCCGGCCAACCCGAGAATCGCCACCATGGCAACCGGCGCGATCTTCCGAATGACCTTGGGATGAATCAGTTCGTCTCGGTTCATGTCGGGCTTCCTCACCTCAATAGACGCTTCCGGGAGATACGATCTGCGCGGCGTCAAGGATTGCGGTCTCGCAACTGAGCCCAGCGACAATGGGCTGACTCGGTCATAAGGCCGAGATGATACCCGTGACTGCTCTCTCAAAATCCCACACCCCCGCCTCCCCCCATTGTCGTCGTCGTCGTGGTCGGCGGAGGTGGTGCGGTCGTCGCCGGAGCAGACGGTGCGGTCGTCGCCGGAGCAGACGGTGCGGTCGTCGCCGGAGCAGACGGTGCGGTGGTTGCCGGCGCGGCGGGCGCCTTCGCGGCGGGGGGCGCCGTGCTCGGAGTCGTCGTCGCCCCGGTGTTGGCGTTGGCTGCGGGACTTGCGACCATCACGACCGACCATTTACCCCACGTGTCAGTGATGTTTCCCTTCACCTGCCCGGCCGCATCTTCAGAGAAGAAGAAGAGCTCTTGTCCGGCGTAGGTGACTTGGCGGTCCCCGCTGCCTCGAGACACGGTGCCGAGCTTCGACGCATCGACGCCGCTCCCCGCTCTCGCATTGGTCTCCCCACTCTGCAGCACGAGCGGGGGCCAGATGTTCGTACAGGCAGAGTCACAGGGGGAGTTGCTCGGCTGCAACACGTAGAGCGCCTTGCCGCCGCTCTCGAGGATGTTCCCGAACGCAGCCGTCGCTTCAGTCGACACCGTCGGACCGTTCGCCGAAGCACTCTGCGGGCTGGCGGAACTACATGCTGCGAGCCCGACCGCCGCCAAGACGGCTGCTGGGATGAGTCCAAGAGGAACACCGTGAGCTGGCGTGCGGCGCTGCATCTCGTGCTCCCCTTCCGCCTGGCGCATCACGCCTGCCTCCTGCCCCATGGCTGCTGTCTCCCCTCGGAGTGTGTGCCGCTACACCGACAACCTACGGAGGCAATAGGTGGAGAGATTGCGCCGGCGTGGGGCTTCCCTTTCCCCCTGCGGACAGTCGATGAAGAGCCCGACGGCCGGGACGAGGGCCGAGTAGGTGGCGACGGCTGCCGGCCGAGCCAGGTCGGCATCACCGGGCGGCTGACAACTTCAGCCCAAGACGGGCCCGGCCAACACCGACGCCAGAGCAATCTCGACTCCCGCCTGGTCCGTAGTCCGAGCAGCCGCTTGGTTCCGATCGCCGCGGGGACAGGTCGGGTCACGAGGCTTAGAATTCCGTCCTGAGAGGCCTTCATGTCAACTGAGACCGTCGAGCTGAGCCCCCTGCCTTCTCCGCTACCGGAGGACAGCATCGGCCACCTCGCCACGAAGGGGTCACAGCCCCGACTGGCGTCTCGGGTCTATCTTCCCGCGTGCTCGATCGCCGCGGTGGCCGCCGTCCTGGTCGCCATGGGCGTGTCCGATGGCTGGGGTGGAGCAAGCTTCGGCGGGGCGTTGAGGAACCTCCGCGTCGTGCTGATCGGGCCTGCAACCCTGGCGGTTCTCGGGGTGTTCTTGGTCGTGGAGCGGTTGCGCCCGGCGCAGCGGCGACCGATCGTCGCCCGGGGCCATCGTCACGATCTCCTCTACACCGTGCTGAATGCATCCTTGGTCGCGCCCCTCGTGGCAGCCATGGCCCTCTCCTTCTCCCATCTCGCCCGCAAGGCCATCCCTTGGATCGTCCTGCCGAGGTTCGGGACGGTGCCTCGTTGGGTGGCGATCTCCCTGATCTTCGTCGCCATGGACGGCATGAATTGGCTGGCGCACCTCGGGAACCACCGGGTACGGATGCTCTGGCGATTCCACGAGCTGCACCATTCCCAAGAGGACATGAACGTGTTGACGGTCTTCCGGACGCACCCCCTCATTCATGTCTCCTACCTCATCGCGCTTGTCCCCGGCATCGTGCTCCTTGCCAACGGTGCGTTGCCGACCATGCTCCTGGTCGTCTACGGAGCCACCGTCGCCTTCGCCCATTCCAATACGAACCTTGGCTTCGGCCCTCTGGAACGGATCTTCGTCAGTCCGAACTTCCACCGGATTCATCACAAGTTGGACGGTCCCCAAGACGTCAATCTCGGATTCGTGCTCACGATCTGGGATCAGCTCGCTCGCCGGGCGGTGTTCCCCACCGCGGAGACCATACGGACCGACACGGGCCTGCCGGGGCGCCCGCTCGCCGTGGAACAGGCGGGAAGCACTCCGCGTCATCTCGCCGTCTTCTTCGCTCAACTGGTGGGGCCGTTCCGCCCCATGGACGACCTCGCCAAACCGTTGTCCGTGCGGGACGTGACGCGCCGACCGGTGGCAACAGACGCCTCGCCGCTCCACGACGGCAGGCGACCGGAGGATCACGCCCGTCGACTCCCACAAGACAGCGCAGTGGCATAATGGCCAGCAGGCCCATGCAGACGCGTTTTCACCCTCGTGCGCTCTTGGCCGCACTGTTGACCGTCCGCCCCGCCCCGTTGCCAACGGACGCCGTCCTTGTCGCGGTGCGCACCGCCCTGGTGTGGATCTTCACCTACTACGGGGCGGGAAAGCTGTTCGGAGCCTTCCACGGCATGGGGATTCACGGGACGTCGCTGTACATGTCGAACGTCGCCCACCTCCACCCGGGCGGCTTCTTTGCCGTGCTCGGGGGGGTGCTCGAATTCGGCGGCGCCATCGCGCTCGCTCTCGGATTCGCCTCACGGCTGGTCGGGCTGGCGCTGTTCGGCGACATGGTCATGGCGATGATCACCATCACCTGGTCGACCGGGATCGCGTCGACGACGGCGCCTCCCGGTTATCAGCTGAACTTGGCGATCGCCGTACTCACCCTGGTGGTGGTGGTATTCGGAGCGGGACGATTCAGTGTCGACGCCCTCCTCCAGCGGCGTCTCGCCGCCATACAGCCAGGTCCGCTCAGCGGCAGGGCAGGAGCCGGCGGTGACCACGGGGTGGCGGGTGCCAGCGCCTCGCCTCCGCCCGGGATCGGCGCCCTGTCCGATCGGCGGTGACCACGCTCGTCCGAGGAGCCGGTGAGTTGCGTCGCAGCGTCGAAGCCAACCCGACCCCGGGAACCTCCAGAGTGGGGCGCTGGCTCGCCACAGACCGACTGTCGCCGGGCCGGATGCCGGCCCTCAGAATCTCGACCAACGTCATCGGGGCTGTCGGCGCGTTCTATTTCGCAGACGCCACGTTACGGTCCTACCTGCACGCACACCGGTTGATCGGCGTGGCGTTCTTCGCCGAGCAGATGTGGGTCGTGGCCGCCTACCTCATCCGGCGGCCTCCCCGTCTGGCGACACGAAGGGTGGACGACTGGCTCCTTGCCTTCGGCGGCACCTTTGGTGGTGTGCTCTTTCGGCCCGATGGCGCCCACTTCCGCTGGGGAGTGGACGCCGGGCTCGGTCTGCAATTGGTCGGGCTCACCATCTGTGTCGTGTCGTTCTTGGCCCTCGGCCGCTCCTTCGGTTTCGCCGCTGCCGATCGGGGGCTGGTGACACGCGGGCCGTACGCCATCACCCGCCATCCCATCTACGGCTCGTACCTCTTGCTCCAGTCCGGGTACCTCTTGCAGAGCGTTTCTGTGCGAAATGCCTTGGTGATGCTGCTCGTGACGGCGTGCAATGTTGGTCGGGCCCACGCCGAGGACCGCCTGTTGGCGACGAACGGACGCCACGCCGCCTACCGATCTCGGGTTCGCTGGAGGTTCGTCCCCGGCATCTGGTAACCCCCCCCAATCCGGCGCCGCCTCCCACCCGTAACGCTTCCATGACGGCGCAACCGGAAGTCGACGTGGAACCAAGGTCCCCGACGGCGCGCCTCTTGGGGCCCCTGTGGCCGTGGGTGGCGCTGAGACTGAGCGGAGGGGGGCTCCTTCTGGCCACGGGGGCCATACATCTCGATCTCTATGTGACCGGGTACCGGACCATCCCGACGATCGGCTGGTTGTTCCTTCTCCAGGTCGTCGCCGCCTTCGTCCTCGGCGCCGGCGTCCTCGTTCCCGGGCGCGTCCTGCTTCCCGCGGCGGGCGCTGCCTTGGCCCTGTCGACGCTGGGAGGGTACCTCTTGTCGCTGTGGATCGGACTATTCGGCTTCCGGGAGGTTCGCACCACGGCGGGGATCGTGGCCGGGATCGTCGAGATCGCTGCGTTGGCGGCCCTGGCGGCTGTGGCCCTCGGGTCACTGGCACAGCTCACGCCCGTCAGCCCCGCAGCTCCCGCCGCAACGTGGGCGGCCAGGCTGAAAGAGCATGGCGCCTCGGCGACCTGGGCAGCGGCCGCACTCGCCACCGTCTCGGCTGCAATTCTTGGCGTGTCGCTGGTCGCCAACGCGCCTGCGTCTCCGGGGCCCACGCCGGCGAACGCCGTCTTGAAGACGGCGACGATCACAGGGGTCCCGGTCGTCACCGACGCCCGCGGCCTCACGCTGTACTGGTTCGTCCCCGACACGCCCACCAGATCGACGTGTTACGACACCTGTGCCTTGTATTGGCCACCGGTCACCGGCCGGCCGGTCGCAGGCCCGGGGGTGACCGGCACGCTCAGTACGGTGAAGCGGTCAGGCGGCGAGTTGCAGGCCGCCTACGACGGACATCCCCTCTACAGCTACGTCGGCGATTCGGCTCCCGGGCAGGCCAACGGGGACAACATCGACCTGAACGGCGGGGT
This sequence comes from Acidimicrobiaceae bacterium, assembly GCA_003453695.1. Taxonomy (GTDB): domain Bacteria; phylum Actinomycetota; class Acidimicrobiia; order Acidimicrobiales; family UBA8190; genus UBA8190. Next base: position 7,327 of record DMNK01000043.1, on the reverse strand, counting down.
GTGGCACGAGATGGACGTGTCGGGCTGACCCGGCGTCCTCGATCAGGACGCAGACCGGAGGCGCCCCAGGGCGGCTTCCACCCGGGCCAGGGCCCGTGGGCGCCCCAGCACCTCCAGGGACTCGAACAGCGGCGGCCCCACGCTCCGACCGGTAACCGCCACCCGGATGGGAGCCTGCGCCCGACCGAGCTTGCGTCCCACCGACTCGGCCACCGCCGAGATGGCGGCGTGCAGCGCGTCGGCCTCGAAGGCGGTGGTGCGGAACACCTCGACGGCCCCGGCCAGGACCGCCTCGGCCATGGCGGTGTCACTCGTGGCCTCGGCCCAGGAACGCTCGTCGATCACGGGCTCGTCCAGGAAGAGGAAGTCGACCATGCCCGGCACCTCCCCCAGCACCGCCACCCGCTCCTGGACGAGCGGGGCCATGCGGACGAAGACGAGGCGGTCGAAGCTCTGCTCGGGCCACGGCGCTCTGGGCGGCGTCGTCCACGGCGCCGCTGCCTCGACGAAGTCGTCCACGGCCATGGCCCGCACGTACTCGCCGTTGACATGACGCAGCTTGGTGACGTCGAAGAACGCCGGGGAGTGGTTCACGTCCTCGAGCCGGAACCGGTCGATGAGCTCTGCGACGGGGATGATCTCTCGGCCCTCGGGATGGCTCCAGCCCAGAAGGGCGAGATAGTTGCGCATGGCGTCGGGCAGGTAGCCGGCGTCGCGATAGAGCTCGACGGCCACGGGGTCGCGTCGTTTGGACAGCTTCTGGCGCTTCTCGTTCACCAACATGGGCAGATGGGCGAAGGCCGGGATCGTGGCCTCGGGTCCCTGGAGCACGCCCCAGATGAGCAGGGCCTTCGGGGTCGAAGGAAGCAGGTCCTCCCCCCTGATGACATGGGTGACGGCCATGTCGATGTCGTCGACGACGTTGGCCAGCACGAACAGGGGCTGGCCGTTCGACTTGACCACGACGAAGTCCTCGATGGCGGAATGGGGGAAGTGCACGTCCCCCCGCACCAGGTCGTGCACGACGGTCTCGCCTTCGTGGGGCACCTTGAAGCGCAGGGCGTGACCTTGACGCTCGACCCCCCGTGCCCGGCACCAGCCGTCGTAGCCGGGCGTGGCGTTGTCCTTGGTCCGGGCCTCGATGTCCTGGCGCGTGCAGTCACAGGCGTACAGGGCGCCTGCCTCCCACAGACGGTCCACGGCCCTGGCGTGGTCCTCGGCCCGGGCCGACTGCCGGAAGGGCCCTTCGTCGGGGGTGAGCGCCAGCCAGTCCATGGCGGAGACGATCCCGGCCACCCATTCCTCGCGGTTGCGCTCGACGTCGGTGTCCTCGATGCGCAGGATGAAGGTCCCTCCGCTCTGACGGGCGAAGAGCCAGTTGAACAGCGCCGTACGGGCGCTGCCGACGTGGAAGTAACCCGTGGGAGATGGCGCGAACCGGACCCGGGGTGGCCCGGGCCCGCCGGCACCGTCGCCGGCCACCGCCCCTAGTCGTCCTCTTCGAGGGTGATGGCCCCGGTGGGGCAGTTGTTGGCCGCCATGCGCACCTTGTCGTACAGCTCGGCCGGAGGGTTCTCCTGAAGCACGTAGAGGAACCCGTCGTCGCGCACCTCGAACACCTCGGGGACGATGCCCATGCACACGGCGTTCGACGCGCATACGTCGTAGTCGACGACGACCTTCATGCGGGGGAACCTCCCTGTCGGCTGTCCCGCCGGCGGAGCTGACGGGCGTCCCGTGGCGACCGGGACCCTGGCGATTGTAGTGCCGGCCTCACCACCGCCTTCCTAGGGCTTTTCGGTCCCGAGCACCCACATGGAGAAGAACTGCGACCCGCCTCCATAAGCATGTCCGAGGGCGCGCCGCACCCCGTCCACCTGGTGCGCCCCTGCCTGGCCGCGCACCTGCAACGCCACTTCCAGGAACCTGAGCATCCCCGAGGCTCCGATGGGGTTGGACGAGAGCACGCCCCCCGAGCAGTTCCAGGGGATGTCCCCCCCGTCGAGCGCCGTGGCGCCCGAATCGGTCAGCTTCCAGCCCTCGCCGTCTGGGGCGAAGCCCAGGTTCTCGAGCCACATGGGCTCGTACCAGCTGAAGGGCACGTACACCTCGGCCACGTCGATCTGGCTCCGGGGGTCGGTGATGCCGGCCTGGGCGTAGACGTCGGCGGCGCAGTCCCGTCCCGCTTGGGGGTTCACCTGGTCGCGGCCGGCGAACATTGTCGGCTCCGAGCGCATGGCCATGCCGTGGACCCACGCCGGGCGGCGGGGCGAGGCGGCGGCGCAGTCCTCGTCGGCGAGCACCATGGCCGCCGCACCGTCCGAGGACGGGCAGGTCTCCAGGTAGCGGATGGGGTCCCACAGCATGATCGAGTCCCGCACCATCTCGAAGGAGATGTCCTCGATGTGGAGATGGGCGTAGGGGTTCTTGAGCGCCTGCTTGCGGTCCTTCACCGCCACCACGATCCCGATGTGGTCGGGCGCACCTGACCGGCGCATGTAGGCGCGGATGATGGGGGCGAAGTAGCCGCCCGCACCGGCGAGCAGCGGCGCCGAGAAGGGCTGAGGCACGGACAACGCCCACATGGCATCGGAGTCGGACTGCTTCTCGAAGGCGACGGTGAGCACGCGCCGGTGCACGCCGGAGGTGACGAGGTGGGCGGCCACGATGGCGGTGGACCCCCCCACCGACCCTGCCGTGTGCACGCGCACCATGGGCTTGCCCACGGCCCCGAGGGCGGGCGCCAGGTACAGCTCGGGCATCATCACGCCCTCGAACATGTCGGGTGCCTTGCCGATGACGACGGCGTCGATGTCGCCCCAGTCCATCGCCGCGTCCTCGAGCGCCCGCTCGGCGGCCTCCCGCACCAGCCCGGCGATGGACACGTCCTCGCGCTTGGCAGCGTGCTTGGTCTGGCCCGCCCCGATGACCGCACAGCGCTCGGCCATCACCGGCCTCCCGACGGCGTCTCGGCGGCCAGTGCGCACACCAGGTTCTGCTGCAGACACGGGCCCGAGGTGGCGTGCGCCAACGCCCGGGCCGCCGAGCCGTCCATGATCCGCTGGGCGGCCTCGCCGATGCGGATGAGCCCCGCCACCATGAGGGCGTTGGCGGCGAGCGCCCCGCCCGACGGGTTCACCGACACCTCGGCGCCGAGCCCCAGCGCGTCGCGCAGGATGAGCTCCTGGTGGGCGTAGGGGGCGTGCAGCTCGGCCACGTCCACGGCGGCCCGCTCCCCGAGCCCCGCTCCCCGGGCGGCCAAGGTGGTCGACGGAGACGAGGTCAGGTCCCGGGCGCCGAGGGCGTGCGTCTCGATGCGGTGGTCGATGCCCGTGATCCACGCCGGGCGGTCGCACAGCTCGGTGGCGCGCTCTCCGGCTGCCAGCACCACGGCGGCGGCGCCGTCGGTGATGGGCGGCAGCGCATGGCGGCGCAGGGGCGAGACCACGTAGTCGTCCTTCATGAGCTCCCCGGGAGCCCTGTCCCCGGACAGCTGGGCATGGGGGTTGGCCAGCGCCTGGCGGCGGCTGCGGGCGGCCACTTCGGCGAAGTCCTCCTCGGTGGCCCGTCCGGCGTCGATGACGGCGCGGGCCTGCAGAGCGGCCAGCGCCGTCGGCGGCGGCCACAGCGGCGCCAGGTAGTAGGGGTCGAGCTGCAAGGCGAGGATCTTGGCCAGCTGTCCCGGCGACGAGCGGCCGAAGCTGTAGACGAGGGCGGTGTCGACGTCGCCGGCACGGAGCATGGTCCACGCCTCGTACAGCGCCCACGCCCCGTCCATCTCGACGTGGCTCTCTCGCATGGGGGGCCACACGCCGACGGCGTCGAGGGCGGACACGAAGCTGAAGGGGGCACCGACCAGGTAGTCGGAGCTCCCCGAGCACACGAAGCCCATGTCGGCCTTGGTGACGCCGATGCGGGAGAACACCTCCTCCACCACGGGCATGAGCATCTCCACCTCGTTGCGGTGGTCCTCGCGGCGCACCTGGGGCGACTGGGCGAAGGACACCACCGCCACCGGGCGACCGGTGGGGGCGGCGCTCACAGGTACTCCTTGAACGATTCGTAGTCGGCGTCGGGCTCGCCGGTGGGCCGGAAGTGCCGCACCGAGGCCATGGTGGGGCCGAGCTCCTCGGGAGGCACCCACACCGCCTCCACCCGCATGCCCATGCGGACCTGGTCGGCGGCGATCTCCTGGATGAGCCCCATGAAGGCGAGGTTGGCGCCGTCCAGGAGGATCTGGGCGCAGATGTAGGGGATCTCGATGGACTGGCCCTGGAAGGGGACGTTGACCACGCAGTAGGTGGTGACGGTGCCCTGGTTGGAGAGCTCGACCTCGTCGGTGGTGGGCACGCCGTCGGTGGGACACGACCCCCGGGGCGGGACGTACACCTTGTGACAGCGCGGACAGCGCTGGCCGAGGAAGCGGCCCTGTGACAGTCCCTTCAGAAAGCGCGACTGGGCCAGCCCGGCGGTGAAGCGGTAGTCGACGTGGATGGGCGACTCCATGATCGCCACGGGCTCTTGGCCGGTGCTGGTGGCGTCGGTCACGACGACTCCTCGGGCACGAAGCACTCGATGTCGAGCAGGTGTCCCCGACGCTCGCCCTCGGGCCGGAACCGGGGCCGCACCCGCATGCCGCTCGCCATGGCGTCGGGAGACCCGGCGTCGACCACGTGGAGCAAGCCGGTGGTGGCGCCGTCGAGGACGACGAGCGCCCAGGCGAAGGGGCGCGACAAGGGGTGGTCGGCGGTGGGCTCGTTCTCCCAGGCCCAGGTGGACACGGCGCCGCCGGGGCCCACCTCGACCAGCTCGCCGCTCGGGCGGGCGGTCACCGGGTCGTACTCGGCAGGGGGGACCACCACCCTGCCCTCGTCACCGGTGGCGCCGAGGATCCTCCCCTGGCGCAGGCCGGTGAGGAAGGCGCCGATGACCGGGCCCACCGACCGCGTGTAGGTGTACTCGAGGACGTGCGGCGCCCGGAGGACCTCGTCGGCGGCGGTGGGGTCGGGCATCGGGGCACGAAACTAGAACAGATTGCAGTTCCGCTGCCACCGCCGGCTTTGCATCAAGCCACTCCTGTTGAAGCGAAATCCGGCGCTTGAAGCAAAATGCCCTCATCCATCCGGACCCCCGATCTCGCCCCACTCGTAATAGGTCTCTGCCCTTGTCCCGTCCTCATTGACGCGGACGACCCTCACCGACCCAGCCGCAGAGCTGTAGTTGAATCCCCCTGGGGGTCACAGTCCGAGTTGTGAGATGACCCTGCGGGGGGTATTGGCGGGGTGTGGACTCCAGGGCACTCGCCACTCGCTTCCGAGAGCTGACCCTGCGCTGTGAGGCCGCTGTCCGATCCTCTTTGGTCCGGTTGGAGGCTTCCTCAACCGCCCTGGCGAAGCGGTACTGGAGCTAGGCGGGAAGCCATCGAGCTTTTGCTTCAATAGTCCCACTTCAAGCAAGAACCAAGCCACGAGGGCGTTTCTGCTGCAAAGCCGCCACCCCCTCCGGGGCGTTAGGAGCCGGGGACCAGGATGCGGACGTCGAGGTCGGCCAGCTTGTCCCGGCCGCCCAGGCCGGCCACCTCCAACAGCGCCGCGATCCCCACCACCTCGGCCCCCGAGCGTCGCACCAGCTCCACCGTTGCGAGCACGGTGCCGCCGGTGGCCACCACGTCGTCGATGATGACCACCCGGTCGCCGCGGCGCAGGGCGTCGGTGTGCATCTCGAGGGCGGCCTCGCCGTACTCGAGGGTGTAGCCCACCGTGACCTTGGAGGCGGGGAGCTTCCCGACCTTGCGCACGGGGACGAGCCCCGCCCTGCGCTCGTAGGCAACGGGCGCGCCCAGGATGAAGCCACGCGCCTCTATGGCCACGATCTTGTCGACGGGCCCGGCGAACACCCCGGCGAGCCACCGCACGGCGGCGGCGAACCCTTCGGGGTCGCCGAGGACCGGGGTGATGTCCTTGAACACCACACCGGGCTGGGGGAAGTCGGGCACGTCGCGCACGAGGGAGGCGACGAGCCGGGCGGGATCGGCGGCGGGTGTCACCTCAGGTGACATCGGCGCGCAACGTCGTGAACGACCCCGCCGCCACCAGCACCACGCCGTAGGCCAGCAGTACGAGGGCTCCCTCCCACCAGGTCACGAGATGGGCGAGGCCGGACCCGAAAGCGCCGCGCACTTCGGGACGGGCGGTGACCGACTCGAGTGCCTGGGCCACCTCGCTGGGCAGCCACCGGCCCACCGAGGGGACAGCCGCCACCAGAATGGGCTCCACGATGGCGGTGGCACCCAGGCCGACCACGAGCGCCACCACCTGGTTCTTGAGGATCGCCCCGAGACCCACGCCGTAGGCGGCGAACAGGACGCAGGCGGCCGCCACCCCCGGCCACACGTGCCGGAACTCGGTGAGCATGCGCCCCGACGTGCCCAGGCCTCCGGCCACGGCCCCGTAACCGAAGACGAGGCTCACCGCGCCCGCCACGGCGGCCACGACCAGACCGGCTCCCAGGGCCACGAGGAGCTTGGACGTCGCCACCCAGCCTCGGCGCGGCTGGGCCAGGAAGGTGGAGGTGATCGTCTTGTGGCGGTTCTCTCCGGTGATCATGATCACCCCCAGCACCAGGGCCAGGTCGATCGCCACCGTCATCACCGAGAAGACCACGTCGTACCACCCCACCGTGCCGCGTGCCGGGAACACGACGCTCACGTCGCGGCGGTTGTGCGGCACGAAGCCGATGACGACGCTGAGCGCCCCGGTGAGGAGAGCCGCCACCCCGAGCAGCACCCAGGTGGACCAGACGGTGCGCAGCTTGAGCACCTCCGAGCGCAACAGTCGGGTCACGACGGGCTCCTCGAGGTGGTGCCGGCCGGAGCGAGCTGGGTGAAGGTCTCAGCGGACGGAGCAGCCGAAGTGAGGTCGAAGAACAGCTGCTCGAGCGACTCCCCCGAGGTCGACATCTCGAGCACCACCACCTGATGGTCGGCCATGGTCCGCCCCACTGCGTCGGGCGTGGTGCCCGTGGCCTCCACGACGTCACCCACCCGGCGCACCTCGGTGCCGGCCGCGCCGAGCAGGGCGGCCAGTCGCTCGGCGTCGGGGGTGCGCACCCGCACGGTGGCCTTCGCCCCCCGGCGCAACTCCTCCAAGGGGCCGTGGCCGGCCATGCGCCCTTGGTTGAGCACGATGACGTCGTCCACGGTCTGGGCCGCCTCGGCCAGCAGGTGCGAGGAGATGAGCACCACCCGCCCCTCTGACGCGAACCAGCGCAGGAAGCCGCGCAGCCAGGCGATGCCCTGGGGGTCCAGCCCGTTGGCGGGCTCGTCGAG
>DMNK01000056.1:37541-37750 GCA_003453695.1 Acidimicrobiaceae bacterium | reverse complement strand
CGCGCGGTCCTGCTCGCCCCTCCGGCGGGCCCGCCGTCGGCAAGGGCCCGCTCCAGCCGCTCGAGACGCTCGAGCACAGCGGCCGTCGAGTCGTCGGCCTCGGGATGGGCCAGACGGATGAGCGCCGCTTCGAGCGTCACGCGCTGATCCGGGGCGTCGCGCATGTCGACCTGGGCCCGGCCCAGGTTCTCCATGGCCCGCACCACTGC
>DMNK01000056.1:32764-37351 GCA_003453695.1 Acidimicrobiaceae bacterium | reverse complement strand
TCTCCATGGCCCGCACCACTGCCGGGAGCCCCATGGTCCGAGCCATCGCCTCCAGCGCCGGCCGGTCGGTCGTCGGCACGGTGACCAGCTCCGGGGCCACCATGAACAGAAATCCCTGGCGCAGGTACTCGACCAAGGCGCCGGTCAGGGTGTGGATGTCGCGGCCGGCGGAGGTGGCCTGGGCCACAGCCACGAGCGCTCGGGCCGCGTCACGGTTGGCCAGCGCCTCGCCCAGCTCGGCCAGGACAGGCACCTCGTCGTCCACCACCCCGGCGGCGGACAGCTGGTCGAGCGCCGACAGGGCGTCGCGAGCAGAGCCCCGGCCTCGGCGCACCGCCGCCGCTTTCGCCTCCTCGCCCAGGGGGAGCCGGGCGGCGTCGCTCACCTTGGCCACCAGCGCGCTCAGGGTCTCGGGCCCGAGAAGGCGGAACTCGAAGTGCTGGGTGCGGCTGCGCACCGTGGGCAGCACCTTCTGCGCATCCGTGGTGGCCAGCACGAACACGACGTGGCCGGGCGGTTCCTCGAGCGTCTTGAGCAGGGCGTTGGAGGCCTGGGGGGAGAGCATGTGCACCTCGTCCACGATGTAGACCTTCCAGCGACCGGGTGTGCCCAGCGCGGCCCGTGCCACCAGGTCGCGCATAGCGTCCACGCCGTTGTTGGAGGCGGCGTCGAGCTCGTGCACGTCGAGCGACGTGCCCCGGGCGATCTCCACACACGATTCGCACACGCCGCAGGGCTCGCCCTCCTGCGGGGCGGCGCAGTTCAGCGCCTTGGCCAGGATGCGCGCCGTGGACGTCTTGCCCGTGCCGCGCGGCCCGCTGAAGAGATAGGCATGTGCCACCTTGTCCTGGCGCACGGCGTTGCGCAGAGCCAGCGAGACGTGCTCTTGACCGAGGACTTCGTCGAATCGCTGCGGGCGGAAACGGCGGTAGAGGCTCTGATAGTCGCCGAGCGTGCGGTCCGAGTCGGCCGACGCGACCGTGTCGGGAGGCCCGGAGGGGCGGGAGGGAGCGGCCACCGCCGAAGCCTACCGGTGGCCTCGCCGACTTCTGCCCCCCTGCCCGCCCGCCGTCGGGCTCGATTTGCGGCTCGATTTCCGGCTCGATCCGGCTCGGTTGCGGGCTCGGTTCCCGGCGCGGCTGGCCGGGTTTCAGCCCGGTGCTCGGTGCGACGGCCAGGTTGGCTACGGCACACGGCCTGACCCGCTGAGAGCTGCTGCCTTCCGGCCCTGACTCGGTTCACAGGCGACCGTTGCGCAGGACCCAGCCGCCGCACGGAGCATCGGGCCACGCCCCGGGCCCTCGCCGGCAAGACGATAGCCTCGCACCCGCCGCCCTCGGGCCCTGTGCCGCCGGGCGGACTCCGGAGGAGTGCGAGAGCGGCCGAATCGGCACGACTGGAAATCGTGTGACCTGCAAGGGTCCGTGGGTTCAAATCCCACCTCCTCCGCTCGTCCACCACCCCTCGTCATCGTGCATGTCGACGCTGACGCGCAGACTCGTCCTCTTGCACGGCGTCACCGGCGGAGCCATTGGCGAAGGTACGCACGGCGACTGCCCTTTCGGACCTGGGTCGATGCCGGGCGCCAGCTGAGGCTAGGTTCGGAGTTCCCGAGGTATGGCGGCGGCGGACGTGAATTCGGCACGTGAGCGGGTGGTGACCATTTTCATGACCACGAGCGTGGTCATGACCCTTGTGCTCGGTGTGGCCGTGGTGCACGAGCTCGGCCAGAAGTCCACTCGGGAGGTGGTGCGCAGCGCCGGCAGCCAGAGCGGCGCCACCGCCAGCCAGGCTTCCTCGGCGTCAGGAGCCGGGGCCGGCTCGTCCGGTACGGGAGCGGGCTCCGCGGGGTCGGTGGCTGGCGGGGCCGGCTCGGCCGGCGCCAATCCGACGGTCTCCAACTCGGCTCCCGGGGTCACCGCCAACACGATCACGGTGGGGGGCATCTACGACGAGACAGGGCCCTTTGACGCCACCGTCGAGCGCGACACCGTGCGCAGCTACTTCGACACGGTCAACGCGGCCGGGGGGGTCAACGGGCACAAGCTGCAGCTGCTCGACTGCGACTCCGCCTACAACCCGGCCACCGCCCACCAGTGCTCGCAGCAGCTCATAAGCCAGAACATCCTGGCCATGGTGGGCTGGCTCTCGGTGAGCGGCGAGCAACCGGAGACCGGCTACCTGACCCAGCAGGGGGTCCCCATCGTCGGCGGTCTCGGCGTGCCTGCGGAGTTCTCGTCGTCACTGTCGTGGCCGACGTCGGACAACTTCGTGACCTACGGCACCGCCATGGGAGACCACGCCAAGGACTTGAGCATCCACGCCCCTGGCATCGTCATCCTGAACGTCAACTTCATCGCTCCCGTCCAGCAGTCACTGCTCGACTCGCTGCACAAGAACGGCATCCAGGAGAAGAGTGTCGACCAGGTGGATCCCACCAAGCCCGACTACACCGACATCGCCCTGAAGCTGCGATCGGAGAACGTGGACTCCGTCATCGCCGCCCTCGACCCGTTCTCGTACTCCCGACTCATGCTCGCGTTCGACCAGCAGAACTACCACCCCAAGCTCTTCGGTCTCGGGCTCGACAAAGCGTCGGCCAACAAGGCCTACAACGGCGCCCAAGACGGTGCCGAGTCCCTGACCCCTCTCCTCGAGCCGTGGGACCACACCAGCCAGCCGGGAGTAGCCGCCTACGAAGGCGCCGTCCAGAAGTACTTCCCCAACCAGGTGCCCAACCTCGACGTCTACTCCGAGGGTGACTGGGTGGCCGCCGAGGTGTTCGTGGACGCCCTCAAGGCCATAGGCAGCGCACCGATCACCCGTCAGTCACTGGTCAACGCCCTCAACTCGCTGAAGAACGTGGACACCCAGGGCCTCACTGAACCCCTGTCGTACTCACCCGCCAGCGCGCACGATCCCGACCGATGCTTCCAGTGGATCCACTACGTGAACGGTGGCTGGAGCACCTACTCGAACTGGAACTGCTTCTAGATGCTCGCCTCCTCGTGGTCCCTGCTGCCGTCGTTCACCGTCATCGGCCTGGTGCTGGGCGGTGTGTACGCCATGGCAGCCATCGGCTTGGTCCTCATCTTCCGGGTCTCGGGGGTGCTGAACTTCGCCCACGGGGCGGTGGCCATGTTCTCCACCTTCGTCGCCTACCAGATCTCGGTGCTGTGGGGAGCGCCTGGATGGCTGGGGCTCATCTGCGCCGTGGTGGCCGGCTCGCTCATCGGGTTGGGCATCGAGGTCTTCACGATCCGACCGCTGTCGGGTCGGCCGGCGCTCATCAAGGTGGTGGTCACCATCGGCTGGTTGCTGGTGCTCCAGACGCTCGCCGGCCGGATCTGGGGCGCCACCGCCTACCATCGGCCGGTACAGCTCGTGAGCCGCAGCGGCTTTCGCCTGCCGCTCGTCCATGTGGTCGTGGGCTACGACCAGCTGACCACCTTCGTGGTGGCGCTGGGCCTGGCCGGGGCGACGGCGGCACTGCTGCGCTTCACCACGCTGGGCACGTCCATGCGGGCGGTGGCCGACAACCCTGACACGGCCCGGCTGTGGGGGATCAGCGTGAACCGGGTGACCGCCGCCTCGTGGATGGCGGGCTCGGCCATGGCGGCCATCGCCGGGGTGCTCATCACTCCGCTCATCAACTTCGACAACTACTCGCTCACCATCGTCGTGATCGACGCCTTCACCGCCGCCCTGATCGGCCGGCTCACCAGCCTGCCCATGACGGTGGTGGGCGGCATGTTCCTCGGATTGGCCCAGACCTATCCACGGGCGTTCTTCTCCAGCGCCGGCATCGGGGAGCTCGTCACCTTCGCCCTGGTCCTCGTCACGCTGGCCGTCCTCTTCCGCCCGGGCACCAGCCGGGTGCGCCTCGCATGAGCTCCGACGCGCTGCGGCGCGCGGGCGTGGCCGTCCTCATCGTGGTGGGCGTGCTGCTCCCCCTGGCTTTCTCCGGCTACATCCAGTCGCTGGCCTCTGATGCCCTGTGGTCGGGGCTGCTCGTGCTCTCGCTCGTCGTCCTCACCGGCCTCGTCGGCCAGGTGTCGTTCTGCCAGTACTCCTTCGCCGCCATCGGCGCTTTCACGGTGGGGTCGCTGTCGGGAGGGCACCACCTGAGCTTCTGGATCTCGATGCCGATCGGCGTCGTCTTCTCCGCCGCCGTGGGTGTGTTGGTGGGCATTCCCGCCCTTCGTCTCTCCGGGCTGTACCTGGCCATCCTGACAGTGGCCGTGGCGCTGTTCTTCGACCAGTACGTGTTCTCCCCGGGCACGTGGAACGCCTTCACCGGAGGGCTGAGTCCCTGGGAGGTCGGCCGCCCGTCGTTCCTGGGCGCCAGTCTGCGCGGCGAGTACGCCTTCTACTTGTTCACCCTCGGCGTCTTCCTGCTGGCGGTGTTGCTCGTGTGGAACCTGCGCCGGGGCAAAGTGGGCAGGGTCCTGCGCGCCGTGCGGGGATCGGAGCTGGCCGCTTCGACCATGGGCCTCAACCTCACCGCCTGGAAGCTGGCCGCCTTCGGGCTGTCGGCGGGCCTGGCCGGCCTGGCCGGGACCGCGGACATGCGCGAGGTGCTGGCCC
>DMNK01000056.1:32472-32608 GCA_003453695.1 Acidimicrobiaceae bacterium | reverse complement strand
GGCCGGCCTGGCCGGGACGCTGTCGGCGGTGCGCATCGGCTCGGTGAGCGCCCCCTCCTACGCCTTTCTGGACTCGGTAGCGGTGGCGGCAGTCGCCATCGTCATGGGAGTGGACGCCATCGGGGCGGCGGTGGCC
>DMNK01000056.1:31922-32147 GCA_003453695.1 Acidimicrobiaceae bacterium | reverse complement strand
CTGGTGCGCTCCCCAGGTCCTCCCTCGTCGAACGGACGCCGAGGGCTGCCGGCGCCGACCAGCTCCCTCGCCGATGGGCAGCGGGAGCTCACCGAGGTGGGGGGCTGATGTCGCTCCTCGAGGTGGACAAAGTCTCGGTGTACTTCGGTGGGGTACAAGCCCTGTCCGATGTGACCTTCACCTTGAACAGGGGGGAGATCCTGGGTCTCATCGGGCCCAACGGGG
>DMNK01000056.1:30622-31724 GCA_003453695.1 Acidimicrobiaceae bacterium | reverse complement strand
TCATCGGGCCCAACGGGGCCGGCAAGACGACCATGTTCAACTGCATCAGCGGGGTGCGTCGTCCCGACCGGGGCCACGTCCGCTTCGACGACCGGCTCATCGACCACCTCCGGCCCGACCAGCGGGCGAGGCTGGGCATCGCCCGCACATTTCAGAACCTCCTTCTCTTCCAAGACATGACGGTGCTCGAGAACCTCATGGTCCCCCTCGACGCCTTCGCCCCGAGAGGGCTCGTGAGCGATGCCCTGCGACTCCCCCGTGCCCGCTACGAAGAGCGTCGTGCCAACGAGATGGCCCGGGCCGTGCTGCACTTCCTGGGCATCTCGGCGCACGCCGGGACGAGGGCCGGTGACCTGCCGGTGGGCCTGCAGCGGCGGGTCGAGCTGGGAAGGGCCTTGTGCCTGCGTCCCACGCTTCTGTTGCTCGACGAGCCGGCGGCCGGCCTCGACGCCCGGGAGACCGCTGAGCTGGCTGCCCTGCTGCCGCGTATTCGCCAGCGCTTCTCGCTGTCCATGCTCCTCGTCGACCACGACATGGCGCTCGTCATGCGGGCCTGCGACCACATCTACGTCCTCGACTTCGGCATCGTCATCTCCCAGGGCCAGCCCCAGGCCGTCCGCAACGACCCGGCGGTGATCCGCGCCTATCTGGGTGAGGGGGCGGCCTGATGTCGCTGCTCGAGGTGGCACAGCTGCGCGCCGGCTACGAGGGCATACCCGTGCTCTTCGGGATCAACCTGCGAGTGGAGCCCCGCGAAGTGGTGGCCCTCCTCGGTCCGAACGGCGCCGGGAAGACGACGACCCTGCGGGCTCTGTCGGGCATGGTTCGAATCCTCGGCGGGGCGGTGCGCTTCGACGGCGTGCACATCGACACCAGGTCTGCCGAGTCCATCGCCCGCTCCGGACTGCTGCACGTACCAGAAGGACGCGGCATCTTCCCGAGCCTCGAAGTGGGCGAGACGCTGCGACTGGCGGCCGCCATGGCGGGTGTGCCCCGCACCTCCCAGGCCGACAGGCTCGACGAGGTCTTCGAAGTGTTCCCCCGGCTGGCCGAGCGCACCTCTCAGACGGCGGGGACGCTTTCCGGCGGCGAGCAGCAGATG
>DMNK01000056.1:29133-30441 GCA_003453695.1 Acidimicrobiaceae bacterium | reverse complement strand
GGCGAGCAGCAGATGCTGGCTCTCGCCCGCGGGCTGGTGGCGCGGCCCAAGCTCCTCATGGTGGACGAGATGTCCCAAGGGCTCGCTCCCACCGTGGTGGAGCAGTTGTTCGAGATCGTCTCCGGCTTCCCGGCGCGGGGGATGTCGGTGCTGCTCGTCGAGCAGTTCGTGAGCCAGGCCCTGGCCGTAGCCGACCGGGCCTACGTGCTCGAGAAGGGGGAGGTGGCCTACGACGGCGACGCCGCCACGCTGGCCGCCGACGAGAGCTTCGTGGCGGGCTCCTACCTGGGCGAGATCGCCGCCGACAGAACCGCTGAGGACACCGGCAGCGGCGGCCCCGGGCAAGGCGCTGCCTCGGCCATGGCCGAGCAGGTGGAGGTGTCGCTGCCTCCTGCCCTGCTGCGGTCCCTGGAGGAGCGCGCCGCACGCGAGGGCGTGGCGGTGGCCGAGCTGGTGCGGCGCATGGTCGAGGGCGTCGACGTCGAGGAGAGCGCTCGTGCCTAGGCGACCGCTCGTCGTGACGTTTGCCTCCGCCACCGCGCTCACGACCGGCGTGCTCCTGTGGGGGACGACCGTCCACGCCGATCAAGCGGCCCCGACCTTCTCGGTGCTCAACGGGACAGTCGACGCCGGCGCAGTGCTGTTCCAGGCCGGATCGAGCCAGTTCCCCAACTTCGATAATGGCGCCTTCGACAACTACTACCCCCTGGCCCACACCCATCTCGATTCGTCGCCCTTCACCGAAGGGACGGCCAGTCCCGCCGACACCGGGCCCATCGGGGGGTTCATCGCCTCCGGTGTCGCCGGCAACCCCGCCTTCAGCCAGCCGCAGTACGCCGACGACCGCTACCCACCGGGCAACGCAGGCGGCGCCCCCTCGACCACCGGCTCGTTGCCCGGGCCCTTCGCCACGGCCACCGCCGCCGCCAACCTGGCGAGCGCCCAGGCCGACGCGGCCAACATGAGCCTGGCGGCCACGGGCACCGGCGCCGGCGCCGTTGCCGGGGCTGCGGCGGCGCCACTTCCGGGAACCGGCACCACCACGACGCCGGATCCGTGGGCGGTGCTGTGGCGGGCGCTCACCGCGTGGCGCCAGACCTATCTCACCGCCGCCGACGCCGCCCGCTTCCCCGCCAGCAAGGAGGACGTCGCTGGTGACGGCGTGGGGGGACTGACCTCGAGCTCGGCGACGACCTTCGATCCCGCCACCGGTGTGCTCACCGGCAGCGGTGAGGCACACGCCGCCTACGCCAGCTTCGGGTCGGGGGCGGTCACGCTGAACGGGGTTCACGTGGCGGTCAAGATCAC
>DMNK01000056.1:26392-28881 GCA_003453695.1 Acidimicrobiaceae bacterium | reverse complement strand
GCGGCGTCCCGGTGAAGATCGGCGCCGACGGGGTGAGCGTCGACACCCAGCAGGTCCCCGGCATCGGCGCCCAATTGCAGAGCGCCGACGCCGCCCTGAACTCGGCGCTGTCCCAGGGCGGGATCTCGCTGCTGGCGCTGGCACCGACCGTCACGCCCAGCACCAACCAGCTCACCATCGAGGCCGTCGGCGTGCAGGTGGGCTTGGACCCGCCACCGGCCCCCGGTGCTCCCCAGTTCGAGGCCCGACTGGCACTGGGCGACGTGTTCGTGGACAACCTGGCCGTGCCCGGCACCCCCCTGTCTCTCGGGACGGGCACCGGAGCGACCGGCGTCGAGACCGGCCCTGCGGCGGCGCTTAGCCCGATCGGGAGCAACCCAGCCGCTGCGGGCTCGTCCTCCGGCGGCAATCCCTCGGGGAGCGCCGGGCCAGGCCGTCCCCGCAGTGAGCTCGTGGCCCTGGTGGCGCACAAGCCCGGATGGCTGCTCGGCCTCTACCTGTTGTGGCAGGTCATCCTCCTCGCCACCCTGGCCAGCCTGTGGTGGTGGCGAAGGGCACCGTCGTCATGAGCGCGCTGCTCGACACCCTGCGGGCGTGGGCGGGCCGGCTGAGGACCTGGCTCGACGGCCCGAACACCCTCGCCCACTGCCCCAACGACGACTGGGACTTTGCTCCGTATTTCACCGACGGCAAGTGCCCCCTGGACGGCTGGCGCCCGGCGGGGCATGTGCCCACCCCGATGGCACGGCGCATCGATTGGTTCTGGCCGCTCGCCGGAGCCACGACGGCCGTGTCGATCGTGATGGCGGTGCTGGTCGTCATGGCGTACAACCACTGACACCGGCGCGCCGACCGACGCGCCAGGGACGGTTCAGCGCTTTCGCGACTGGGACCATGCCGGCGCCCGCCCGCGCCGCACGGTCCGCCGGCCCCGGGCCAGGTACTGCTCACGGGCCTTGCGCTGCTCCCGTTCGTGGTGGCGCTGGCGCCGGCGCCGCAGTCTTTCGGCCATGAACTCCGGCAGGAACAGCGACGCCGTCGCCACGACCACGGTCACGACGGCATAGACGAGGGTCGCCGTGGACGGATAGGTGGTCACGACCATGGAGAAGCTGGGTGCCTTCTGCCGGAGGAGCGCAGCACCGGCCTGGACGTCGGCCACGGCGGCAGCGGTATCCCGCGTCGAGGACGTCGACACGATGAGCTCGCTCATCACGGCGTCGTCCACCTGGTAGGCGGCGGTGTAGGCCGTGCCCACCTGGGCGTGGGTGTTGGCGTCGAAGAGCAGGAACGAGACACCGGCGGCGCTCGGGACGCCGGGCACCGAGAAGGACTGGGGTGAGGAGGCCTTCTCGGTCGAGAGGGTGGGGGCGGTGCGGAGCTGGGCCCGCACGGCGGAGAGGACGCGTCGTGCCTCGTCGGCGGTCGGGAGCTTCTGCAGGACGGCGCCCACCTCGGGCGGGGCGCCGGGGGCCACGTACCACTCCCGGGCGTAGAGGCCGGTTTCGTCCGGGTGCTGGCGTGCGGCTCTCTTGGTGACGCTGAACGTGCTGTCAGAGCCCGGGATGGCCTGCTTCAGCTTGGCCTCGGCCGGCACCGACTTGAGGGCGGTGTGCCGGATGACCAGATTGCCGAGCAGCTTGCGGTCCGCATGGCCCTGGGGGATGAACAACGCGTAGCCCACGCCCCCCAGGGCGAGCACGACCACGGCGCGCAACCCACGCATGCGCCAACCGCCCAGGAGCCTGCCTCGCATCGAACGGTCACACTACCGAGGGACGGCGGGCACTCCTGGGCGCCCGCCTAGCGTGTGGGCCGTGGTCGATGGAGCCGCCTGGCAAGCCGGCAAAGAGAGCCCGATCGGGCAGCGGCCGGCCGACGACGAGTCGGCCATGGGCCTGGCGCTGGCCGAGGCATTGCTCGCCGTCGGCCACGACGACGTGCCCGTGGGCGCCGTGGTGCTGGTCGACGGCGCCGTCGTGGCCGCCCGTCACAACGAACGTGAGTTGCAGCAGGACCCGACTGCCCACGCCGAAATCCTGGCGCTGCGGGATGCCGCTTCGAGCGCCGGGAGCTGGCGCTTGGAGGACGCCACGGTGGTGGTGACCCTCGAGCCGTGCCCCATGTGCGCCGGCGCGCTCGTGGCCGGTCGCGTGGGACGGCTCGTGTTCGGTGCCACCGACCCCAAGGCCGGGGCCAGCGGGTCGCTCTACAACCTGTGTGCCGATCCCCGGCTCAACCATGAGCTACCCGTCACCCCGGGGGTGCGGGCCGACGAGGCAGCCGCGCTCCTCGTCGAATTCTTCGCCGGGCGGCGGCGATCAGGCGAGTAGCCTCCTGCTGGTCCGGAGGAGTGCGAGAGCGGACGAATCGGACGGTCTCGAAAACCGTTGTGGTCGTTAGGCCACCGTGGGTTCGAATCCCACCTCCTCCGCTTGCTGGAGCTGAGCTGCTGAGCTGGGCTGAACTGCGCTGCGCTGCGCTGCGCT
>DMNK01000056.1:24194-26196 GCA_003453695.1 Acidimicrobiaceae bacterium | reverse complement strand
GCTCACCCGCCGGATCGGCTCTTCGCATCTCAGCGTCGAAGGCCCAGCCGGCACGTTCGGCTAGCTGGTGCGTTCCGGTACCGAGCCCACCCGGCGCAACAGGTCGTCCACGATGAGCGAGGCGGCGACGGGACATGCTTTGGTGAAGCCGAAGAACGGGCCGAAGTCCCGCGTGGCGACGAACCCGGTGAGATAGAGCCCATCGAGCGACGATCGGAACGCCTCGTCGAGGAGGGGAAACCCGTCGGTCATGTCGATCCTCCCCACCAGGTTGTGCAGGTAGGGAACGCTGGGAAGGTCGGCTTTGTATCCGGTGGCGAAGACGACGTGGTCGACGGTCAGGCGGTCTCCACTGGAAAGGCTCACCGTAACGGTGTCATCGCCTGTCGCGTTCGCCTCGACGACTGTTGCGCCAGGCCAGCGATGGAACCGGTCGTCCTGGAGCCGCGGAGTGAGCCACCACTCGAGGGTGAGCCGACCGACCTCCCAGAACCTCCTGTCGATCTTCTCTCGCTCCGCCGCCGCCAGCGATCGCCACCAGCCGCGGGTGCTGACGGTGTGCTCGAGGTACTGGTCGACGAACTTCCAGCTCACCCGCTCGAAGCGCGGCATGGAGTGGCGGTGGACGATGTCGATCCGCTCGGCACCGTGCTCACCTATCAGCGCCGCCCACTCGTAGGCGCTCTGGCGGCCCCCGACGATCAGGACACGCCCCCCCCGGAGCGCCTCGAAATCGACGAGATCACAGGTGTGAGCCCGTAAGTCGTCGGGGATCTTGCCGGCCCAGTCGGGGAGGCGGCGGAAGGAACACACACCGGGGGCAGCGACGACGGTCTCAGCCTGGATCTGGGTTCCATCTTCGAGCGAGGCGACGAACTGACGGTTGCCTTCCTCCAGCGACGAGACCAGCCTGTCTTGCACTTCAACGTGCTTCTCGGCCTGGAACCAGGCGGCGTAGTCGAGGAAGACGGCGATGGGGACGGGGTCGATGTCGGGGGCGGAGATCCCCCGCTCCTCGACGAAGGCCTCGAAGGTGTGGACCTCCGAGGCGTCGAGGTGCCAGTCCGTTCCCGACCGAAGGAACATCCCTCTGGGCATACGGTCGGTCCAGAAGCCCATTGGACGCCCGACGACCACGGTGTCGATCCCGCGTGCACGAGCCTGCGCCGCCACCGACACGCCGTAGGGCCCCGCCCCGATGACGAGCAGTGACACCGCTTCCATCGGCCCCCTCCCGGCGCTGACGCGACCCGGCGAGCATAGGGGGCACCCGGGGAAGATCGCCCGGCGCCGGTGCGTTCAGGGCTGCAGGCTGAACCCCGGGTAGGAATCGGTGAGGCCGAACAGCCAGGCGTTGCTGCGAGCGCTCAGCCTGGCGTACCCGGTCACGAACTCATGGGCACCGGCCGGGTAGCGACCGGTGACCAGCACGGCGAACTGCATGAGCCAGGCCACGAGCGTTGCGACGAGCGTCAGCACGTACAGGACCACGATCACCGGGATCAGGGCGATGACCCTCCCGACGAACAGCAGGCAGCCCAATGCGGCCAAGCCTCGCGAGTACTCGGGCGCATGGGGGACGTCGAGCACCACGGACTTGGTCGGGTCCGGTGCCACCCTGAAACCCGGGTACCGGTCCTCGAGCCCGAGCAGCCACGTGTTGGTGCGCACGGACAGGGCGAGGAACCCGGTCAGGAAGCGGTGGGCGCCCGGTGGGTAGCGGCCGGTGAACAGCACGGCGAACTGCATGGCCCAGGCGGTGAAGAAGGCGGCGATCCCCACGATGAAGACCACCACGTACACCGGGAGCAAGGCGATGTGACGGCCGTAGAAGATCGGCACCCCGAGGAGGGCCAGGCCTCGTGAGTACCCCTCCTGGTGCACGATCGAGAGTTGTACGGGATGTCCCGAGCTGGGCGGGGGCCCCGGAGGTGGGGGAGGCATCGGTGTGGTCACGTTTCCTCCTTCTCGAGGTCGGAGCCACGGACCGGCGAGCCCACGG
>DMNK01000056.1:19497-23973 GCA_003453695.1 Acidimicrobiaceae bacterium | reverse complement strand
AGCCCACGGACCGGCGGGTCAAGTCTGACAGTCCCGATTCGGGCAGCGAGGGATGGTGCGCTACGGCGAGGCGTCTTCGACGCTCAGCGCTCCCCGACCCGACTTGGCGGCGAACCACAGGGCCAAGGTGCCGGCGGCGAAGACACCGCCCACCAAGCACACCCCGTCCCAGCCGAGCTGGTCGAAGGCGTAGGCGGAGCCGGCCGATCCGACCCCGCCGCCGACGAAGTACAGGATCATGTAGGCGGAGGTGAGGCGGCTGCGTGCTTCGGGACGAAGCTTGTAGATCTCGCCTTGGTTCGTGATGTGCAGCGCCTGGGCGCCGACGTCGAGGACGATGACCCCCACGATGAAGGCGGCGATGCTGCTCCCACCCCACCACAGGAGAGCCCACGACAGCACGAGCAGCAGCGAGCTCACGATCGTGCTGTGGTGCGCCCAGCCGCGGTCGGAGAAACGCCCGGCAGCGGTGGCAGCGAGCGCACCGCCGGCGCCGACCAGCCCGAACAGCCCGATGACCGGCGTCGAGTAGTGGTAATGGTGCGCCAGCTGAAAGGCCATCGAGGTCCAGAATGCGCTGAAGGTCCCGAACGAAAGCAGTCCGAACTGCGAGCGACGGCGGAGCACCGGCTCCTCGCTGAGCAGCCGTCCCACCGACTTGAGCAGGGCCGGATACCGGAGGCCGGTGCGCTCGCAGTACGTCGGCAGCACCGCACGCAGGAGCAGCGCCTGGGCGAACATGGCGACGCCGGCGGCGACGTACACGACGCGGTAGCCGCCCAGTCCCGCCACACCACCGGCAACCGTGCGGGCCAGGAGGATGCCGATGAGCAACCCGCTCATCACCATGCCCACCACCCGGCCCCGCTCCGACCCCGGGGCCAATGAGGCCGAGAACGGCACCAGCACCTGAGCCAGCACCGAACACGCGCCGACCGCTGCGGCCGCCGCCAGCAGGGTGGGTCCTGACGGCGCCCCGGCCATGGCCAAGAGCCCGAGCCCGGTGGCCACGCACAGCACCACGATGAGCCGGCGGCGCTCCACCAGGTCGCCCAGTGGCAAGAAGAAGAGCAGCCCCAGGGCATAGCCGATCTGGGCGAAGGTGACGATGAGCCCTGCTTCGCCCGCCGTCATGTGCAGGGCGCGGCCGATGTCGGGCAGCAGCGGTTGGGCGTAGTAGTTGTTGGCGACCGCCAGGCCGGTGGCCACCGCCATCACCACCACCAGGCCACGGCGCAGCCGGCCCCGCTGGTCGAGGACCCCGGGGGTCTTCGGGCCGGCGGCCGTCGGCACGTGGCTGGTCACCGCCGGGTCATACCACCGCCGGCCACGTCGAGCAGCCCGGGTTGCCCTCGACCCGACCCGTCGGGGAGGGCCGCCGTTCGCCCCGCCGGCGGGGCCGGAACCAGTCGCTGACCAGGCTTTCTGCACGCCCGGCGCCCCGCCCGGCGCTCGCCCGGCGCAAGGCGGTTACAGGCCGGCGGCGCCTGGGCATTTACCGCCCATGGCCCTGGCGGGATCCAGTCAGGCATTGACGTGCCCCAACTGCTCGACGACCGCTCCCACCGGGGCGCGTTTCTGCCCGGAGTGCGGGAGCACCCTCGGCGGATCGACGCTCCAGTTCCCCACCCCTCCTGAGGCGGGGCCGCCGCCGGCGCCGGCACCGGCCCGGACGGGAGCGCAATCGGGCCCGATGCTCCCGCTCGTCGTGGTGGTGGTGGGGCTGCTCCTCATGATCCTGTTCGGCGTCCTCGGCCTGTGGTGGACCGAAGTCGTGATCGTGCCGGTGACGCTGGTCATGGCCTTCATGTGCGTGGAGTCGTGGTGGGAGCGGTACTCGGAGGATCTCGAGGCGCAGGCGCGCCGCGGCCTCGATCGGGTGTGGGCCTTCGGAAGGGTGGGCCGCGTCGCCCTCGTCAGTTGGACACGCGCCGCCGCCAGGCATGTGAGCATCTGGGCTCGCCGCGTCTCGGTCCGACGGCGGCACAACGAGGCCCTGCACGCACTCGGCAAGGCCGTCTACAACGGCGACGACCACCTCGTCCGGGTGTACCGGTCCATGGCGGCATCGACGGGGGACCAGTTGGAGGAGCTTCGTCGCGAGTCGCAGAAGGCGCAGCGAGAGGCCGAGACCGAGGTCGAGCACGAGCGGCTCTCCACCGACTCCACCCAGGTCTTCTCCACCGCGGAACCAGACGACGCCACCACGACCTACCTCGATCGGACCTGAGCGCTGCGCCGCCGGGCTCGGCAGGGCGACGCGTGAGCGTCTAGGTCGATCGGCCCGAGCGGTCCCGGTTGGGAGAATCGGGCGACGCCCCCCGTGCGGCCCGGGACGAAGAGGCCATGCGCAGACCCAGCCCCCCCAAGTGGGCCACGAACAGGGGGGGATCCTGGAACATCCAGTCGTGGTCGATGGGTCGGCCGTCGGGGGCGTGCGCCACCGTGAAGTTGGCGTGGAGGCGAGCCGCGAACGCTTGGCCGTCGGAGCGGGGGATGATCGAGTCGCGGTTGGCCCACAGCACGTGCGCCGGGATGCCCGCCGCAGCCACGGCGTCGATGAAGCTGGTGCGCTTGCTGGTGAACCCCCACCACGCCGCCATGGCCATCTGGCTCGGGTGGAACAGCGCCTGGGTGGTGAAGGCGAAGGCGGCCGGAGCCGTCGCCAGACGCAACAGCCCGAACGGATGGCGCAATGCCTCGTCGGCGAGCCCCCACTCCTCTGACATGGCCAGGGTGTCCGAGAACACCAGCTCTTCCACGCGCTCGGGGTGCGAGGCGGCGAAGCCCAGCTCGATGCCGCCGCCGAAGGAGTGGCCGATGAGCGTGACCCGCTCGAGGCCGAGGTCGTCGAGGGTGGCCGAGAAGGCGTTCACGACCCGTCCGAAGCTCCACCGGCCATGCAAGGAGAACAGATTGGGGACGACCACCCGGCAGGGCCGCCCAGCACCACCTTCGGCGAGCAGCCGCGCCGTGTGCCGGTAGGTGACAGGCCGCATGCCGTATCCGTGCAGCAAGGCGACGGCCCGCCCAGAGCCCATGTCGACGGGAACGGGCAGGCGCTCCCCCACCGTGGTCATGGCGCCGCCTCGATCAGGGCTCGACCGACTGGATCAGGGTTCGACCACCACCACCCCGGTGGCTTCGGCGCGCAGCGAGTCTCGATAGTTGTAGGTGCCCGGGACGTTGAAGGTGTACGACCACGTGCCTGAGTCCATGGTGGGGCTGGCGAAGGAGTCGAAGGTGACATTGCTCGGGAACTGCGGGTCCTGCCACCGCCACTCCACGGTCTGCCCGGCGTGGATGGTCACCCTGGAGGGCTCGACGCTGTCGTAACGGAGCAGGACCACCGCCGCCGGCGTTCCCGACCCCGACGGCTGGACGGCACCGGTGTTCACGGGGAGGTCGCCGCCCGAGCTGCAGGCGGCCAGGGCGACGCCGGCGACCGGAGCCAGGACGAGCAGGGCCAGGGGTCGCGACGGCATGCGGGTCATCATCGTAGAGAGCGGTCACGGCTGTCCACGTGACCCGGCGCCGTCAGACGAGCCCCAGGTGTCGAGCCAGCGGCGAAACCCGGCGGCGTTGGAGTGGACGCCATTCAAGGTCTCGAGCTTCTCCCGCTGGGACGGGTCGACGGCGCCCAGGTCTCGGGCGAAGGCGTCCTCCAGGGCGGCGGCGATGTCCCGGTTGTCCCGCCACGCCTGCTCGGCCACGGCCGCCCAACGCCGAAGGGTCTCTTCCGCCTCGTGGAGGATGGCCTGGGGGTCGGGGACGAGCCCGTAGTGGGCCAACGCCAACCCGGCGGGGCGCCGGTCGGCGAAGCGGTGCAGGGAGTGCAGGGCCTGGTCGAGGTCGAAGTCCGGGGGCGGCGTGGACGGGCGCAGCACCCCGGCGTCCGGGAGCCGCACGCCCACGGCGTCACCGGCAAACAACACCCCGCTCACCGAGTCGTGCAGGGCCAGGTGGTGTTTGGCGTGACCGGGGGAGTCCACGGTGGTGAGGACACGACCCGGGCCCACCCGCAGTTCCTCCCCGTCGGCCAGCACATGGATGCGCTCGGCGGGGGTGGGGTCGAGCCGGCCGTACAGCGAGTCGAGCAGGGGCCCGTACACCTTGGCCGCCGAGTCGACGAGCCGGGCCGGGTCGACCAGGTGGCGAGCACCCTTCTCGTGCACGTACACCGTGGCTGAGGGAAAGGCACGGGCCACGTCACCCACGCCTCCGGCGTGGTCGAGATGGATGTGCGTCACCGCCACACCTGCGAGCTCCCCGGCGTCGACGCCTAACCCGGCCAGCGCTTCGAGCAGCGTCGGCACGGAGCTCTGGCTGCCGGTCTCGATGAGGACGGGCGCCTCGCCGGTCAACAGGTAGCCGGCCGTCACCCGATCCCACCCGCCGAGCAGCGTGTCGATCTCGATCACTCCGGGAGCGATCTCCCGTGTCGAGGTCACTGCCCCGTCACCGGCGGCCCGTCAC
>DMNK01000056.1:18156-19315 GCA_003453695.1 Acidimicrobiaceae bacterium | reverse complement strand
CACCGGCGGCCCGTCACCGGCGCCCTGCCGCCAACCCCACGCCGGGTCACAAGCGGCTCACTGGCCGATCTCGATGACGACCTTCACGTCGTCGGCATGGCGGTCGAGCGCGTCGCTCCAGCGGTCGATAGGCACCCGCCTGCTCACGATCTTGTCCAGCCAGTTGTTGTCGGCGGCGGCCAGGGCGGTGGCCCCGGCCTCGTAGTGCCGCCGATTGGCGTTGACCGAGCCGACCACCGCCTCGTTCTCGAGCACCATCGACTTGTTGAGCATCCCGGCGTCGACGTCGATGGCCCGGCCGCCCGAGGACACCCCGGTGAGGCACACCACGCCTCCCGCTCCCACGTGCTCCATGGCGTCGAACACGAGGGACCCCACCCCGGTGCACTCGATGACGACATCGGGGGCGTCGCTCAGGTCCTTGATGGCACCGACGTGGTAGGTGGCGCCCAACGCCGCCACCAGCTGCGGCTTCGGTCCTTTCGCCACCTGGTCGAGCACATGGACGTCCAAGCCGCGTTGGACACCCATGAGGGCGGCGAGCAGGCCGATGGGGCCGGCCCCGGTGACGAGCACGCGCGCCGGCTGCCAGTGGGCCCGGTTGCCGATGCGCTCCACCTGCTCCCACGCCTTGGCGAGGACGCTGGCCGGCTCGAGCAGCACGCCGTGGATCCCGAGAGAGGGATCGACCTTGACGAGGAACTCCGGCTCGATGCGGTAGCGCTCGGAGCAGTAGCCGTCGCGCTGTTTGATGCCGCGCTCGGTGTACTCGCCGTTGCGGCAGAAGTCCCATTCACCCACGGCGCAGTTGGAACAGGGCACGGGGTCGGGACGGCGGACGATCCCCACCACCAGGTCACCGGCGCTGACTCCGGCCCCGGCGGGCGCCTCCACGACCCGCCCGAGCGATTCGTGGCCGAGCACCAAGCGGTCCCGGCCTGGTGGGGCCCAGCCGTAGTTGCCGGACACGATCTCGATGTCGGTGCCGCAGACGCCCACCGCCAACGTCTCGACCAGCACCGACCCGTCGGACTCCGGGGGTTCCTCGACGTCGTCGAGCCGCGCCGTTCCCGCCTTGAGCGGCTCCACCGTGACCGCTTTCATCGCCTCGTCCTCCTTGTCTTACCGTCTCCGGCATCGGGCGCGTCGGGCGCGTCGG
>DMNK01000056.1:8506-17995 GCA_003453695.1 Acidimicrobiaceae bacterium | reverse complement strand
GGGCGCGTCGGGCGCGTCGGGCCTCGACGGCCGGTCGGGGCTCAGGACTCTCCTGGGTGGCCCGCTGGAGCGCGGGTCGTGTACGTCGTGCCCGGTGACAGGGTGCCCTCGCCACGAGCGCGTGCTGGGACGCCACCGGCGCCGTCGACGCATCGCATCCGTGGCGGAGGTGTCGTAGGCGGTCCGGGCCTGACCGCTCAGGTTGTAGGCACTGTTCACGAGCGAGACGTGCGAGAAGGCCTGCGGGAAGTTCCCCACCTGACGGTCCAGGCGGGCGTCGTATTCCTCGGCCAGGAGCCCGAGGTCGTTGCGCAAGGCGATCAGGCGTTCGAAGAGCTCGGTGGCCTCCTCGCTACGGCCGATCAGGTGCAGACAGTCGGCCATCCAGAACGAACACGCCAGAAAGGCCCCCTCGTGGCCTGCGAGGCCGTCGACGGCGTGGGCGTCCTCGGCCTTGTACCTGAGCACAAACCCGTCCTCGGTGAGCTCGCGCTGGATGGCTTCGATGGTGCTCACCATCCGGGGGTCGGTGGCCGGGAGGAAGCCGAACAGGGGGATCATGAGCAGGCTGGCGTCGAGCTCGTCCCCGCCGTAGTACTGGGTGAAGGCGCCCCGCTTCGCGTTGAAGCCCTTCTCCAGGATCTCGGCGTGCATCTTGTCCCGCAGCGCCTTCCAGTCCGCCACCGGTGCGGGTAGCCCTTCGCTCTCGGCGATGCGCAAGGCTCGGTCCACCGCCACCCAGGCCATGACCTTGGAGTGGGTGAAATGGCGACGCGGGCCCCGCACCTCCCAGATGCCGTCGTCGGGCTCGGTCCAGTGCTTGGACACGAAGTCGACGAGGACGTGCTGCAGGTCCCATGCCGAGCCCGACAGGCGGTCTCCGAGCTCGCACGAGTGGAAAAGGGCGGCGAGGACCTCGCCGTACACGTCCAGCTGGAACTGTCCCGAGGCGGCGTTCCCCACCCGGACCGGCTTCGACCCTTCGTAGCCCGACAGCCAGGGGACCTCCCACTCGTCGAGACGGCGCTCGCCACCGGCGCCGTACATGATCTGCATGGCGTCGGGGTTGCCGGCCACGGCCCGCAGCAGCCAGTCGCGCCAGTCGAGCGCCTCCTCGTGGAAGCCTCCCTGCAGCAGCGCAGCCAGAGTCAAGGTGGCGTCGCGCAGCCAGCAGTAGCGGTAGTCCCAGTTGCGCACCCCACCCACCGTCTCCGGCAGCGAGGTGGTGGCCGCCGCCACGATCCCGCCAGTGGGACGATAGGTGAGCGCCTTCAACGTGATGAGCGATCGGAGCACGGCGTCGCGCCAGGGGCCGTCGAAAGTGAAGTCCGAGACCCAATCCGCCCAGAACATCTTGGTGTCCTCCACCGCGTAACGGGCGTCGATGGGGCGGGGGGCGGCCTGGTGGGAGGGGAACCATGTGAGGACGAACGGTGTGGTCTGACCGGCCACCACGGTGAAGTCGGCCACGGTGGTCATGTCCTCGCCCCTGGCCTCCACCGGGGTCCACAGGGCCAGCCCGTCGGGGCCGGCGATGGCACACAGCAGGGAGCCGACGCGCCGGACCCAGGGGATGCGGCTCCCGTAGCCGAAGCGGATGACGAGGTCCATGCGCATGTCCACCGATCCGGAGACCCCCCGCACCACCCGCACGATTTGCGGGTCGTCCTCGCGGATCGGCATGCAGTCGGTGATGGAGACCGTGCCCGTGTCGGTCTCGAACTCCGTCTCGAGTACGAGGGTGTCGACGTGGTAGTGGCGGGAGGTGCGACGAACGGTACCGGCCGGTGCGATCTTCCAGTAGCCGTTCGACTCGTCGCCGAGCAGGCTGGCAAAGCAGGCGTCGGAGTCGAAACGAGGCAGGCACAGCCAGTCGATGGAACCGTTCCTGCCCACCAGGGCGGCGGTGTGGGTGTCGCCGATGATCCCGTAATCCTCGATGCGCAGGCCCACGGTCCACCTTTCTACTTGCTCCCGTCGACGTGCTCCCGTCGGTCGGACGACGACGAGCCGGCGGTCACCCCGGTCGGACACGGTCGGTCACCCCAGTCAGTCTCCCCGGTCCGGCCACCGGGTCGGCCACCGTCCGATCAGCCGTTGACGCAGCCGCCCGTCGACGTCGCCGTGGTCTTGTGGTCGGCGGTGTTGATGTCCTGGACGACTTTGGGCATGGCCAGGGCGTAACCGACATTGGCGTCGGTGGTGGAGCGGGCGAAGACCACGCCCACCACGCGCCCGTCGGGCTGCACGAGGGGGCCGCCCGAGTTGCCGGGCTGCACCGTGGCGGACAGCTGGTACACGGTGCGCACCGTCTGGGACGTCCCATAGATGTCGAGACCGGTCGCTTGGAAGACCGCCTGCACCGCCGCCGCCCCGTACTGGAAGGGGCCACCCTCGGGGTAGCCGAGTACTGCCCCGGTGGCTCCCCTGCTCACGAGCCCGGTGTCGAGGTTGGCCGGTGGGTCGGGCAGCCCCGGCACGTACAGCTCGGCGATGTCGAGCTCCGGGTCGAAAAGGACGGGGGTGGCCTCGTGGCGCCCTTTGGAGTCGAGGACGGCCGGACGGGAGATGCCGGCCACCACGTGGGCGTTGGTCACCACGTAGTCAGGGCTGACCACGAAGCCCGACCCTTCTTGAATGACCCCGCAGCCTTCTCCGGCGACCTGCACCGTGGACGGGCTCGCCGCCACCACGGCGGAGCGCACGGCGGCGTCGGTGGGCAAGGTGACGGGGCCCACCGCAGAGGGGGGCAGTCCGGTGAACACGACCGGGAAGCCTTCAGTGGCGAGGAACGACTCGATGCGGGCGAACACCTGCGGTGGTGCCGGCATGATGCTGTCGAGCGAGCGCAGGATGCGTGAGTTGCGCAGGGCGGAGTCGAAGCTCGTGTAGCGGCTGTTCACCACGATGCTCGCCACCAGCCAGGCGGCGATCAGGGTGGCCACCACCGCCACCACCGCTCCGAAGCCGGAGTCCACCGGGCCGAGCTGGAGCCGTTGCAACGCCACGCTCGAATGACCGCCCAGCACCCGGCCCAGCCCGCCGAGCAGGCCCGCCAAGCCGAACATGATCACGGCCGCCACGAGCGTCTTGCTCAGCGTGCCGTGCAGGCTGTGCAGGAACACCGGGGCCAACAGGGCGCCGAGGAACAGCCCCAGCCAGAAGCCCCCGAAGGACAGCACCTGCATGGCCGCCCCGAGCCGAAGGCCGTGCACCCCAGCCGCCGCCACCAGGACGAGCAGGACCCAGTCGACCCAGTTCATGTGGCGAACACTCTTTCAGTCCCTCGGAGCTTCATCCAAGCGGGGCACCCTGCCCCCCGGTCACGTCGCCACGGCGCCCTGTGGACGGCGCCCGGGCAGCGTTGCGGGTGTCGGGCCCACTACCTGCCCATCTGCCCCGTCCGCGTCACCTCCCGGGCACGAATCGGTCACGGCGCGGCGCACTAGCGTGGGAATACGGCCTCGGCGGGAGGGAGACATGGGGGACATCGTCGGACTGTTCGCCGAGATCGTCGGGCCCGACAACGCCGTAGCCGGCGACGACGTGTCGGAGGACTACAGCCACGACGAGTCGCTGACGGCGGTGCCGGTCGTGCCGGCAGCCGTGGTGAAGCCGGGCTCGACGGCCGAGGTGTCGGAGATCCTGCGCGTGGCCGACGACGAGCGCGTGCCCGTCGTCGCCAGGGGGAGCGGCACCGGCTTGTCCGGCGCCGCCGTGCCCACGCCCGACGCCGTCGTGGTGTCCTTCGAGCGCATGCACGCCATCAAGGAGCTCGACACCGACAACCACGTCGCCGTGGTGGAGCCGGGCGCCACCCTCGCCCAGCTGGACGAGGCGACAGCCGGGGTGGGCCTCGTGTACCCGGTGTTCCCCGGCGAGGCGAGCGCCTCGCTGGGTGGCAACGTGGCCACCAACGCCGGCGGCATGCGGGCCATCAAGTACGGGGTGACGCGACACCAGGTGCTCGGGCTCGAAGCGGTGCTGGCCGGCGGGCAGGTGATCCGCACCGGCGGAAAGTTCGTGAAGTCCGCCACCGGCTACGACCTGACCCAGCTCATCGTCGGTTCGGAGGGCACGTTGGCGCTCGTCACCGAGGCCACGTTGAAGCTCTACCCCCGCCCGCCGCTGGCCGCCACCGTCCTCGCCCCGTTCACCACCGTCGACGAGGTGACCCGGGCCGTGCCGCGCCTGGTGCACAGCGGGATCGGGCCGCGCATCTTGGAGTACGTGGACGCGCTGGTCATGGCGGGCATCACCGGTGCCGCCGGCCTCGACCTCGGCATCCCGGCCGACGTGCAGGCCAAGGCCACCGCCTATCTGGTGGTGGTGCTGGAGTCGTCGCACGAGGACCGCTTGGACGGGGACGTGGCCGCCGTGGGAGAGCTGCTGTCGCAGCTCGGTGCCGTCGACGTCTACGTGCTCCCGCCCCAGGCCGGAGCGCAGCTCATCTCGGCACGCGAGCGGGCCTTCTTCGTGGCCAAGGCCTCAGGCGCCGACGACATCGTGGACGTGGTGGTCCCGCGGGCGGTGATCCCCAGCTTTCTCGCCCGGGTGGCCAGCTTCGCCGAGGAGCACCAGTCACTCGTGACCGGATGCGGGCACGTGGGCGACGGCAACGTGCACCTCTCGGTCTTCCAGCCCGATCCCGCCCGCCGCCAACGGCTCCTCGACGTCATCTTCGCCGCCGGCGTGGCCGTGGGCGGCGCCATCACCGGCGAGCACGGCGTGGGGACGGACAAGAAGCGTTACTTCCTGGAGCTCGAGGACCCGGCCAAGATCGCCCTCATGCGCCGTATCAAGTCGGCCTTCGACCCGAAGGGCATCTTGAACCCGGGCAAGATCTTCGACTGACGACCTGGACGTGCACTCGTGAACGGCGCCCAATCACTCATCCGCACGCTCGTCTCCTGCGGGGTCGACGTGTGCTTCACCAACCCCGGCACCTCGGAGATGCACTTCGTGGCCGCTCTCGACGAGGTGCCGGAGATGCGCGCCGTGCTGGCGCTGTACGAAGGCGTCGCCACCGGCGCCGCCGACGGCTACGGACGCATGGCGGGCAAGCCCGCCGCCACGCTGCTGCACCTGGGCCCGGGCCTCGCCAACGGCATCGCCAATCTCCACAACGCCCGGCGCGCCCACACCCCCGTCGTGAACGTGGTGGGCGACCACGCCACCTACCACCAGGCCTACGACGCCCCCCTGCAGAGCGACATCGCCAGCCTGGCCCGGCCCGTGTCGGTCTGGTACCGCTCGAGCACCTCGGGCCGGACCCTTCCCGCCGACGGTGCCGAAGCGGTGGTGCAGGCCCGCACCGCTCCCGGTGGGGTGGCGACGCTCGTGGTCCCCGCCGACGTGTCGTGGAACGAGGCGGCCCCGCCCGCCGGGCCGCTGCCCATGGCGCCTCCGCCGGCGACGGTGCCCGTCGAGGTGGTGGACCAGCTGGCCAAGACCCTGCAGACCGGCGAGCCCTCGGTGCTGCTCCTGGGCGGGCCGGCCATGGGCGAGCGCGGCCTGGTGGCGGCGGCGCGCGTCGCCGAGGACAGCGGTGCCCGGCTCCTGGCCGAGACCTTCCCGGCCGTGCACGAACGGGGCGCGGGCCGGCCGGTCGTGGAGCGCCTCGCCTATCTGGCCGAGCTCACCGCCATGCAACTGCAGGGAACGCGCCACCTCGTGCTGGCCGGCACGGTCGCCCCGGCGTCGTTCTTCGCCTATCCGGACAAACCCAGCGACCTCGTCCCCGACGGATGCGAGGTCCATGTGCTGGCCTCGGCGCGCGACGACGTGGTGGCGGCGCTGGAAGCGCTGGCCGACGCCCTGGGCGCGCCCGCCTCGGTGACGCGCCAGCCGCCGTCACGTCCCGAGGTGCCAAGCGGTCCGCTCGACGCCCAGTCGGCGGCGGTGGTGATCGGCGCCCTGCTCCCGGAGGGGGCGGTGGTCTCCGACGAAGCCAACACCGCCGGCATCTTCGTCCCCGGCGCCACTGCAGGCTGCCCGCCGCACACCTGGCTCACGTTGACCGGGGGGGCCATCGGCCAGGGCATGCCCGTCGCCACCGGGGCAGCCGTCGCCTGTCCCGACCGCAAGGTGCTGTGCCTCGAGGCCGACGGCAGCGCCATGTACACGCTCCAGTCACTGTGGACCCAGGCCCGAGAAGGTCTCGACGTGACCACCGTCGTCTACGCCAACCGTTCGTATGCCATCTTGGCCATGGAGCTGGGCCGGGTGGGCGCCGGAGCCGGTGGCGAGCGTGCCAACCGGGTGCTGCAGCTGGCCCCTCCGGCACTCGATTTCGTGGCCCTGGCCCGGGGTATGGGCGTCCCCGCCTGGCGGTCCACCACCAGCGAGGAGTTCGCCGACCATCTGCGGCGGGCCCTCGACGAGCCCGGGCCCGCGCTGGTCGAAGCGGTGATCGGAGGTCCCACGTGAGCGGTCGCCCCGTCGAAGCGAGCGGGACGTTCGCGCTCGGGTCGCTGCAGGTGCGCCGTCTCGGCTACGGGACCATGCAGCTACCGGGAAAAGGGGTGTGGGGCCCGCCCGCCGACCGGTCGCAGGCGCTCGACGTGCTCCGCCGGGCGGCGTCGCTGGGCGTCGACTTCTTCGACACCGCCGACTCCTACGGGCCCTATGTCGCCGAGGATCTGCTCTTCGAGGCGCTCCATCCCTACGACGGGCTGGTGGTCGCCACCAAGGCGGGGCTCCTGCGCACGGGGCCGGGCCGGTGGCACCCGCTCGGGCGCCCGGAGTACCTGCGTCAGGAGTGCGAGATGAGCCTGCGCCGTCTCGGCGTGGAGCGCATCGACCTGTTCCAGCTGCATCGCATCGACCCGACCGTGCCAGCCGAGGACCAGTTCGGCCTGCTCGCTGAACTACGCCGAGAAGGGAAGGTGGCCGAGGTCGGGCTGTCCGAGGTCTCGGTGTCTGACATCGAGGCGGCCCGCCGGGTCGTCCCCGTCGTGAGCGTCCAGAACCTCTACAACCTGGCCGACCGGCATGCCGAAGACGTGCTTCGTCACTGCGAAGCCGAGGACATCGGCTTCATCCCCTGGTTCCCCATCGCCAGTGGCCGGCTGTTGCGGGAGGGCGGGCCGTTGCGCCAGGTCGCAGAGCGCGTCGGCGCCACCCCGGCCCAGGTGGCACTGGCCTGGCTGCTCGAGCGTTCGCCGGTGATGCTGCCCATTCCCGGTACCTCGTCGCTCGCCCATCTGGAGGAGAACTGCGCCGCCGGCGAGTTGCACCTCGGCCAAGAGGACCTCCAGCTGCTGGAGAAGCCCTGACCTAGGGCACGGCCGGTGCGACGCCCGACGGAACCGGGCTCGAGCACTGGAGCCCGCCGGGCAGGGCCGGGGCGGGGGCGGGCAGGACGGGCGGGTCGAGCAGTGCCGCCGTCGTCTGCAGGCAGTCGCGCACGGTTGCGGCGTTGGCGTCGCGATAGGTGCATGCCGGCAGGTTCCACTTGGCCTCGATGGTGGCGAGGACCGAGGTGTGGTCGTAGACGACGTTCGACACCGAGCTGGGCCTGGCATAGGCGGACACCACGACGGCGGGCACCCGGGGTCCGTACAGGTCATAGCCCCCCACGAAGTCGCCCTTGGCGAGCTGGGGGCCGATCCCGTCGGGCGGGATGGCCGCCGGCGGCGGGATGTGGTCGGCGTAGCCGCCGTGCTCGTCGAACGTCCAGATGAGCAGGGTGCGTTCCCAGGCCGGGGAGGCGAGCACGGCGTTCACCACCCGGGCCACGAAATTCTCGCCGTACGCCATGTCGGCAGGTGACTCCTGGTCGCCGTCGATGGTCTGGACGAAGTCGTTGGCGCTCTGCACGCCGGGCAGATTCCGGACCCCTGGCAGGGAGGCGACGGCGCCCCCGGCCACGCCGGGGACCCCCGACTCGGGGTCGACGAAGCTCACCGCCGGCAGTGTCCCCGCCGCGCAGTCGGCGAAGAACTCCTCCACCGGGACGATGTGCGTCGGGTACTTCTGCACCGTGGTGGGGATGATGCCCGTGTTGGGCAGGTCGTAGAAGTAGTTGCGCCACGGGATGCCGTACTGACTGAGGCGGTCGAAAATGGTGCCGTTGGGCGGTGGGCCCACGATGGAGGGCGGCACGGTGCTGGTGTCGAAGATCGTGCTGTTGTCGGTGGAGATGTCGCCGAAGGCGGTGCCGGCGTAGAGGAAGCGCCGGTTGGGATAGGTCTGGCACGGCGTCGAGCAGAACCAGAAGTTGGCGATGGTGAAGGCCTGCGCCATGGAATGGGTGAAGGGGAGCTCGTCTGCCGTCCAGTACCCCATGGGTGGCGTCCCGCCGTTGGCGATCACGAAGCCCTGCATGGTCCTCGGGGCGAGCGGAACCTGCGACAGCGGAGCCGAGTAGTCGAACGTGGCCGGGTCGTAGGCCTGGGTGTAGCTCGTCTCGGGCGAGTTGCCGTACGACCAGAACATCGACCGGTGGCTCACGTTCCAGCTCTGGTCGACGCCACCCGGTTGGCACGTCGTCGTGATGTGCCAGGGAGCCACCACGTTCCCCTTGGCATCTCGATTCGTGTAGATCGGTGCACGGGTGTCGTAGCTGAATTGGCCGACCACGTCCCGGCGGGTGCGGGAGAGGTCGCCGAGCAGGTTGTCGAAGGAATGGTTCTCCATCATNNCGACGACATGCCGTTCCTGGTCGACTCGATCACGATGGCTCTGGGACGCGAGGGCTACGCAATTGACCTTGTGATCCACCCTGTTCTGCACGTCGTGCGGGATGAAAAAGGCGCCCTGGTCGAGGTGGTGGAACCGGGCGGCGATCCCTCTGAGGACAGCGTGGCCGAGTCGGTTCTTCACGCCGAGGTGACCCGCGAGCCCGACGAGGAGCGTCGCGAGCGGCTGCGAGCCGGGGTGGAGCACGTGCTTGAGGAAGTGGCGGCGGTGGTCGAGGACTGGGGCCCGATGCGCGATCGGCTAAAGCACATCGTCGAGGGCCTCGACGCCGGGCCGGAGGTGATCGACCGCGCCGAAGTGGACGAGGCGAAGGAGTTCCTCAAATGGCTCGTCGATGATCACTTCACGTTCCTCGGTTACCGCGAGTACGACCTGGTGCACATCCCGGACGGCGTCGGCCTGCGCGCCGTCCCCGGCAGCGGCCTCGGCGGCCGGATCACCAAGAAGGACATCCTCGAGTGGGTCCAGCGCCGCGACAGCCAGGGCGCCGCCGCACCCGCCGCCGCCGCACCCGAGCGCAGCACGTCGCGTCGAGACAGGGGCGAGCCCCACAGCTGGTCCCGCCGTCTGGCCACATCCGCCTCCTGTGCCTCGGGGTGCCGTTCCCGGGCGCCCGCCGGCCGCGACGGTAGCAACGCCTCCGTCGCCACAGCCAAGCGCGCGCCGGCGCCGGCGCCGCGCCGGTTACCGCCGGTTAACCGTGGAACGTCCCGGTGACAGGCCGGTGACGGCCGGGTAACCCAGGGCGGTGACGGCCGGGTAGCCCAGGGCGGTGACGGCCGGGTA
>DMNK01000056.1:6431-8290 GCA_003453695.1 Acidimicrobiaceae bacterium | reverse complement strand
GCCGGCACGTCGCACCCCGGGGATCAGCTGTTGGGGCGATACCACTCAAGGTATGGGCCTGCGCCGCCGATGGCGACGAGGTGGCGCCCATGCCGCGAAGGCGGAGATGGGCGCCACTACCATTGCGGGGCTCCATGAAACGGAAAGGGACTTTCGGCCTAGGGGTTCCGGGCGCGCCCCAGCGTTAGCGTTGCGTCGTCATCCGCGGGTACCCCGGGCGTGCGGGGTGCGGGAGCCCGTCGTGAAAAGAGATGACCTCCTCAACTTCCGTTCGAAGGAGGACAGTTTCATGCCAGCCAAGCCTTACCTTCACCATGTCCATGCCGCCGTGGCGCGCGCCGGCGACGAGCTCGAAGCCGCAGTCCGCGAAGAGGCCGCAGAGGAGGAGCGCTTCGTGCACTGGCTGAACGTGTCGCAAGAAGTCGCGCAGGAGCACAAGGACGCCACGGGATGGGAGGAGCCCGTCCCCGGTCCCTTGAAGCGCCTGTCCTCCCGGCTGCACCGCCACCGAGACCGCGCTCCCGCCGACACCTTGGAGAGCGGCAGTGACACCCTGGCGGTGATCGCCCAACTGCCGCCCCGTGGGCTTCCCGCTCGTCTCGAGCGCCTCGAGGGGGACGCCTCCAGAGAAGAAGCCCGGGCAACCCGCCGGCGATGAGCTCGTCCGGCCGGCGGCTGGGGGCCGTTCTCGTCATCGGCATACTCGGGTCGCTGGCGGGCGTCGTTCCGTCCGCAGCGACGACCTTCACTCCCCAAGTCGGGGTCCCGCTTCCCGCAGCGTGGGAGATCTGCGTGCTGCAGTCCGTGGGCGCCCCCGTCACCCAAGCCAACGTGGCGGCCCTCGACCTGTGGCAGGTCGCCGAGGGAGGATCCACCGACAACGCCAACAGTTACAACCCGTACAACACCAAGCGCTTCACCGACACCACCGGCGCACAGCTGCCCTCCACCCCCATGCCGAACGGCTTCCCCGCCTTCGCCAACTGGCCGGCCGGTTGCTCGGCCACAGCCGCCACCATCCTCCAGCCCAACATGGCCAACATCCATGCGTGGCTGGTGGCCGGGAACATACCCTCGCCGTCCGCCTTCTTGAGCATCGTCGACACCACCCCGTGGTGCGCACCCGACAACGGCGTCCCCTGCTACGCCCTGCTCATCGCCGCCAACGTCCAGGCCCCGGCCCAGAGCCCGGCCATGACCATGATCTCCACCTCGAACAACGACGTCACGGCCTACGCCCAGGCCGTCGCCCAGGCGACGAGCCTCTCGGCCACCCTGGCGTCCCAGCGCCAAGAGCTCGTGGACGCCGAGAACACGGTCATCGCCGACCAGCGGACGGCCGACGCCGCCCAGGCCAAGCTGCGGGAGCTGGCCATCTACGACTACACCTCCAACAGCAGCCTCGACCGGGTCGCCAACCTGACGCAGTTCGAAGCAGAGACACAGACCGACCAGTTGACGAAGTTCTACGAGCAGCTCGACACCTCGGACCAGGTGACGGTGTTCGCCCAGGCCCAGGCGACGCTCGGCCAGGCGGTGGCGCACCGAGGCGACGTCGCCAATGCCGTGGCCCAGACCACGTCGGCCCTCGGTGACACCCAGAACACCGAGGCAACCGACCTCGCCCACATCGGCAACGACATCGCCGGCATCGTGGGAGCGGGTGGCTGTCCGGGCCTGCCCCAAGCCCAGACGGTGTCGGCCGGCAGCAACGACGCCGCCGCCTCGGTCGCCGCCCTGCACGGGTGCGTGACCGCCCTCACCACCCCGCCCACCACGTCCCCGCCGCCCGGCACCCCGCCCGTCCCCATCCCTCCCGCCCCCAAGCCTCCCGGCTGACCTCCGCCGTCCCGGCGCCC
>DMNK01000056.1:4090-6261 GCA_003453695.1 Acidimicrobiaceae bacterium | reverse complement strand
CTCCGCCGTCCCGGCGCCCGGCCGCGTCCGGGTCAGCTCGGAGGACCCGGTGCGTCCTGACTGAAATGGTCGATGACGTCGGCCAGCGTGGTGTCGGGTGATGCGCCGGGAAAGTCCTCTCGCTTGTTCAAATGGGGGAAGGGTTCGGAGGGCGTCACGACCCCGAGGGCGTCGCACAGCGGCTGCCATCCGTCGGCGGGTTGCCATTCGACGAGGCGATCGGGCGGTGCCGAGGCCCGCACCTCGGCATTGTGACGCTCGTAGGCGGCGATGGCGGCGTCCCTGTCGGACCAGTTCGGCGTGAACCGCGCCGTCGACACCGCCCGCCACATGTCGAACCATTCGGTCATCTCGGGCGGGAGCTGCGAACCGTCGATGGCGAAGATGGTCTGGCTGGCGCTCTCCCACCACGTCTCTGCGTCTCTTCGGGTGGACAGCACGACGACGGCGTCCGGGTTGGCCTCGAGGATCTCCGACCAGAACAGACAGGCCGGAAAGTCCGAGGTTGCGCCGTAGTCCTGCAACATGGTGGGCCAGTCGACCTTGTCGCCTTCGGCGGCGGCGCGCCACATGGACACGTGCTCGGGATGGGAGAACACCTCGAGCATGTGGTAGCAGGGGCGGCCGAGGAGCAGCTCGAGGCCCGCCTTGAGCGACATGGTCCCGGTCCGTCCCGCGCCGGCACCGACGACTTGCAGGGTCATGACGCCTCCTCCTCTTCGCCCGCCGGCCAAGCTACCCGGCACCCTCCACGCACCGGGGCGACCTTCAGGCCGGCACCTCGGCCGGGGCCACGTCGCTGGGAGCAGCCGGGGCCGACACGGGTCGGCGGCGGCGGGCGCGCCGCACGATCGTGCTCGCCGCGTCCTCGTCGTTCACCATGGCAGCGGGGATGATGGCGAGGAGCGCGAACCCCGCCGCCCCCAGGAAGGCGGCGTGAAAGCCGTTCAGGTGCGGCGACGGATGGCCCACGGTGGCGGCGGTGACCTCCACCGCCGAGAGCACCGTGGTGAGCACGGCGACTCCGACGGCCCCGCCCACCTGGCGCTGCACGTTGAAGAGGGTGGACGCCCTGCCCATCTCGGCGGCGCTGATGGTGGCGAAGGCGGCGGCTTGGGTCGGCATGAACACACCGGCCATCGACACCCCCATCTCGAAGAGCAGCAACCGGGGCACCCACAGGTTGGTGTGGTCCCCGACGAGGGCCATGGCCGCCATGCCGGCGGCGATGCCGATCAGCCCCCCGATCATGATGCGCCGGGGACCGAGACTCGGGTACAAGATGCGCGTCACCACCTGGGCCCCGCCCATGACCCCGAGGGCTTCGGGGAACGTGCTCAGCCCCGACTGCAGCGCGGTCAGGCCCAGGCCGAACTGGTAGAAGAGCGCCACCAGGTAGAGCACGCCGAGAAAGGCCGCCGCCCCCAGGAACATCACGGCGTTGGTCGAGCGGAAGAGCCGGTCGGCCAACAGCCGCAGGGCGATGAGGGGCTGGACCTTTCGCAGCTCGACCACGACGAGCACCGACAGCATGACGGCACCGGCGACCACGGTCACGATGACGTCGGGCGAGTGCCACCCCTTCACCGGTCCTTCCGACAGCCCGTACATGAGGATGCCGAGCCCGGCCCCCGACAGCACGAAGCCGGCCACGTCGAACGACCCGGCGTCCTGGCGCTCCTGCTCCCGGAGGAACAGCAGCCCGAAGGTGAAGGCCAGCAGCCCGATGGGGACGTTCACGTAGAACACCCACCGCCAGCTGACATCGGTGACGAACAACCCGCCCAGCACGGGGCCGAGCGCCGGGGCCAGGGCCGTGGGCAGGACGAGCACGGCGGAGGCGCGGATGCGCTCGGCGGGTGGGAAGGCTCGCCACAACATCGTCATCCCCACGGGCGTCATGAGCCCGCCACCCACGCCCTGCAGCACCCGGAACACGGTGAGCTCGCCCAGGTTGGTCGCCAGGCCGCACAGCGCCGAGGCGCCGGCGAAGACGACGATCGACCCGAGGAGCACCCGCCGGGGCCCCAAGCGGTCGCCCAGCCAGCTCGAGGTGGGCATGAACACGGCCAGACTGACGAGGAAGCCGATGACCACCGAGTCGACGGCGGTGGAGCGGACGTGGAAGTCGCGTCCCAGGGTCGGGAGCGCCACGTTCACGATCGTCGTGT
>DMNK01000056.1:3743-3935 GCA_003453695.1 Acidimicrobiaceae bacterium | reverse complement strand
ACGTTCACGATCGTCGTGTCCATGATTGCCATGAACAAAGAGGCCACGTAGACGACGGCGATCGCCACCTTCTGGTCGATGTGGCGGCGCGCCATGGTCTCAACGCTAGGGGTCGGCGTGGCGGCGCCGCGCCGGGGACCGAAGCGCCGGCACGCCACGGAACGCGCCGGTGGTGGTGGCACCACGACGTGT
>DMNK01000056.1:3376-3516 GCA_003453695.1 Acidimicrobiaceae bacterium | reverse complement strand
CGGGGGCCTTCCCCCTAGGTTCGACGCCGCCTTTCGGTCAGACTGATCCCGGGAGGTGACCGGTGGGGGCCGTGGGACTGGTCTTCAGGGCCGAGATGCGGCGCCGATGGCGCTCATGGCTGGCCCTGGCCGTGCTCGTC
>DMNK01000056.1:1624-3164 GCA_003453695.1 Acidimicrobiaceae bacterium | reverse complement strand
CGTGGCGGCGGGACGCCGCACGGCGAGTGCCTTCCCCCGTTTCGTGGCCGCCCACGGGTATGACGCCGAGGATTACAGCGACCGGCCCGCCGCCCTGGCGAAGCTTCCCTACGTGACCTCAGCTGTCCGTGCCGTGGCTCCCATGGGTGGGCCGGTGTCGTGCAGCTGCGGGCGCGACCTCAGCAACGTGGCCTCGTCCGGTTCGATCTTCTCCCTGTCTCCCGGCCCGCTCCAACAGGCGGTGAAGCTCGTGGCGGGGCGCTGGCCACGGACGTCGGCACCGGACGAGGTCTTGGCGTCGTTCAACTTCGAGTCGGATTACGGCGTGCACATCGGAACTCGGATCACCTTCCGCTTCTTCTCCCCGGCACAAGACCAAGCGTTCCTGGACAACACCGGTGCACCCGATGGACCAGTACGCACCTTGCACGTCGTCGGGATCGAAGCCGCCGAATCGGAGTTCCCCTATGGCTCGACCCCGAGCTATGACCTGTGGAGCACCACTTCGCTGTCGCGCGCCCTTGCCGGCCGGGCGCTGCTCTGGGATGCCTACTTCGTCCGCTTGCGCCACGGCGCCGCCGACATCCCCCGGCTCTCGGCCGACGCCTCGGCTCTGGGCGTTCTCTACACGGTCAACCAGGACGCCGCCGTCTCGTCGATCGACACCTCCATCCACCCCCAGGCCGTCGGATGGTGGGTGCTGGCGGTGCTGGGGGGGATCGCCGGTCTGGGGGTGATCGGTCAGGCGTTGGCCCGACAGAGCGTCGTGGAGAGCGAAGACTTCCCCGTCCTGTCGTCGCTCGGGGTCGTCCCCCGTCAACTGGCGTGGCTCGGGGTGGCCCGCACGGTCGTGGTGGGCGTGGGAGCGGCCATCGGCACGGGCGTGGTGGTGGTGGCCCTGTCGCCCCTCACGCCCGTCGGCGAACCGCGCCTGGCCGAACCCACCACCGGCGTCAGCGTCGACTGGCTCGTGGTCGGCCTCGGCGCGCTCGCCGTCACCGCCGTCGTCACCGCCCTGGGCGCGTGGCCGGCTCTCCGGGTGGCGAAATTGCGCCGCCGCCAACTTTTCGGGCCTGCCCGGCCGTCCATGGTGGTCACAGGCCTGGCCCAGGCGGGAGCGCCCGCCAGCGCCGTGCTGGGGGTCCGACAAGCGCTCATGCGAGGCACAGGGCGGAGCACGGTGCCGGTGGGAACGGCCCTCGTGGGCACGGTGGTGGGCGTCACTGCCCTGTGCGCCACGGCGGTCTTCGGCGCCAGCCTCTCCCATCTCACCGCCACCCCGACGTTGTACGGCGAGCCGTTCCAGTTCGAGTTGACCGGCCTGCCCCCCGGGCCGGGGGCACTGCAACAGGCCCAGTCGATCGCCACTGACCTGGAGCGGAACTCTGCGATCGGCCGCGTCACGATCGGCATCAGCCAGCAGATCCTCGTCAACGGCACCAGCGTCGACTTGCTGGCCGGGCACCCTGAACGGGGAGCGGTGCTGCTGTCGATGGCGGACGGACCGTTTCCCCAGACGGACGACACCATCGCCTTGGGG
>DMNK01000056.1:383-1481 GCA_003453695.1 Acidimicrobiaceae bacterium | reverse complement strand
CGTTTCCCCAGACGGACGACGCCATCGCCTTGGGGGCGTCCACGATGCGCCAGGTACACGCCCATATCGGCTCGACGGTCCGGGCGACGGCCATCGGGCCCGACGGCGTCTCGAGGACGGCGACATTCCGGGTGGTGTCGAGGGTGTCGGCCCCCGCCGACGTGGGCACCGGTGGCCTCGGATCCGGTGCGGCCATGTCCTTGCAGGCCTACACAGACCTGGCTTGCCCAGCCGGCTCCACCCGGGCCGGGTGCATGAACACGTTGGACAGTCAGATCTCTCCCGCCGTGCTGGCGGCGGGGGTGCCGGGACCGCGGGGAGCGGCAGCCATCCGTCACTATCTCGCCGCCTACAGCAGTGCGAGCGCGAGGAAGCCCGGGCTGCCGACGTCCCTCGTGAACTTCGGCCAAGCAATCAACTTCCCGCTCATCCTCGATTTGGTGCTCGCCGTTTTCGGGGCCGCCACCCTCGTGCACCTGCTCGTGGTGAGTGTGGCCCGGCGGCGCAGGGAGATCGGGTTGCTCAGGGCCATCGGTTTCGTGAAACGACAGATCGCCGGCGTCGTATGTTGGCAAGCCACAACGGTGGCGCTCGTGGGAGTCATCCTGGGCGTGCCGCTCGGCGTCGCCGCCGGTAAGGCCGCCTGGAACGCTTTCGCCACGAACCTCGGCGTCGTGGCCGTGCCGGCCATCCAGGTGGGCGTGCTCTTGGGGCTGGCGATCGCCGTGCTGGTGGCGGCCAACCTCCTCGCCGCCGTTCCGGCCATGGCCGCGACCCAGAAGCAGCCTGGTCCCGTTCTGCGCACCGGCTGAATCCGCAGAAGAGCCACCGACGACTGCCTGTTACGACACCAAGCAGGGCGCCGATCAGCGACCCAGCCGTCCTCCGCTCACGACGGCGAACCGGGCACGGCGACTTCGACGCCTGCAACCGCTCTCACCGGCACAGGGTCGAGCGAAGCCGCACCGGTCTCGAGAGCGAGCCCGCGCGCCCGCTCGAGTACCTCGCCGGCATCGGGGGCGGCGACCGACGGGGGCTGGGCGGGGAGGAAGGCGGCGGCGATGAGGGCGCCCACCACCGCCACAGCGCCGGCCACCA
>DMNK01000056.1:0-263 GCA_003453695.1 Acidimicrobiaceae bacterium | reverse complement strand
GGGGGAGGGGGAGGGCGCCCCCCCCCCCACCACCGCCACAGCGCCGGCGACCAGACAACCAACGCTGATGCCGTGCAGGAAGGCGGCGAAGGCGGCCTGGTGCACCGCCGCCCCGACGTGGCTCAACCCGGCGGCTGACAGGCGATCGGACACGACGATGGCGGCGCCCACCGACTGATGGGTGACGTTGGCCAGCGCCGAGGGGAGATGGGCGGGCAGCCCTGCGCTCAGCTTCGAGCCGTACAGCGAGGCGTACACGCTGC
>DMNK01000110.1 GCA_003453695.1 Acidimicrobiaceae bacterium | reverse complement strand
TTAGGGGACGAGCACCACCTTGCCCTTGACCGACCGCTCGAGCAGGCCGGTCATGACCGAGGCGGCGTCCTCGAGGGACCGCTCCGCCGGCACGGCGGGATGGATGCGCCCCGCTCGCACCATGTCGAGCAGCTCGGCGAGCAACTCGTGGTTGCCACGCTGGTCGGAGAAAGCCCACGCTCCCCAGTCGACCCCGACGACGGTGCGGTTGTTGAGCAGCACTTGGTTGAGCGGCACCGAGGCGATGGGGCCGGAGGCGAACCCGACGACGCAGAAGCGCCCGAACGGGCGGGTGGCGCGAAGCGCCGGCTCGCTGTGGCGGCCGCCCACGGGGTCGACGACGACGTCGACCCCTCCACCGGAGAGCTCCCGCGCACGCGCCTTGAGGTCCTCTGCCTCGTAGACGATGGTGCACTCGACACCGAGGGCGCGCGCCGAGCCGAGCTTCTCCTCGCTCGAGGCAGCGGCGATGACATTGGCCCCGAGAGCGAGCGCCACGTCGACGGCCGCCAACCCGATGCCGCCGCCAGCGCCGAGGACGAGCACCCACTCCCCTTCCGACAGCGCGGCTCGACGCGCCAAGGTGAACCACGCCGTGGAGTAGCTCTGGATGAACGCCGCCGCCTGGGCGAAGGACAACGCGTCGGGGACGGGCTCGAGCGAACCGGCGCTGACCACCACCTGCTCGGCGAAGGCACCGAAGCCGGTCATGGCCATCACCCGGTCCCCGACCTGTACCCCGGTGACCCCGTCCCCGAGCGAGGCGACCTCACCGGCGATCTCGCCCCCCGGGACGTAGGGCGCCGGCGGCCTCATCTGGTAGCGACCCTGGCA
Organism: Acidimicrobiaceae bacterium; assembly: GCA_003453695.1. Taxonomy (GTDB): domain Bacteria; phylum Actinomycetota; class Acidimicrobiia; order Acidimicrobiales; family UBA8190; genus UBA8190. Next base: position 28,391 of record DMNK01000110.1, on the reverse strand, counting down.
GATGAGGCCGTCCACGAAATTGACGCCGGCGGCCCGTACCGAGACGACCACCTGGCCGGGGCCGGCCACCGGCTCGTCGCGTTGCTCGACCACGACATTGTCGAGCGGGCCAAGCTCCCGGCACACCACGGCGCGCACGATGCAGGAGGTTAGACAGCGAAGCGGAGGGGGCGCCCGGACGGCGACCCGGCCTACCATGCGGTCCCCCGAAGCGAGGAGGCAGGGATGAAGGTTCTTCGCACACCGGACGAGCGGTTCGAGTCGCTGCCCGGCTACGGGTTCGAGCCCCACTACGTGGAGGTCCCGGCCGGCGAAGGAAGCGAAGTCCTGCGCGTCCACTATCTCGACGAGGGGACGAGCCCCGAGGGAGAGACGGTGCTCCTGCTCCACGGCGAGCCGTCGTGGTCGTACCTGTACAGGAAGGTGGTCCCGGTCCTCGCCGAGGCCGGGGTACGGGTGGTGGTGCCCGACCTGGTGGGCTTCGGCCGCTCGGACAAGCCGGCGTCGCGCCATGACTACACCTACGCCCGGCATGTCGAGTGGATGCGCGCCGCCCTCTTCGACGTGCTCGGCTTGTCCGGGCTCACGCTCGTGGGCCAGGACTGGGGCGGCCTCGTTGGGCTCCGGCTGGTGGCCGAGCACCCCGAGCGCTTCCGGCGCGTCGTCGCCGCCAACACGGGGCTGCCCACAGGCGACGTCCCCATGGGCGACGCCTTCATGGCCTGGCAGCGCTTCTCCCAGGAGGTGCCGGAGATGCCCATCGGCCGGATCGTCTCGAGCGGGTGCACTTCGGAGCTGGCGCCCGAGGTGGTGGCCGCCTACGACGCCCCCTTCCCCGACGAGACCTATAAAGAAGGCGCGCGCCAGTTCCCGATGCTCGTGCCCTGCCGCCCCGATGACCCCGCCGCCGAGGCGAACCGGCAGGCCTGGAAGGCGCTCGAGGGGTTCGAGAAGCCGTTCCTGTGTGCCTTCAGCGACAGCGACCCCATCACCAAGGGCGCCGAGCAGCGGTTCATCGAGGTGGTGCCGGGCGCCGAGGGCGTGGCCCACACCGTGATCGTGGGCGGCGGGCACTTCCTCCAGGAGGACCGGGGTCCGGAGCTGGCTGAGGCCGTCCTCACCTTCCTGCAGTCCAACCCTTCCTGAGCGGCCCCGGGGGACCGAACACCGCCCGTACCGAGACAGCCACCGGTCGTCGTCCGACACAAGGGCTTCCAGACGGCCTCGTTGTCCGGGGGAGACACATCGGCGAACCACGGACCATGGAGGGCTGTCCCCATGAAGAAGCGGTTGCTCGTTGCGGTGCTGGCGGGGGGGACGTTGCTCGCCATGGCCCCCGCCGCCTACGCAAGCATCCTCCCGAGCTCCTCGGCCTGCGTGGTGGTCAACGGACCGAACGGTGCCACCATCCAGGTGGGGTACGCACCCAACGGCCCGAGCGGGTGCACCCGGCTGTAGTCCAGCGCACCCGGCCCACGGGCCGGACCGACGGTCAGCGTCTGTCCAGGGCCTCTGCCGTCAGGTTGTACGCGTGCAACACGGGCGCGTCGCTCCCCCAGCCGATCACGGTCATCGACGCCGTCGAGAGATACAGCCGCCAGGCCAGGGCGTCGCCGGTCCCGAGCGCCCACGCCACCGCCGCCTTGATCGGCGAGACGTGGCTCACCACCACGACGTCGGCCGCGCCCCGGGCCCCGGCGCCGTCGGCGGCGAACAGCTCGTCGCACGCCGCACGGACCCGAGCACCCATGTCGGCGAGGCTCTCCCCACCGGCGGGGCGGAACCCGGGGTCGGCGCGCCACCGACGCCAGACTTCGGCCGGCACCGACCCGAGCGGCTGCCCGTCGTACTCGCCGTAGTCGACCTCGATCCACCGGTCGTCGATCTCGACGGGAACGTCCAAGCCCAGGGCGGCGGCGCTGTCGCGGGCCCGGGCCAGCGGGCTGCTCACCACCCGGGCGACCGGCCCGAGCAGCCGGCTCAGCGCCTTGGCTTGAGCCACGCCCCGTTCGGTGAGCGGCGACTGCGCCCGGCCCAGGAGAAGGCGCGCCGCGTTGGCCTCCGTTTCGCCGTGGCGGACGAGGACCAGCACCGGCTTATCCCGATGCGCCGTGCCCGCTGCGGCTCACCGGCGCGTCGGTCACCGCACCAGGATGCGGCCGCAGTTGTCGCAGGTGATGACGGTGTCGGGCTCGGCGTGCTTGATGCGGTCGACCTCCATGGCCGGCAGGGTCAAGTGGCACCCGCCGCAGGAGTTGCCCACGAGGCTCGCCGCCCCGGTCCCGCCCAGCTTCTTGCGCAGCCCTTCGTAGCGGCTCAAGAGCTCGGGCGGCAGCTTCGCCGCCAGCGGGGCCCGGGCCGACAGCTCGGCGTCGATCTGGGCATCGAGCTCCTTCTCGGCCTGCGCCACGACGTCGCGCAGCTCGCCGGCACGGGTGTCGATGCCGTCTCGTTCCACCTCGGCCGACTGCAACTCGCCGTCGAGGGGCTCGAGCTGCTCCATCACCTCGAGCTCGCGGTTCTCGAGCTCGTTGACGTGGCGGGTCAATTGGCGGACCTCGTCGTCCATGGCGGCGAGGTCACGGGCCGAGCCCACCTGACCGCCGTACATGCGCCGTTCCAGCTCGCTCTTGCGGGTCTTGGCCGCCTCGACCTGACCCTCGAGCGTGGCCTGGCGCTCGGCGCGTTCGTCCCGTTCCACCCGGACGCCGGCGGTGCGGGCATCCAGAGCGGCGCGGCGCGCCTCGAGCTCGGCCAGTTCGCCGCGTTCGGGAAGCGTCGCCCGGCGGTGGCGCAGTTGATCGACCTTGGTGTCGTGCTCCTGCACCTCGAGCAGGCGCTCGAACGTCTCGGTCATGGCCCGGCCACCTCGGGCTGGCGGCGGGCGGCGGCCAGGGCACCGGTCAGAGAGGCGTCGGCCAGCGTGTCGGCTTCGTCCCAGGGCACCCAGCGCACCTCGGGGCTCTCCCCCAGCGGAGGCTTGGGATCCTCGTCGCCGGCCACGAGCAGATAGCGCAGGTCGAAGTGCTCGTGGCCCTTGGCGGCGTTGTGCACGTCGACGTGGATCAGGCGGGGCCCACCGGCGGGATGGGAGAGCGCCAGGCCCGTCTCCTCCCTCGACTCCCGCAGGGCCGACTCCCACGGCGCTTCGCCGGGGTCGATGTGGCCACCGGGCTGCATCCACTGGTGAAGGCGCTTGTGCAGGTGCAGCACCGTGCCCCGGGGACCGGCGACCACGGCCGAGGCCGTCATGTGACGGGGCCCCGCCTGCTCGTCGAAGGGCCGGTCCACCCGGTCGAGCAGGTCGAGGACCCGGTGGCGGGACTCCGCCTCCCGGGGGTCCTCGGCCCGGTGGGCCGACACGGCGACGCGCACCTGGCCGGCCAGCTCCTCGGGCCGACGGCTTCCCGTGCCGTCGTCAGCGCCCTGCGCCACACCCTGCATCCCTAGCACAGGTGGTTCCAAGCCGAGACAGGCAGGCTGGAGGTGTGCAGGCGCCCGAACGGGAACAGGGTCATGAGATGCTTGGTTGTACCAGGTGGCATCGATGAGACAGAGCATTCGGATCGGCCGGTTCGCCGGCGTGGACGTGGGGGTCAACTGGAGCGTCCTCGTCATCTTCGCCCTCATCACGTGGCAGCTGGCCGACTACGTGCTGCCGGGCACCTACGGCGCCGGCAGCCGGGCCGCCTATTGGCTGGCTGCGGTGGTGGCTGCGCTCGTCTTCTTCTTCTCGCTTCTCGCCCACGAGGTGTCCCATGCCGTGGTGGCCCGCCACAACGGCGTCGGGGTGCGGTCCATCACCCTGTGGCTGTTCGGTGGCGTGGCGCAGCTCGAGGGCGAGGCGGCGTCCCCCGGAGCAGAGTTCCGCATCGCCGCCGTCGGACCCGGCACCAGCCTGGCCCTGGCGGCGGTGTTCGGGGTCGGCGAGGTGCTCGCCCACGCTGCTGGCAGCCACGGGCTCGTCGCCCAGGTGCTGACCTGGCTATGGCAGGTCAACCTCCTTCTCGCCGCCTTCAACCTCATCCCCGCCGCCCCGCTCGACGGCGGGCGCATCCTCCGCTCCGGCCTGTGGCGCGCCTGGCACGACCCCACGCGCGCCGCCGTCGCCGCCGCCCGAGCAGGCCGGGCCTTCGGGGCGGTGCTGATCGTCGTGGGGGTCGTCGAATTCGGGTTCGGGGGTGCCCTCGGACTGTGGCCGGCGCTGCTCGGGTGGTTCCTCTACGCCGCCGCCGGGTCCGAGGAGCGAAACGCCCGGCTGCGCAGCAGCATCGCCCAGCTGGCGGCGTGGCAGGTGATGACGCCGAACCCGCCCACCGTGCCCGCTCACGCCAGGGTCGCCGACATGGCGCACAGCGCGCTGCGCCACTATGGCGGTGAGGCCGTGGTCGTGACCGACGAGCGTGGGTGGCTGGCGGGCGTGTTGCGGACAGACGCCATGCGGGCCGTCCCCGCCGACCGGCTGGGGTCGACCATGGTCTCCGACATCGCCGTGCCCCTGGACCAGGTGCCGGTCGTGCGGACCGGAGACCCGGTGCGGGTAGTGCTCGAGCGCATGGCCCGGGCCGGCGGAACCCCGGCACTGGTGCTCGACGCCGAGAACCGGCTGGCCGGGATCGTCACCCAATCGAACGTGGTTCGCACCGCCATGATGGGCGATCTGCAGCGGCGTTTCGGCCAGTTCGCCCGTCGTTAACCCGCACGGCGGTCAGCCCCCGACGGCCGTACGGGCGCATCGGTCCGCCTTCTCCAGCGCCGACCAACTCCACCGCTCCACGGTGCGGGTCCGGTGACAGCACCACAGCGGGGCGGCGGCTCCGGCGCATGGCGGCCCGGAGCCCCAGAACGACGAGACCAGCGGCGAGCGCCGTCGCGAGTATGGCGAGCAAGGCGGAGTTCCCGACACCCACGAGCTTCAGCGCCGATAGCAGCAGCACGACGGCGATGGCGGGCCTGATGAGCCGTGTGGACGCCACAGCGGACAGACGCGCTCCCAGGTAGACGGCCGGCAGCGAGCCGATCATCAACGACACGGTGACATCCAAGGCCACGTGACCGAAGAGCAGCTGCCCCAAGGCGGCTGCCCCGACGAGCGGCACGGACTGCACGAGGTCCGTACCCACCAGCTGGCGACCGGTGAGCGAGGGGTACAGGAACATGAGGGCCACCATCATGAGCGAGCCCGAACCCACCGAGGTCATCCCCACGATGGCCCCACCCACCGCTCCCACCAGCACCGTGGGAAGGGGGCGGACCGCCGGCCAGTCCGCGTCGTCGACCGGATGCGCCCCGGAGCGACGTTGGGTCACTGTCCGCACGGCGATCCCGCCCACCGCCACCAACAAGGCGGCGCCGAGGGCCAGCTCGATGTCGTTCTGCAACGCTTTGCCGTGGGCCACGCTGTTGAGCACGGCCGCGCCCGCAAAGGCGGCGGGGACGGCGCCGGCGACCAGCCAGCCCACCAGGCGCAGGTGCACGGTGCGACGCCGCATGTGGACGGCGCCACCCACGGGCTTGATGAACACCGAGGCCACCAGGTCGCTCGACACGGCGGCCGCAGGCTGGACGTGGAGGAGGAGGACGAGCACTGGCGTCATGAGGGCCCCGCCCCCCATGCCGGTGAGCCCCACGGCGAGGCCGACGATCGCGCCCGCCAGGACGACGAAGCCGTCGATGTGCATGTGGCGTTCCTCCCGGGCACCGGATGCGGCCACGGCGACCACACCCTCCGCCCCTCGCCAAATCCTATTACTTCACTAGACTTTGTCAAGATAGGCGCGGGCCAGGCTCGACGGCCGGTGCCCGTGGCGCTGGCCGCGACCGGGGGCCGAGCTCCCCGCCACGCAAGGTGAGGGGTGACGGGGCGTTTCCCTGACGAAGGCGCAAGGGCGGAACCGGGCAGAGGAGACGTGATGTTCGAGGCGGATCGGCTGGTACACCGGGTTCGCCACGTCGACCACGTCATCGCCCTGTGGCCCATGCGCTTCCGCCCCGGATGGTCCCAGGGGGCGTGCAGCTGTGGCGAGCACGTCGAGTCCCATGTCGAGGGAGTGGTCGAAGTGTGGGCCAAGTGGCACGGCATCGCCGTCGGCGAAGCAGCGCCGCTCGTAGACTTCCGGTCCGACACCTGAGCCGACCGGGCCCCGGGCCCGTCTCATGACCGAGTCCCCTTCCCCACTGCGACGCGCTCTCGAGCCGCTGTTGCGCGGCTTCACGAGGCTGCACCGGTGGATCTACCTGCGGAGCGGGGGGCGGGTGGGCCGGCGGATGACGGGACCGGTCACGTCAATGCTGCTGCACACGACCGGCCGTCGCAGCGGTCAGCGTCGCAGCGTGGCCCTCGCCTACACCGACGACGGCGATGCCTTCGTGGTAGTGGCGTCGAACTTCGGGGGGGAGCGCCCACCGGGCTGGCTCCTCAACCTCGAGGGCGATCCCCGCGCCCAGGTGAACATCGGCCGACGGTCGGTCGCCGTGACCGCCGAGGTCCTCATGCCCGGCGCCCCTGAGTACGAACGGGTCTTCCAGGTGGCCAACAAGGCCAACCGTGGGATCTTCGAGCGGTACCGCGCCACCATGACCCGGCCTCTGCCGGTGGTGCGGCTGGTGCCCGACCGCCGGTAGCGTTGGCGTGGTGCTCGGCTGCCCACGCTGTGAGGCCGTCAACCCGGAGGGCAACCGCTTCTGCGGCAGCTGCGGGACACCGCTCGACGCCCGCACGTGCCCGTCGTGCGGGAGCGCCAACCCCGTCGCCCAGCCCTTCTGCGGCCAGTGCGGCGCCGCCCTCGACCCGTCACCGGGCGCCATCCCCGAGCCGGCGGTCCGGACCGAGGAGCGCAAGCTGGCCACCGTCCTGTTCGCCGACGTGGTGGGGTTCACGTCGCTGGCCGAGCGCACCGATCCGGAAGTCGTGGCGCACATGGTGGACCGCGCCTTCCAGGAACTGGCCAGGGTGGTCGGCGAGCACGGGGGCACGATCGACAAGTACATGGGAGACAGCCTCATGGCCGTGTTCGGCGTGCCCGTCTCCCACGACGACGACGCCGAGCGTGCCGTCGCCGCCGGGTTGGCCATGCGGCAGCTGGGAGGGGACCTCGTCTTCTCCATCGGCGTCAACTCCGGCGAGGTGATGGTGAGCGCCGTGGGGGGCGACGACGTCACGGTCATCGGGGACACCGTGAACGTGGCGGCCCGCCTCGAGAAGGCGGCCGGACCGGGCGAGGTGCTGTGCGGCCGCCTCACCACCGAGCTGGCCCGCCATCGCGTCGAGTTCGAGGAGCGGCAGCCTGTGCTCTTGAAAGGCAAGAGCGAGCCCGTCGAGGTGTGGGCGGCGCGCAAAGTCCGGCGAGGGGCCGACGGCCCGGGCGGGGAGCGGTCGGAGCTCGTGGGGCGCGACGACGAGCTGGCCTTCTTGGAGATGCAGTTCCGGAGGGTGCGCGACGACCGGCGAGGCGCTCTGGTGGTGCTGTGCGGCGAGGCCGGCTCGGGCAAGACCCGTCTGCTCGACGAGGTGCAGGGGCTGGCCGCCGGTCCGGCCAACGTGGTGCGGGCCGCCTACCCCAGCTACGGCGTGCTCGGCGGCCTGCAGGTGGCAGCCGAGCTCATCGACCAGCTGGGGCCCTCGTCCGACCCGGAGGTCCAAGCCCGGGTGCGCTCGGTGATCGGTGAGCTCGACCCGTCGCTGGCCGCCATCGACGCTGCCGGCATCGAGCGTGAGCAGCTCTGGGGCCTCGGACAGCTGGTGAAGGAGAAGGCCGGCGACCGACCACTCGTCGTGCTCGTCGACGACGTGCACGGAGCCGACGACCGCACCTTGGAGCTCATCAGCCAGCTGGCCCTCCACCTGCGCGAGCTCCCCGTGCTCACCGTGCTGGCCGGCCGAACGGAACCGGCCGGGTGGCTGTCACGGTTCGCGGCAGCCAACACGCTGCGGCTGCAGGCACTGGGGCCGGCCCAGTCCGAGGCGCTGGCCGAAGCGCTGGTGGGTGAGCCCTTGAGCGACGACGCCCGTCGCTCCTTCGCCGAGATGTCGAAGGGCAACCCCCTGTACCTGCGCGAGCTGGTGGCCATGGCCAGGGCGGGCCGCATGCTCACCCCGGACGACACCGGGTACGCCCTGTCGGCGAGCGGGGCGGTGCCGGCATCGCTGCAGGCCCTGCTGGCCGCTCGTCTCGACGCACTCGAGCGGGCCCAGAAGGTCGCTGTGCAGCATCTCGCCGTGCTCGGCGACGCCACCGCCGGCGAGGTCGAGACCCTGAGCGGGGGCGACTGCTCGAGCGCTCTGGGGCTGCTCGACGACGGTGGACTCGTGCGCCAGGGTCCCGACGGCCGGTACGAGATCGCCGACCCGCTCCTGGCCGAGGTGGCCTACGACATGCTGCCGCGCACCACCCGGGGAGAGCTGCACCGAAGAGCAGCAGCCAGCGGACGCTCCGATGCCAGGGTCAGGCACCTCGAACGGGCCGCCGACTATCTCGCCGGCGACCCCGACATCGCCCGGGAAGCGGCGGAGGCGCTGGCCGAGGAAGGACACGCGCTCGCCGAGGGATTCCGCTTCCTCGACGCCATCAGGCTCCTCGAAAAGGCGGTGGCGCTCGGGATGCGCCGGCCGTCGGCACTTCTCGAGCTGGGCAAGATCCAAGGCCAGTGCGGCAGGGTCGAGGACGCCCTGGCGACGCTGGCGCTCGTCCCCGACGATCCCGCCGAGCCTGCCGTCGCCGTCGAACGAGACCACTGCGCCGCCAACGTCAAGGTCTTCACCGACCCGAGCGCGGCGATCCCCGGGCTCGAAGCCGCCGTCGAGCAGTGGCACGCCCTCGGCAACGCCGAGAAAGAAGCGTGGGCCAACGCCAACGTCGGGGTCGCCTACTTCTACAGAAGCGAGATGCACGAGTCGGCGCGGGCCCTCGACCGGGCCGTGGACCTGTTCGAGTCGATCGGGGACCGGGCCGGCACGGTGTCGACGACCTCGTTCCTCGGACTGGCCCGGCCCGACGACCCGCGTGTCGAGGGGTGGCTCACGGACGCGTTGGAGTGGACCCGCCACACCGGTGACCGGAACCGCCGCAGCGCCATCCTGGCCACGCTGGCCTGGCGGCACTTCTTCCTCTCCCTGTGTGGCGCTGCTTCCGACACGGCCACGGCCGAGGACCTGGCGCTGCAGCTGGCGACGATCTCCGAGGAGCTGGGCCTCACCGACATGGCCATCCACGGCCGAAGCCTGCGCACCATCATCTTCCGCCTCACCGGACGCCTCGACGGGGCCAAGTGCGAGGCGGCGACGCTGGCCCGTCTGCATGAACCCACCCACCACCACACCGAGAGCTGGCTGGCGTGGGCGGCCGGCTTCGTCGTGGCGCTGGCCACCGACGCGCCGACGGCGGCTCCCCCGTTCCCCCCCGAAGACTCCGTCGATCCGGTCGTCACCGTGTCAGGAGTGGTGGTCAACGCCGGGCTGATCCTGGCCGGGCGAGCGGCGGAGGCCGCCGAGCGCCAGGCCCGGGTCCGGCCCATCACCGGGCCACTGGTCGGCGCGGCGGGGATCATCCCCGCCCTCGGGCTCGCCCTCTTGGACCAGGGTGGTGAGGCCGCGCTGTCCATGCTCGACGCCGCCCTCGAAGCGGGGCGCGGCTTCGGCTCCTCTCCCCTGCAGCTCGCCGCCCAGGCGCTGTTGGGCGAGCTCTCCGGCCGTCCCGCCGAGGTCAAGGCGGAGCCGGGCCGGGTGAGCCTGGCCGATGCAATCGTGCTACGGGCCGCAGCCGTGAGAGGTGATGCAGAGGCGGCCGAGGCGCTGCGCCAGTTGGCCGGGGCTCTGGCCGCACCCGGCCTGCTCGTCGGGCTCCCCGCCTGAGTCCCTCACCCGACGCCGTGTTCGGCGCCGGGCGTGGCGTCAACCAGGTTGTGTCGAGTCCAAGATGCGGGTCACGTCGGATTGGAAGGCGACACCCTGGTACGTCCCCTTCTCGTGGGACTGCTGGCGGACATCGAGGTCGTGAACGGTATCGACCCAGTCCGTTTCTGACGACGTCGAGCTCACCGACCCCGAAGTGGTGACGTTGGTCGTCACCACGTAGGCGGTGACGGACGAGCCGCCCACGGTGGTCTGCTGGGTGCCCGTGATGCTGCCGCTCGCCTGGACGGTGAACGACCCGCAGTTGGCCGCTCCCGAGAATTGGTGACCCACGGTGGGCGGCCAGTTCACCACCAGCATGGGAGAGGTGAAGGTGCAGGTGAACGTCTGCCCCGCCATGCGGATCACCTCCGACACGACGGCGTATCCCGCCGGCGTGATCGAGAACGTGGTGTCGCTGGGGGGCTGGCTGGGATCGATGTAGCTGTGCCATACCTGGGTCCAGCTGCCGGCACCCTGCGGCGAAGCAGCGTCGACGACGATCGTCCCCTGCGCCGGCACGTTCTGCGTCGAACCGAGGGCGGTGAAGCCACCGCTCTGGCTGTAGCGGTAGGTGCCCGGTGACGTCGGTTCGGGACCGGAAGGCGGGACGGGAGCCGAAGCGGGGGCCTTGGCGGTCGCCGCGCCCGAGGCGGATGGCGTGGACGGGCCCTTCGTCGATGCGCTCCCGGCCGACGCCCCCGACGAAGCCGGCGTGACGGAAGACGTGGCGGTGGTCGAGCCGCCTGAGGCTCCTGCATGAGCGGAGGCCGGGAAGGGCCCGACCCGCGCGCCACACGCCGCTGCCGAAAGGACCACGAGCCCGAGGCCGAGCCCGAGAACCCGACCCAGCGCGGACAGGGGACGTGGCCCGCCTTGTTCCCGCCGCCTGTTGCTGCTCACTTCGTCACACCGCCTTGACCTGCCCAACCTTCGCCGCGTCGCTACCACCGGCGCCCTCGTCGCCGCAAATAACGGGCGCCACCGAGGCCGAGCAGCAGGAGGCCATGACGGAGAAACGAACCGGTTCGTGGCCTTGGTGAGGCGGGTCGTCGACTGGCTACCATGGCCCCTCCAGCTGGGACGTCGCCGGGGGGCCGATGGATCGGGTGCGAGTCGGGATCGTAGGACTGGGCAACATCAGTGAGCTCAACGTCCCGGGCTATCTCGAGCATCCCTACTGCGACGTGGTGGCGATGTGCGACACGCGTCCGGAACGGGCCAGGGCCGTCGCCCGCAGCTGGGGCGTCCCCAAGGTGTACGGCTCACTCGACGACCTCCTGGCCGACGACGAAGTTGACGCCGTCGAGATCCTGACGCCGACCTATCTCCACGCCGAGCACGTGATCTCCGCCGCCCGGGCGAAGAAGCACGTGTCGTGCCAGAAGCCCATCGCCACCACGGTGGCCGACGCCCGGGCCATGGTCAGTGCCTGTGCCGAGGCGGGTGTGGCCTTCAGGGTGACGGAGAACTGCTGCTACTACCCGCCGCTCGAACGCATGCGCGAGGTCATCGCCTCCGGTGTCATCGGCACTCCCACCCTGCTGCGCATCAAGACCGTCGTCGGAGAGACCGAATCGGCGTTCCAGTCGGCCCAGGACCCGGAGGGCTATGTGTGGCGCTTCGACGCCCGGAGCCCGGGCGGCCACCTTTTCGACGACGTGATGCACAAGTACGCCATGGCGCTCTGGCTCGTGGGTGAGGAGGTCCGAAGCGTCCAGGCCATCGTCCGCAAGGGAAGGCTGTTCTTCGAGGCGCCCATGGTGGCGCTGCTCGAGTACGGGCGCGACGACCTGCTAGGGATGATGGAGGTCGCCCACGCCCCGGGCATGTTCATCGAAAGCGACTGGTTCGGCGCCGACGAGTTCTTCGAGGTGCAGGGCACCGACGGCTTCGTATGGGTGACGCGCCTGTCGGGACGGCTCCACGACCTGCCGCCGCTGGTGGTGGTGAGCGGGCGGACGCGCACCGAGGTGCGAGACATCGAGGACCGCTACGAGGTCAGTTTCCGGCGGGCTGCCGGCGCCTTCGTCGACGGCCTGCGGGCGGGCACCCCCGTCGACCTCGCCCCCGAAACGGCCGTGCGGACGCTGCAGCTGGCCTTCGCCGTCTACGAGTCGTCCAACGAGCGCCGCCCTGTCGACCCGTCAGAGCTCGAGGGGTCGGTGTCGCCGCCGTGGTGGCCGAAGACCACAGACGAGCTGATGGACGACGTCATGGCCCTCGGGCTCATGCCCGAGGCCTCGGCCCTGCCCGGCACCGACGGCTGAAGAGCTGCGAGCGCTCCTCGTCGCATTGCGCCCTCAGCTCGGTCCAGCCCAACATGGGCCGGCGGGGGCCCATCGGCAGGAGCGAACGACGTGGACGACGGCACCGACACCACCCTCATCGAGCTCATGCCCTTCAGCTCCGGGCTCGGCATCACGCTCGTGTCGGCGGCTCCGACCGAAGTCGTCGGCCGCATCTCCTGGGCGGCCGAGCGCTGTACCGCCGGCGGGGTCCTGCACGGCGGCGTGCTCATGAGCCTGGCCGACTCGCTCGGCGCCGTGTGCGCCTTCTTGAACCTCCCTCCCGGCGCCACGACCAGCACCATCGAGTCCAAGAGCAACTTCTTCCGCCCCGTTACCAGCGGGCACGTGGAAGGCAGGAGCGAGCCGTTGCACGTCGGCCGCCGCTTCATCGTGGTCCAGACCTCGCTCTTCGACGCCGACTCGCGGCTCGTGGCGCAGACCATACAGACCCAGGCGGTGAACGCCGGCTGAGGCGCTCAGCCGCCGGCCACCTCGTCCCTCATCGTGGCGAGTTCCTCGGCCATCAGCTCGCTGGCAGCAGGCGGGCCACCAGGGCGGTGTCCTCGGTTCCCCGGACGAACGAGATCTTTCCGTCCGTGAATCGAAACCAGTGGTGGAGATCCATGTCCCCCGACTTTCCGGTGGCTGGGACCCGCATGGCGTAGTGGATCACGGCCGTGACGTCGCTGTCGTTGGTGGCGAAGGCGAGCGGCGTGAGCTCGGTCACCTCGGAGTTGTCGGCGATCGCCTTGAAGAAGGCCGCCACCTGCGCCTTGCCCCGGCGCGCCCCGTTCCACGGGGCCGAACCGCCCGACTCGACGGCCCAGTCGACGTCGTCGGTGAGGTTGTCGAGGATGAAGTCGACGTCCCCGCGCCCGAACGCGTCGTAGATGGTCTGGACGACCTTCAGGTTCTCCTCGGCTCCCACTTGGCGCTCCTTCCTCGGCACGATGACGAACACCTCACGTTCGTCCCGAGCCTGCGGCTGGATCACCTCGTCCCGGACGAGATCAGTCCAGGGCCAGAGCGGAGGCTCCTTCGAAGAGGTCTGCGACGAGCGCGCGGTCGCCGGCCACGTCCGTCTCCACGCCGTCGACCCCGGCCCGGTTGCCCACCACGCGGCAGAAGTCGGCGGCGTCGACGACCACCCGGGCTCCCTGCCTGTCCCCGCCACCGTTCGGCCGGGACGGTGCGCTGCCGTCGAGCGGGACGATCCAGGTCCCGCCCCCCGGCCCGGTGAGCACCAGTCGCACCTGGTCGGCGCGGCCCCGAATCCCCGCACCGGCCAGCCCGGAGGGCAACAAGCTCACGGCCAGGTCGGTCATGCGGTCCAGCGCCGCTGCGTCGGGCCGGGCAGGGGAGCGGCCCGTGGCGCGCCGGATGTCCTCCCCGTGGATCCACAGCTCGAAGGCCCGGATGACGAGGAGCGGGTCGAGGGGCAGCGAGATCCCGTAGAAGCCCCTGATGGAGCGCTCGGTCCCGGGCCGGTCGAGAGCCCGCAGGGTTCGCGAGACCTCGCCTCGCCACCGCTCCAGCGTCTCTTCAGGGGCGAGCCCGCGTTGGGCGGCTGCTTCGGGCTGAGTCGACGCCACGTGATCGGCGTGGGCGGCGGCATCGCACAGGCCCTCGGCGGCGGCGGCGAAGGCCGCCTCCACCCCGATGAGATGCCCGACCAGACCTTGGACGTCGAGCCCCCGAATCGTCGTGCGACGCCAATCGGCTTCCGACAGCGCAGCAAGCAGCGCGTCGAGCTGTCCCACCGCCGATACGAAGACGAACCGGCCCGACGCATGGGGCGACGCCGTGGACGCAAAGCCGGCAGGGCGGCCGGCCAGCGCCCTGCTCATCACCCGCGATCGGACCGAGCCCGCGACCTCGGCGGCGTCAGCCTCGGCCAGTGCGAAGTGAAGCTCGTCCAACACCCGAGCGTGGCGGTCGTCGGCCATCACCGGCTCCCGGCCGTCACCGGTGCCAGCCACTCGGCGAGCTTGCGCTGGGCCAGGCGCAGTCGTGACTTGGCAGTCCCCTCGGGGATGCCCAGGATGGCGGCCACCTCTCGGTGTGTTCGGCCGTCCCAGAAGGCGAGCTCCACGGCTCGGCGTTGCTCGTCGGGCAGCCGGTCGATGGCGCGGCGCACCGCGTCGGTCACGTCCGAGTCGTCGATGGCGTGCTCGGGGACACACCCTCCTTCGCCTCCTTCGAGCCAGACCAGGCCGGAAGCCAGTTCCTCCCGGGCGTGGAGCCGACTCTCCTTGCGCACCGCGTCGACGGCGCGGCGGTGAGCCTGGACCCCGAGGAATGCCCGCAACGACCCCCGTGCCGGGTCGAAGCGATCGGGATGCCGCCACAAGGAGGTGATCACGTCCTGGAGCACCTCTTCGGCCACAGCACCCGAACCGGAGACCCGCCGGGCGACACCCATCACGAATGGGCCGAGACGGTCGAGGATCTGGCGCAGGGCCTCATCGTCGCCGGCCTGGAGCCGGACCAGGAGCCTGCCCTCCCCCTCCACGATCGGGACGATACTCGTCGCCCTGTCACCGGGGACGGGGATCCGAGGGTCACATGACGGGTTCGTCACACACGACCGCCCCGGATGACGTTGGTGAGCGACCCTCCGCTGCCGGCGCCCGACGGGGCGGCTGCTCAGTCCTCGGGCGGCCCGTAGCCGGCCTCGTCCACGAGCGGGAGTCGGAGCCAGGAGATCATCTGCCTGAGCTGGTCGTAGGCGCGCAGGCGTCCAGCGTCGTCACCGGCCCGTTCCGCCGCGTCGATCGGCTCCCACAACCGGTGCACCATCGACGGGCCCAGCTCGAGCAGGCCACCACTGCCCGAGGTGGCGTAGCGGGCCAGCACGTAACGGGCGATGGCGCCCGGCGGCACGCCGATCGCCTCACTCAGGGCGCGGATGGTGGCCATGGGGTCCTGGTGGGCGTACAGGGCGATGTCCGCCTTGTAGTTGGCATCCGGATCGTCCTCGCTCCACGGACCGGTCCACGGTTCGAGGACGACGACCTCGCTCTCCGACATGACCCCTCACCACCTCGCTCAGGGCGAAGGGACGCCAAGGTCCTTCGCCACCATCTTCAAGAACACCACCACACGCGGCCCCCATTCCGACGCGATCGAGTCCGGGACGACGAACACCCCGTGGTGGCGTACCGCTTGCAGCACGGAGAAGCCGGGCCGGCGGGCGAAGGTGGCGGCCGACTGGCCGCAGCACACGCCGTCGGCGAGGAACACGTACCGGGGGTTGGAGCGGATGAGGTACTCCGGCGACAGCTGCGGGTACTGGTCCCCGCTCGAGGCTGCGGCGTCGGCGACGTTCACCATCCCCAGCATGCCGAACAGCGCGCCGATGAAGGTGTGCGAGGTGGCGCTGTAGAGGGTCGGGTCCAGCTCCGGGTAGTAGGTGGCACCACGGCCGCGCCTGCCCACCTCCCGGACGACCGTGGCCAGCTGCGCCTTGATCGAGGCGTTCTCCGCCACGGCTCCCGCGGCGTGACCGGTGGCTCGGCCGAGCGTGGTGATCTGGGCGTAGGTGTCTCGCAACGAGGAGGCCGCCACGAGCACGAGGGCCGGCACTCCGGCGGCGGCCAGCTGGGCGCTCACCGTTCCGCCCGGGTCCTGGGCCAGCACGACGAGGTCGGGGTGGTAGGTGAGATAGCTCTCGGCGCCGGTCTCGAACCCGGTGAGGGCGGTCCTCGGAGCGTCAGGCGGATCGGTGGAGTACTTGTCGACCGCCACCACCTGTGATCCGGCACCGATGTGGTAGATCATCGACGTCGCCGACGCCGACACCGACACGATGCGATGCGGTTGTTTGGCGATCGTGACCGGCCCGTTGGCAGAGGTGAGCGTCACAGGAAAGCGTCCCTGTGCTGCCGAAGCCGCCGGGCTCGCCGAGCCGGACGCACTGGTGGCGCATCCTGCCAGCGACACCGCCGCCAGGAGCATGAGGATGGTGCGACGTTTCATCGATGTCCTCCTGTCGTCGAGGCTCGTTGCTCGTCGACAGGGGACCTGTCGCGCGACCGGCGCTTTCCTCGACACCTGTTGGTCGTCTCCGACCGGCCAGGCGACCTGGCTCGTCTCCCGAGGGAGATCGTCAGTTGCGGGACAGCGCCGGACTCACACCGGACTTCGCTGGCCAGTCGGTTCGGCTGCATGTAACCACGGGCCCGCCCGATGGGCAAGCGCGCCGCGTCAGCGAGCGGTGGCGATCGCCTGAGCTGCGCTGCCCACGAAACGCTCGACCACCTGTGGCGTGGAGGCCAGGTGCTGATGGAGATAGCTGGCCAGCATGGTGGCGGTGGCGAACCCGGAGGTACCGGCTCCGAACCGGTCCGACAGCTCGAGCGCCTCTCCACTCGGATCGGTGGTGGACCGGTGGAACTCGTGCCCGCGCAGCTGGGTGCCCTTCGGCCCGAGGGGGCTGTCGACCGTCGTGACGGCGGTGCGGTACCCGATGGTGAGCCGGTCGGTCATCGACGCCCTGGCCGGGATGGCACCGATCATGGGGAGCTCGTCGAGGGTCTCGCACAGCCACAACAGGCCCCCGCACTCGGCCCAGGTGGTGACCCCGCTCGAAACCGCCGCCGCCACCTGGCGCTTGATGGCGTGGTTGTCGGCCAGCTCCGCGCCGAACACCTCGGGGAACCCTCCTCCGAAATAGAGGGCGGAGCATCCGTCGGGAAGCGCCCGGTCGACGAGCGGGTCGAAGGGAAGGAGCTCGGCCCCGGCTTGCTCGAGCAGTGCCAAGTTCTCGGGATAGACGAAGTTGAAGGCCGGCCCGGCGGCGAGGCCGACGCGGGCCTTCCCCACCCGACGCGCTTCGGGGAGCGGCGCCACGATCCGCGCCTCGGTGCGCCGGGCCAGGGCGACCAGGGCGTCGAGGTCGCAGTGGGCGGCGACGATGGCGGCGATGCGATCGACGGACTTGGCAACGTCGTCTCGGTGCTCGGCGACGGGAACGAGCCCGAGATGGCGCTCCCGCCACTGCAGGGCGTCGTCACGGGGGATGGCACCGAGCACGGGCACGCCGATGGGCGCCAGCGCCTCCTTGCACAACGTGGCGTGGCCTTCTCCTGCCACCCGGTTGAGCACCACTCCGGCCACATGCACGTCGGGACTGAAGGTGTGGAATCCGTGCACCACCGCCGCCACCGACTGGGCCATGGCCCACACGTCGACGACCAGCACCACCGGTGCGCCGAGACGCCGGGCCACGTCACCCGTCGAGCCGTCCACCTCGGGCTGCCCCGACCCGTCGAAGAGGCCCATGACGCCCTCCACGACGAGGATGTCGACGTCCTGGCCGGCCGAGGCGGCGAGCGGAGCGAGCAGCTCCTCGCCGGACAACCAGGCGTCGAGTGTCCGTCCGGGCCGGCCGGTGGCCACGGCGTGGTAGCCGGGATCGATGAAATCAGGCCCGACCTTGGCCGATGCGACTTGGAGCCCGCGCTGGCGCAGCGCAGCCATGAGGCCGGTGGCGAACGTGGTCTTCCCGGCACCCGAGCCGATGCCCGACACCACGAGGCGGGGGCCGAGGCGAGCCACGCCTCATCCTGGCATCCCCCCGGCGGGGCGGCTATCGGACGACCCGGCCGTGTTCCATCTCGGTGGCGGCAGCGTCGTCTGGGCTCGTCACCAACTCAGGTTCAGATGCTCCATCACGGCGAGGGCTGACCGCTCACCGTCGCTCAGGTCGGTGAACTCGACGCCGACGCGGACGCCTCCGAACCGGCCGGGGATCAGATTCCGCACGGTCCCGGCGAAACGCAGGCTCAGGGCCTGACCACCTGCCACGTCGACGTGGACGACCAAGGGCCGGTCCACCAGATTGGGATGCACGGGCCCGAACAGCTCCAGTCCGAGACCGAGGACGGAGATGTCGAGAAGGCGGCACTCGTGCCAACCGGCAAGGGGGTCGTCGTCGATGGTGTACTTGCCCGGCCAGGGTTCTGTGGGTGCGCGCCGAACACGCCGCCGGTCGTGGTTCTCAGCCATGCCCGCTCGCCTCCTCGGGACCCCCGCCAGCCGACGGTCCTCCCAGCGGCCATCGACCGGGCCAGGCGTGCAGTTCAACAACGGAGCCACGACTGTCCCGACAGGCCGGCTCCGGCGCACACGAGCTGGGTGGTTCTTCCCGCCTTGCCCACGAGTCCGTCTCGACGCTTGCGCCGTACAAAGATCGGTGGCCGGTGGGGCTGTGCCGATGGCTGCGTCAGCTGCTCACGCGCCCGGCCAGCCGCGCCGCCGCCACGCTCGTCGCTCACCTCGAGAGAAGGCGTAGCCCGCAACCCAGGCCAGGAAGAAGATCAGCGCCACGATCCACAGCAGGTGAATGGCGAAGCCGATGCCCACGAAGGTCACGGCCAGCAGGAGGAATACGAGGACCAGACAACCCACGGCGCGAAGGCTATCGCCAGGTGCGGCCCGAAGTGTTGTCGCCGTCAGCCGCATGGCCGGCACGGGCTACAGCCACCGGGGCACCCTCCGCGCGTACTCCCTCCAGTCGTCGCCGAATCGGGATTCGAGAGTCCGTTCCTCCCGGACGACGGCGTATCGCATGAAGGTGGCGAGCAGTGTGCTCATGCCGACGAGGACGGGAGAGCCAAAGAAGGCCGCCCATCCCAGCATGATCGTCTCCTCGCAGACGTACATCGGATTGCGGCTGAAGCGGTAGGGCCCCGATGCGAGGAGCTTCTCGGGGACCAGGCTGACCGGCACGGTCTCCCCCGGTTCGTAGTGACTGGCCAGGCACCACACCAGCCCAGCTGCCCCGAGGCCCACGGACAACAGGCCAAGTCGGTTGGCGAGGCCCGGTCGGCCCGTGTGCCAGCCGACTTTGCGACCACGGCGCCCGATCACCCCGGGAACCAGGCCGAAGAGGATGGCCCATGCAGCCACGGAGAAGATGCCCACCTGGGCGCGGGTGGCCCGTGGTCGGTTCCGTGACCCCGCGGGCTGTCCCCGAGCATCCGTCATCTACTCATGTCCGGGATGACACACGTCACGGCTCAACTGTGCTCGCAGAGGCTGCCTTTGCCCGGAGGGCCATCGTGGCCCATTTTCCGGTGCAGATCCAAGCCGGGGCCAATCCGAGCGCTGCCTCCGGAGTCGGGTGCTTCGGCGGATTTCTTTCCGGGACCGGTAGTAGCCTGACAGCCGTGCACGACATCTGATTCCGTTGACTTGCTCGGGATGACCGCTTTCGACAGTGGCTGGAGCGAGCGCGAGCCCCTCCAAGCTTGCGGGCTTCGGCCCGCCCTTCGATGACCGGGCCCACGCTCCACACGCCTCGCCTCGTACTCCGCAGGTGGTTGGACCGGGACAGGAAACCCTTCGCCCGAATCAATGCTGATCCCGAGGTGATGGCCTTCCGCTTTGGCGCGCTCACCCGTCGACAGAGCGATGCCCTGGTTGACGAAATCGAGACCAGCTTCGAGCTGAGGGGCTTCGGCCTGTGGGCGGTCGAGAGAAAGCGCGATGGCCGGCTCTTAGGGTTCACGGGCCTGGGGACATCAGACTTCGGTGCTTCGTTCTGTCCGGCGGTGGACATCGGCTGGCAACTCGCCCCAGACGTGTGGGGTCAGGGTTACGCCACCGAGGGAGCGGTCGCCGCATTGGGCTTTGCCTTCAATGGCCTGGAACTGGAAGAAGTGGTGGCTCACACGACGAGGCTCAACAAGCGATCACGGGCGGTGATGGGCCGGATAGGCATGACGCACAGCCCGGTGGACGACTTCGATGCGCCGTGGTACCGACCGGGTCACCCGAAACGGAGGTTCGTGCTGTACCGAGTGACAGCGACCGAATGGCGCGAGCACGTCGCCCGCTGAGCCGCCTGTGGACTTTGACGTGCCTGGCGACTGGGAACTCCCGCCTCGGACGGAAACCGGCTCAGGTGCGTTGCGCGTGTGTGCCGGCCAGACCACCCGACCAGGAGCATCGGCGGTGGGCGCTGAGGGACTCGAACCCCCGACCTGCTGGTTGTAAGCCAGCACGGCCTGAACGCTGTGCTGAGCTGGGAAAACACAGGTCAGGGACGAGCGAAATCGGTGAACTTATCTGCTGTAAATCCGGGGCATGAGTTCGACGTCCGCCGTCTCTAATGTCGCCACGAAGAGCGACGAGAAAGTGAGCAGACGGAGCCGGTACCTCCCGTCGGGGCAGCTCGTAGAAGTTGGGCTGGGAGTGGAAGGGAACCGTCCGGATGAGGACGGTGGGCATGGTGAGGTAGCGCTCCGTGCGCTGACGGCGGTAGGCCGGGACGACGGGCCACCTCGCCGCCTCAAGTTGTCAGAAGACGGCCCTACGGCCACCATCGCCACCGCTCCACTGCCACCGCCAGCACCGCACCCGGCGGCGGTGCCTCCCGGTACTGGGGGTACTTGGTCGCCAGCAGCTCCAGAGCCGTGTCCCGCTCCTCACCCGCCTCCAGGACCCTCCCCTGGCCGTCCACCCTCACCCACCACAGAGCCGCCCAGTCCTCCTCGTAATGTTGGACGAGGAGGGAGACAGCGGGGTGAGAGCGGACGTTGTCCAGCCGTCGTAGGGCCAGAGTCGACTTGGGCTTGGCGCCGTCGACAGCTGAGTAGATGGTGTCGACGTCGAGGACGAAGCAGCAGGGGACGAGGTGAGGGTGACCTTCGGGGGTGATGGTGGCAAGGACGGCCACGCGGGCTTCGGTGAGGAGGCGGCGGGCCTGGTCCATGGTCCGACGCTAGGCGGAGACCTGGAGAGGCACGTATGTTTCGCAGGTACCTCCTCGGGCGCAGCGGGTCGATTCTCGCCCAGTACGGCGCCTCGACCGCCCCCGAGGCATGATTGTCGAATGATTCAGGGGGGTGAACGCCAAGAGCAGACGACTATCTTCTGCGACAAGCAGCTTCGTAAGCGTTGGTGGCCGTTACCTCTTGGTGAACAGTGGGTCCTTCAATACCCGGGCCTCTTTGACTTTGACGACCTTCGCCAGGCGGTCAACCAGCCTGAGAAGCACTTCTGTGAGTGGTATGCGGCCATCCATATCTTCCAACGTGACGGCTCGATATCAATGGTCGAGAAGTGTGCTTATCAGAACAATCCAGTCAAGTATGAGCGCTACATAAACCTCCTCTCCCAAGAGACGAGGGACAAGTTGGATTCGATTTTGGCCGAGTGGCACGGCGTTCAGCTACCGGACCTCATGGTGATAGCCAGTGACCACAAGACCGTCTCCTTTGCAGAAGTCAAAGGTCCGGGAGACCGGTTGCACCACGGACAACCCGAGAGTCACGAGGCAATCAAGAAGCTCGGATTCCGAGTGGAGTACATCGAGGTCGCCTTCAAAGACCTCCTCAGGGAACGTGATGCCTGGCGCATGCCGTCTCCGAGAACGAGGAAGGTTCCGGGTTCGGATAACGCCGTCCAACCTTGAATGCGGGCACCCCGTTGAACCGCCCGACATGCCGGGTACCTCAACCCCGTTCTGCGTATCCCGCCTCGACCTGTCAGATGTCCGCTAACTCCTGTTATCGCTGAGCCCGACCAAGTAGGCCTGAACCGCCCCTACTTGTCCGTCGCTAGGGCCTCCACGAGCTGAGCAAGACCCTGTTGCAGGTTGTCCAGCCGCCGCCTGAGGTCTTGCACCTCACGGAGTAGGGCGTCCCAGTCGTGGCCTCGGATGGGGAGCCGCTTCACTCCGCTCTGTCCACCCAGCGTTGAG
The DNA here is from genome assembly GCA_003453695.1 of Acidimicrobiaceae bacterium. Taxonomy (GTDB): domain Bacteria; phylum Actinomycetota; class Acidimicrobiia; order Acidimicrobiales; family UBA8190; genus UBA8190. Next base: position 6,502 of record DMNK01000110.1, on the reverse strand, counting down.
GTCGCTCAGCCGTAATGTAACGGAGCGGGCGACCGTTTCGTCGTGAGGAGTGGAGCCCCGGCTGGTAGTGACCAGGGTGGAGGGAGCCGACGAGCACCCGGCCATGCCAACGCCAGCAATAGAAATCGTTAGTAGCGCTGCCCGTCGGAATCCCCCCTTCGCCACGGGCGGCAAGGTTAGCGGCGAGGTCGGCCGAGAAGCTCCAGTGGGTCCACTCTCAGTCGCTGGGCGATGCGCTCGACGGCCCTGATTGTGCGGTTTCGCTCCCTTGTTCCAGTCCACTTTGTCAGGCCGAACCGTTTGCTCCTGGGACGACCTCATGGACAAACGGAGTCGGCCTGCACTCCACGAGACTTCTGCCCAGCCCTGGAAGGACCGCAGGAAGTCGGACTGACATCCCTCCACCGGGAGCCGTCACGAGAAGATATTCGTAGTTCGTACAGGGAGGTTGCCCAGGGTCGGGCTGGGACTGAGATTCCACGACCGTCGAGGCGACCCCGCCGGGCTGTAGCTGTACCAGAGGGAGCGGACCTCCGTTGGTCACACCTCCCAGGCTCCCCAGGCTGTTCTCGATGGCAGTGATCTCGTGACCATCGCTATCGACGAGGACCACGGTCGGGTATCCCCCAAGCTCGCACGACGTGGACGAGACGTTCGTGAACCTGATGACGAGCCCGTCGTAACCAATGGGCGAGGACAGAGCCGGACCGGTGCTGACACTCAGCTGGGACGAAGAGCAGTTCGACTTCTCGATGTCTACTGGCCAAATCTGAGACCAGTGATTCCCACCATCGCCCGTGTGCCAGAGGACGGCATACGTGTTGTTGCTGTAGACGACCCAGCCGTCTTTGGCATTGACAAAATACGTGGGGCCGACACCTACATCCCCGTCACCGATTGTCGGCACCGTTTCGTGCCACGAGGCCCCCCCATCCTGGGTCTCCTGGAGGAAGTTGCGACCTCCGTCGAAGAAGGCCGTCGTTGACGAGAGGGCCACGGCGTCTCCGAGGTAACCGCCCGACATAGGCAGACAAGTTGGGAACGTCGCCGAAGGTGAGTTGACGTCGATGGGACAGGCACCCTGTACCCAGCTCCGTCCCCCGTCAAAAGACCTTGCAACGCTCTTTATCTGGTTGCCCGCCCCTGGTTGCCCTCCGCACACCATCCACAGAGTGCCATTAGGAGCCTGGGTCAAGTCCGCCGTCCCGCCAGCGCCGATGCAGGGAACTCGGGAACGCTCTTGCCAGCTCCTTCCTCCGTTGGTGGTAACCAAAAGACCGACCGAAGGAGGGGCTGATTGGTCAGCAACTGACCATGTAACGACAAAGGCTGAGGAGGTCGAGGTCCGAAGAAGGTCCGTGTAATACGTAGTGCCTCCGCTTCCAGGTAGGACAAAGTCATGCCAGCTCAAGCCTCCATCGCTGGATTGTTCGATGCCGAAGTTACATACCTGAGGAGCTTGCATGCTCGAAGGCTGCTGACAAGAACCGTGCAGCGCCCACACGGAGTATCCAAGGGGGATAACGCTCACGACAGGGCTGAACGATGTGTTCTTGGTCCACGTCGACCCGCTGTCATGGGTGGTGAACAGGTCGCTACTTCCGACGAAACCGTCACCGTGGTCGTCAAAAGAGAATGGCATGGGCCATGGACCGTTGCAGGACGTCCCAGCGATAGGCGACCGGTTCGAGAAACTTGCTCCTGCGTCTTTGGTTGATGCCACAGCCAGAACACACTGGCCTCCGTTCGACTCGTCAAAGAGGCCATAGCCGTCCTTGGCATTGAGAAATGCCACCCGCAGGAGTTGTTCTGGAGGAGGGGCCGGTTGGGGCGAAGGCGGGCTAATCGTGGGCGTCGGTGACCGGGCAGGGGGCGGTGGAACTGCCTCTCGGTGGGTGCCAGTCGGCAGCACAACGACTGAGATGGTGGCAGCGCTTCCGGCAAGCACGAGCAGCCCAGCGAGCATGGCCCACGAGGTTGCTCTGCCCGGTATACGCATCGGACCCTCCCCGTCCATTATCACGGCCCATGGGGTCGAAGGGTTGACGGGACGGCGTGTACCGAGCCGTGCGAAACCCGGTCGGTTAGTTCAGCTTGCCCCTCGGGGCTGTCCTCCTGTCTGAAAGGCAGTCACGAAGAGCCTCCCTCCGTCACAGGGACCGAGGCCCGCCGAGATGCTGAGGTAGGTCGTCTCGTCCGGCGGGGTGACTTCGACAGAGGACGAGCCTGGACACTGTCCATTTGCGGGGTCGCCCTGGATGGCGACATCGCTGTACCCGATGCCCGCTGACGCCACTTCGCCGTTATCGAGAGTCACATAGCTGGGACCGGGGTCGTGGTGGAGCATGCTCGACCCTCGGACAACGCTCGTCCTCATCGGCTGCCCCGACCCGTCGAGCATCTGCAAACCTGGATATCCGAAAAGGAAACAAGGACGGCTCATGTCCGTGATGTGGAGCGTCGCACCTATGTTTCCGGCGGCGGCACCTCCAGGTTGGATTTCAGCGGTGAGATCGGAGGTATGGCAGCGAGGAACGGGCTGGACCGGCCCGACTCCGAGGTCACACACGTCGTTATTGGGAACCGTCCACGGCTGTCGGAGGGGAACCGTCTGGCCGGGCGGGTACACCTGAACGGTGGTACCGGTGAGGTGGGTTGGACAGTCGGTCGTCGGATAGACGTCGACGTTGGTGCCCAAGAACGTGGTGCTCTGCCCAGGTTGCAGCAGGACGGTCATCACGGGACGACAGAAGCCGGTGGTGCCGGTACACCTCGTGGCGGGGCGTTGGACGACGTTGCCATTGGCATCGAGCACGGCAAGTCCGGGGAAGCCCGATAGCGAACAGTTGGCGCTGCCCGTGTTTCTGAGGAAGTAGTCGGTGTAGCCCGTTCCCGCTGCCCCGTTTCCGGTGCCCACAGCGAGGGCGAGATGGGCAGTCGTACAGGCAGCGGCTGCTGGCGTTGACGAGCTGGTCGTTGAACCACCAGCGGTCGTCGTCGTAGTCGACGTCCGATGGCTGGCCGTTCTGCCCCCACCCGTGCAGGCCGAGACGAGTAGGGCGAGGCCCACCGCCAGACTGGCCCATGGCAGCATCCCCTGAGCAGACCTCATCATCCGCATCGGACCCTCCCTGCCCATTATCCACGGCCAATCGGGTCGAAAGGTTGACGGGAACGCCCGATGCTTGGCGAACCGAGGCGGTTAGCCTGTCAGCGGCGAGGGGCCGAGCAAAGGTGGTCCCATGGCCGAGGTCCCCGCCGAGTCAGCGCCCCATGTTGGCAACGCCATCGCTCCACGCCCAAGTGGCTGCTTCAGGTTCGTCTACGAAGAGGACATCGGCGGCTTTCCGGCTCCTTGCGCCAAACCGGTGGCGTGGCGAGGAGTGGTCGTTGACCCCGTGGGTCGGCGTATTGCCGTGGAAGCGTGTGAGGGCCACGCCCCGGACCTCATCGAGTGTCAACCGGTGAGGCGCCTTCCTGCCTCAGGCCCGGCGCCTGGGCCTTACCCCGGCAAGTTCGTCGTCGAGAGCCACGGACCGGAGGACGTGCGCCACGGTTGAGGGGTGCCATGACCCGTTCCCTGAAGCAGTCGCCACCCCCTCCTCGTTGAGCTTCCTGGCGACGGCTGCCATCGTCTGCCCCTTGGCCCCATCTCTGGCGATCCGGCGACGCACCTTCTCCGGTAGCAAGGGAGGTTGGCCCGCCCGTTTGCCCTGAGCCCGGCGAACAGCGTGAACGGCCTTCGCCCTCTCTCCGATCCTCCGGGACTCGAAGGAGGCCGCTGCCGAGACCACCTCGACGACGAGCCGCCCAGCGGCGGTGGTGGTGTCCACGTCGACGTCCAACACCACCACCTTCCAGCCCCGCTTCTCGGCCCGGTCGAGCAGCTTGGCGAAGTCGGTGGTGGAGCGAGCCACCCGGTCGACTTTGGCTGCCACGAGGACGTCGGCCTCCCCCCGGTCGAGGCGGTCGAGGGCCTCCATCAGGCGTCTGCGGTTGGTCATCTTCCGACCGCTGAGCCCGGGGTCGGTGACGTGGTCGACGTGGACCCATCCCCTGGCTTCGACTACCCCGGCGAGGGTCTCCTCCTGGTCGTCTAGCGAGAGCCCTGAGGCCGCCTGGCGGCCCGTCGAGACCCTCCCGTAGGTGATGGCCCGGAGAAGCTCGGCGGCTCGGTTAGGGCGCCTACGGGCTGCTGGCACCCCTCCGAGCATACAGGGTTGCAGCCAACTGTGTACGGCTAAGGCTGGCTCGGGGCCTTCTCCCCCTCCTCCTCGGCCCTGGCCGTGGCATCGAGGACGTCGGCAGCCAGCTCCAGGCGGTCCCTGAGTTGGGAGTCGGCCGGGGAGTCGTCGGGGAGCCCGGTGGTGTGAGCCGCTATCCGCCGAAGGGCCTCAACCGCCCGCCTGACCGTGGCCCTAGAGGGCGTTCGACGGGTGGCCATCCCTCCCATCTTGGGTCCGCCTCCGAGGCAGCGGGGGGACTACGCCCGGCCGTGGGAACGAGTCCGAATGGTCACCGGCCGGTTGATTTCTACGGCAAGGACGCACAAACCCTGTTGAGATGCCCTCCACCATCATGCGCCTGGCGGCACCAACACTCGTCGGTGCCGGCCTGCTGACCCTGGCGAGCTGTGTGGGACACCTGTCGGCCTCTCCGACGTCCCCATCGAAGGGGACTCGGTCGCCGCCTCAGGCTGCGTCCGCTTCACGTTCGGCCGTCACTTGGGAACACGGACTGCTGCGCTTCGAGGTACCGGGGCCAGCCGATCAGCCGACCATGACAGCCACCACCGCCTACCAAGACTGCAGCTGTTCAGAGTACGCCCAGTACTCGACGCCCCAGGTTTGGTTTGCTCTTTTCACCGAGTACGACCACGGCACAGCTCTTTCCAACGGCCACATCGCTCTGAGCCATGTGCGCCAGCCTGTATGGGTCATCGTCTTCACCGATGTGCCTACCGCTGCTTCGGGCGGCGGGGGCCTGCCCGGCACCGCCCCCCAGCAGCCGCTAGTCGTGAATCAATACGTGCTAACCGTGGTGGCCGATGCAACGAGCAGGCCCTTGCTCCAAGTGGATGGCGAGCCTGACTCGGTGGCGCTGGCTCCCCCACCCACATCGGGTCCATAGCGAGGAAGCGCCATGGCAAGACGGGCATGGTAGTTGGTCCTGCTTGCTCGCCTGCTCGGACGCTCACTGCGACGGTTCCGAGCGGGGACGGTGATTTGCATGCTCCGACAGGCCTCACGTCCGGCACGGTGGAGATCGGCGCCCTAGTGACCTTCTGAGCCTGGTGTGGCACACGTGAGCCGTCGGCTGCTCTTCCTTGCGATGCTCGCATTGGCCGCTTTGTTGGCCGGATGCACAAGCAAGTCCCCCCAGGCGACAATCGTCGGGCGTGTCCCAGACCCCTACTGCCCGCACGGCACCGCCTGTGCGGCACCCGTTGGGTTCCCCATGGTCGTGACGCTGACGTCTCCGCAACGGAGCTATGCGGTCTATACGCCAGCCAAGTTCGATTTGTCGGCTCCAGCCTTCACCCTGAGAGTCAAGCCCGGCGAGTACCAGTTGGGCGGCAGGTACGAAGGAGGGAGCTGTTCGGGCGTGTCGGTTCGTGCATTGCCTGGCCACCGAGTCACCATCACCCCTCGGGACGTCTGCCCAGTGTTCGGGTAATCCACCTCCTCGTAGAGGTCGACGCTCCTATGTGGCGCTACCTCCCCCCGACCAGGTGGCCCCGACCAGGTCCCGAGGGACGGGCTTGGCGAAGGGGGCTCGAAACCCTTGTCGGCGGGCACATCCCCCGGGACCCATTCCAAGTGGGCATCCCGGCCCCGGTGCCGACAGAGGCGTTGGTCACGCTCTCTTTGGGCGTTGACACGACGAGGCACCGGGTCCCGACGATGGGTGACCGTCTCAGGCGAGGCCCAGGGCCGGGTGGGATACTTCAAAGAGCACACCAAGTTGAGGGAGCCTCACATGCCCTCGAACTTCAATGTCTTCGACCCGAGCCAATGGGTGGACGTCTCCGGCTTCGTCGTCGTCGTGGTGGTGGCGGTGGTGACCTTGGTCGGCGTGGGGCTCACGCTCACCACCAGCCGGTGGTCCGACTGGCTCGATGAGACCCACGGCCGGGGGTCGGTTGACGACCCATGGGAGGAACAGGCTTGAGGGTGGCCGAACACAAGTCAGGAAATAGGGTGGTTTGGTGACGCGAAAGTCGTTCGAGGGCAGGGACGTCACCGTCAGCTTCGACCCCGAGGTCTGCCAGCACTCCGGCAACTGCGTCAGGGGCCTTGCAGCGGTGTTCGATGCCAACCGCAAGCCGTGGATTGACCCCGACGGGGCGTCGGTGGAAGAGGTCATCGCCCAGGTGGGCCGGTGCCCGTCGGGGGCATTGAGGATTGAGCCCACGGAGACGGAGTAGGCCCCGCCTGAGCGCTACCGGCCCGGCTCTGCCACCTTCAGCAGGCCAATGGAGGGGGGTGAAGGAACCGGCATT
>DMNK01000103.1:39232-41064 GCA_003453695.1 Acidimicrobiaceae bacterium | reverse complement strand
GCGGTGAAGGCGGTGCACAGGCCGAAGGTGGCGTGGCCCGTGGAGGAGGCGTCGGGCCCCTTGCCCTTGGACGTGTTCGTCGGCACCCCGTGCCCGGGGCCCTGGTCGTTCGGGTTGGGCACCGACACGTCCAGATGCGCCAGCGCCGAGGAGGCGGCGGCTTGGGCCGGAGCAGGAAGGGCGTCGGCAGCAGCGGCGGCCGTCCCGGCGCCGAGCAGTGCCACCGGGGCGGCGATGGCGAGCACCCTCGCCGACGTCAGCTTCTTCAGCATGGATCTCCTTCGGAGGTCGTCGGGGCAGCCGGTGACGTGCACGGCCGCAGCGGCGAATCCCGCCACGGACTGCTCGGCTCCCCGGAGTTCGTCCCCCTCGGCTCCCCGTCTGCACACCTCCACCAGAGCGGCGACGTGGCGCAGCTCGGGTGGGGCGTCGTCGGGGGACACGGCGCCGCCCAACAGGGCCTCCACCGTGCCGTCGTCCAAGGGGTTCCTGGGCATCTCACCGTGTAGATCGTCCCAGGGCCCCATTTCGTTACACCTCCGGGACCAGGATGTCCGCCCAGGCCCCCTGGTGGACCAGGTTCCGCAGGGCCCGGTGCTGGAGGACCCGGACCGTCCCCGGCCGCTTGCCCACCGCCGTGGCCACCTCCTCCACGGTCATCCCCGCCACCACCCGGAGCACCAGCACTTCGGCCTGGTCGGGGCTCAGGCAGGCGGTGAGCACCTCGACCGCCTCCTGCGCCGACAACCTGCTCTCGACCACTTCGGCGGGATCCAGCCCGCCGGGGGTGTGCAGCAGTGCGTCAGGGCTGACCGGCTGCGTGGCGCGTCGAGCCGCCTTCCGGCGATGGTCGGCCAGCCGTCTGCGGGCCACCGAGAAGATCCACAGGCGCAGCGCCGCCTCGTCGCCGTCGAACCGGCCGATGTGCTGGGCCAGCGCCATCCACGTCTCGGCGGCGATGTCCTCGGCCACGGCCCGCTCCTGCCAACGCAGATAGCGCAGCAACGAAGGCTGAAAGGCGCGGAAGAGGACCGCGGCGGCCCACTCTTCACCCCCACACGCCGCCGCCAGCACCTGGTCGAAATCGTCGATCACGGTGTGACCAGGGTATTCCGAGGACGACCGAACCGGGGACGTCGACAGTCCTTCTCGGCCAATGACCGCCTTGTGGTGCCCCCCGGCCACTGCCGCGTAGGGTTTCTTTTGGGCGATCGGGACGGTCGCCCTGCCGGGGGGGCACGAGCGTCAGGAGGGCAGCGTGACCATCGACGCCAATGCCGCAGTGGGCCTCTCGGCATCGGGGGACCACAACTGGTCGATCGACTCCCCGGCGACCACGGTGTTCGACTTCGACTACACGAACGGGCGGGACCAGCTCCTGCGCCTCTATGACAAGGGCACGCGTCGGCAGTGGATCGCCAAGGACCGTCTCGACTGGTCCGTCGAGGTCGACCACGACAACCCGCTCGGGTTGCCCGAGGCCCTCAACCCCATCGCCGGCACCGAGTGGTGGGAGAAGATGGACGAGAAGCAGCGCAGCGCCATGCGCTATCACACCGAGGCGTGGAGATTCAGCCAGTTCATGCACGGCGAGCAGGGGGCGCTCATCTGCACCGCCAAGATCGTGCAGACCGTGCCCGACATCGACTCCAAGTTCTACGCCGCCACCCAGGTCATCGACGAGGCCCGACACGTCGAGGTGTACAGCCGCTACCTGTACGAGAAGCTCGACCTCGTCTACCCCCTGAACCGCAACCTGGAGAGCCTGCTCAACGACGTCATCAGCGACAGCCGCTGGGACATGACCTATCTCGGCATGCAGGTGCTCATCG
>DMNK01000103.1:21725-38926 GCA_003453695.1 Acidimicrobiaceae bacterium | reverse complement strand
GACGCCTGCTACCGCATGCGCGACCGCTTCAACGGCGAGGAGATCTTCGAGCGCCTCGAGATGCCCCAGGACCTGACCGAGTACGTGAAGACCAGCGAGCTGCAACGCAACTTCCGGAGCCTCCTGTTCATGCGCATCGTGCCCGTGCTGAAGGACATCGGGCTGTGGGGCCCGCGCATCACCAAGGCCTTCGAGGACATGGGGGTCCTCTCCTACGCCGACACCGACCTCGACTCCGAGATGGCCAACGACGAGGCTGCCGCCGAGGCGCTGGACCAGGCCCGCATGGCCCACGTGACGGCCGTGGCCTCCGAGGCCGACGGGGCGCAGTAGCCGGGCAGGGCGCCGCTCGCCGCTGTCAATCGGTCAACAGCGCCAGCTGGTCGCGTACCTCGGGGCGTTCCAGTCGTCGCAGGGCGGACTGGCGGGCTTGCTCGGCGATGGGGGCCCGGCGGGACTCGTCCATGGGGTTGAGGCCCATGACGGCCCGATCCCTCGGCGTGGGCGAGAAGGCCACCACCGGCGTGCCGCGGGCGCGTACCCGGCGCGCTTCCACGCCGAGCTGCAGGCGGTTGAGCTCGCGGCCCACGGCGCCGAGGGCGGCGGGGAACCCGGGAGGGAGCAGCGGCGGACGGGAACCGGCCCGGGCCATGGGGGCGCTGACCACCACCAGGTCGAGGCCCATGCCCGACAGCGCACCCAGGTTGGTCGTCGAATGGGCGCCCCCGTCGACATACCGCACGCCGTCGATCTCGACGGGGGCGAAGAAGCCGGGGATGGCGCACGAGGCCGCCACCGCCTGGCCCATCGTCGCCGGTGGCGCTCCGGGCCGGCCGAACACCACCAGCCGGCCGTCGTGCAGCCTGACCGCGCACACCCATGTGGCTCGCTCCGGCCACGCCCCACCGTCCAGGGCGTCCACGCCCTCGGCGATGGCGGTGGTGGGGATGCGCCCGGCGGGGATCAGGCCCGCCATGAGGGCGCCGGGCCGCACCCGCCCCGGTCGGCGGCCGGCCGCCCACACCACGCCCGGGGCGGCGGGGACGAGCCGCGGGCGCCCCTCGGGACGGCGGATGGCGCGCCCTCCCACCGCGGCGTCGGATGCCGCCAGCAGGGCGGCGCCCTCCGGCGACAACGCCTGGCCGCAGGTCCGGGCGTAGATGTCGCCGGCGCTCAGTCCGGCCCGCAGTCCCGAGGCGGTGACCGACCCGGCCGAGGTGCCGACGGTCAGGTCCACCCGGCGCGGGTCCCACCCGAGCGACTCGGACATCGCCGCCAGCACACCGGCGTGAAAGGCGATCCCCGCCACGCCCCCCGCTCCCAGCACCAGCGCCACCCGGCGAGCGGGCTCACGGTCGGCGGCGCCGGCCGGCGCCCCGGCCGTGGACTGCATGGGCTCGCCCTCCCTCTGGCTCAGCGACACCGCGCCAACAGCTCGTCCATGCCGACCTCGATGCCCCGGCACAGCACCTCGAGGTCGGCGGTGGTGTCGCGGTCCCCGGTCACGCCGAAGGTCACCCTGCCGTCGTAGGAGAAGATGGCCACGCCGATGCGCACCTGCCCGGCCAAAGGGACATAGGGATAGGCCTCCAGCATGCGGCGACCCAGCACGTACAGCGGGAACTGCGGGCCGGGCACGTTGGTGGTGACCGTGTTCACGTTGCGCTGGGCCACCCTGGTGGCCAGTCGCATGCCCAGGGCCAGCAGCATGGGCGGGGCGAACCCGCTCAGCGACGTGAGGGCCTCCCCGGCCAGCGCTTCCTTGGACTCCTTGAGGCCCTCCATCTGTGACGTGATGGCGTGCAGCCGTTCCTCGGCGTCCTCGATGGCCACGGGCAGCTCGGCGAACATGGCCGACACCTTGTTGGCGTAGGTCCCGTCGCCCACCGCCAACCCGGTGTCGGCCCGGACCCGCACCGACACCGGCACGAGCGTGCGCACGACGCGGTCGACCGACTCGCCGCGCGACAGCAGCAGGTCGCGAAAGCCCCGGGTGATGGCGGAGAGCACCACGTCGTTGAAGGTGCCCCCGAGCGCCTTGCGCACGCGTTTCACGTCGTCCACCGTCGTGGCCGCCCAGTCGTAGCGACGGTGCGGGCCCAGGGGGCCGTTGAGGCTCGACACCCGGGTGGGGCGCACTATCCCGGCCATCGAGCTCACGCCGTGGGCCACGTCGAGGGCCTGACGAAGGGCGAGGCGCGGCACCCGGGTGGCGGCGCGCACGGCCCGGACTTGCTCGTAGGGGCTGCGCAGCAGGTCGCCGACGGCTTCGGCCATGAGCTCGACGCGTCCCGGAGCGGGGTGCGGCGCCCATTCGTCGGGGTCGAGGATCGTCGCCTCCGGCGACAGGTCCATGATCACCGCCAACAACTCGGTTCCCGACACCCCGTCGACCAGGGCGTGATGGGTCTTCGCCACCATGGCCCAGCGCCCGCCGGCCAGGCCCTCCACGTTCCAGATCTCCCACAAGGGCTTGGTCCGGTCGAGCTGCTGGCCCATGATCCGGCCGACCAGCGCCCGCAGCTGACCGTCGTCGCCCGGTGCGGGCAGGGCGGTGTTCCTCACGTGATAGTCGAGGGCGAAGTGCGGGTCGTCCACCCACACCGGGCGTCCCAGGTCGAAGGGGACGAAGCGCGCCACCTGCCGGTAGCGGGGGACGAGGGCGAGCTTGCCCCGCACCATGGCCAGCGCCTGTTCGAACGGTGGGGGCGGGCCCTCGAAGATCCCCACCGAGCCGATGTGCATGTGGCTCACGGCGTCCTCGGCGTGCAAGAACGAGGAGTCGAGGGGGCTCAGGCGTTCGCGGGTCACCGACCTCGACAGTACCGGGATGCGTGCTGAGCCGCCCCTGGGGCGCCCGGCCCAACGTGGGAACAAGCTCCTGGCGCGGTGGTGCGCAGCGGTCAACGAGAGGTGCGGCCACGCCGATAGCAGAGGTGTCGACGATCGACGGGCCGGCTGTTCCCGTCTCCGTCACCATCGGCGGGAGGGGGGCTCACCGGCCGGTGGGCCCGGGTGGCGTGCCCGGGCCCCCGGCCCTGAGGCCGTCCGGGTCACGTCGTCGCCGTCAGCCCACCGCGCAGGAGGCCCCCGTCCCCTTGTCGTCCGGGCGCCATCCGGGCACGTCGGCGACCGGCCAGAAGTCGCCGGTGGCGGGGTTCTGCTCGTAGGCCACGGGCGGCGGCTCCCCTTCGGCGGCCGACCGGGCGATGGCCGTCACCGCCGACAGCAGGGCGTCCACGTCTTCGGCGGAGGTCGAGATGCCGCAGCTGGCCCGCACCGCTCCCGGCATGGCGCGGTGGTCCCCGCCCCGCAGTGCCGTCCGGTAGCGCTCGATCTCCTCGGGACTGATCCCGAGCAGCCGGGTGATGTAGGGATGGGCGCAGAAGCAACCGTGGCGCACGCCGATCCCCCATTCGGCACTGAGCCGGGCCGCCACCAGGGCGTGGTGCGCACCCTCCACCGAGAAGGTGGCGATGGCGAGGGTGTCGGTGTCGAGCGGCGGCCCGACCACGCGCACCCCGTCGATGGCGGCGAGCCCCCGCCGCAGCCGCCGGGCCAGCTGTCGCTCGTGGGCCACGATGGCCGGCCATCCGATGCGGCCGAGCTCGTCGATGGCCGCCGCCATGCCCACCGCTCCCACCACATTGGGCGATCCCGCCTCCTCGCGTTCGGGAGGAGCGGTCCACACCACCTCGTCGAGGTCGACCAGGTCGACGGCGCCGCCACCGGCCAGGAACGGGTCACCGTGGCGGAACGTCTCCGCCGGCCCCGCGAGGGCGCCGGCACCGAAGGGCCCGTACATCTTGTGCCCGCTGAACGCCACGTAGTCGACCGACGACGGGATGGCCCGGTGCGGTGCCAGCTGGGCGGCGTCGAGGACGACGGGGACGCCGTGGTGGTGGGCGGCCTCGGCGATGGCCTCGATGTCGGGCATCCATCCCGTGACGTTCGACGCCCCGGTCACCGCCAGCACCCGTGGCGTGGGCGGCGTCCCGATCGCGGCCACGACGTCGGCGACGTCGAAGGTGCCGTCGGTTGCGCACTCGACGTAGCGCCTCCGGCACAGCCGTCCCCAGGGCAGGAGGTTGGCGTGGTGCTCGACCACCGTGGTGAGCACGACGTCGTCCGGTTCGAGGCCGAGCCGGTAGGCGAGGTGGTTGATGGCCTCGGTGGTGTTGCGGCAGATGATGGCCACGTCGCCGGCACCGCCCCGGGCGAATTCGAGGGCGGTGTGGCGGGCGTGCTCGTAGGCCTCGGTGGAGCGCCGCGACTTGTATCCCGCGCCGCGGTGCACGCTCGAGTAGGTGGGCAGGAACTCGGCCACGGCCCGGGCCGCCGCCGGCAGCGCCGCCGTGGAGGCGGCACTGTCGAGGTTGACGTAGCGGCGCTCGGTGCCGTCCACGCAGGGGACCCGGCAGTCGTCTCCCACCAGCTCGGTGAGGGCGCCCCCGCTCGTCACCTGCTCATCCTACGAGCGGCGCGGCGCCGTCCCCGGGGGGACGCGCCTCCGCCGGTAGGGTGAGGCCTCGGTGGACGACGACGACACGACCCCGGGTCTCGTCGATGCCGGCGCCCTCGACGCCCTGGCATCGGAGATGGACGACATCGAGCGGGCTCTGGCCCGGCTCGACGACGGCAGCTACGGCACCTGTGAGGTGTGCGGCGACCGCCTTCCGGCCGAGACCCTCGAAGACCGTCCGGGGGCGCGCCACTGCGCCGCCCACCTGCCTGTCGTCTCGGGCTGAGAACCGGGGGGCCGGCGCGGCTCCCCGGGCGCCTTACTTCTTCGTCTCCCAGAAGATGGTGTCGATCTCGCCCACCAGGTCGAGCAGCTTCTGGCCCTGCGCCGGGTCCTGGGACTTCTTGGAGAGGCCGGCTTCCTTGGTGGCGTTCCAGAACAGGTCGTGCAGCTGCGGGTACTTCTCTTTGTGCTCCGGCTTGAAGTAGTCGGTCCACAGCACCCACAGGTGCTCCTTCACCAGGTTGGCCCGCTGCTCCTTGATGTTGAGGCAGCGAGCCCGGTAGTCGTCGGCCGTCTCGGCCGCCGACTTCGACTTCTCGGCGTTCTGGTAGCGCTCCTGGATGGCCTTCACCGACTGCGCCTCGATGCGGGCCTGGGCCGGGTCGTACACGCCGCAGGGCAGGTCGCAGTGAGCGTGCACCGTCACGGGAGCTGAGAACCGGTCGAGGGCGGCGAGCAGGTGGTCCGCGATGCGCATGGGGGAGGTCTCCCTTCGATGCTGGAATCTTCGGTCATGACCACCTTATCCACGGTGCCCGCAGGGTGAACCTGGCGTTGCCGGCGACCCGCACCACCGCGCTGTCCGTGACGCTGGCGATGGCCGCCGTGCTCCTGGCCGCCGCGCTGCGGGCGCTGGGGGCCACCCGGGTGGTGGTGGAGGGCACCAGCATGCGTCCCACCTTGGAGCCCGGTGACCGCCTGCTCGTGGTGCGCACCGGCCGCCTGCGGCGCGGCGATCTGGTGGCGGTGGCCGACCCCCGCTATCCCGGGCGCCTGCTCGTGAAGCGGGCGGCCGAGGTGAACAGCGGGTGGGTCGAGCTGCGCGGCGACAACCCCGAAGCCAGCACCGACAGCCGCGAGTTCGGTGCCGTTCCCGTGTCCGAGGTCCGGGGACGGGCCGTGCGCCGCTACGCCCCTTCCCACCGGCGTGGAGCGGTCCGCTGAGGGAGCGGCGCGGCGGCGTGCGCTCCGCTCGGCCGCGGCGCATGCGGGCTAGCATCGACCGGTGGCCCGGCTGCAGAACGAGCTCGACCGGCTGTTCGCCCCGGACTACCTCGAAGGCCTCGAGGACCGTTCCCTCGACGACCTGCGGGCCATGCGCAACGAGCTCAACCGGGCCGAGACGGCGGTGTCCTACCTCCGGCGCGTGGCGCAGGGGCGCATCGACGTCGTGCACAGCATCCTGGGCGGCAGCGCCGCCAAGGATGGTGACCTGGCCGGCGTGGTGGAGGACCTCCCGTCCATCATCGGCAGCGGGCCTCCCCGCCCCGCCGGCCCCGGGCGCCTCCCCGCCCGGCTGGCGCCCGACATGGAGACCGTCGACGACGAGAACCTCACGGCGGAGGTCGACGCCGTGCTCGGCCCCGCCCACCTCGCCGAGCTGCCCACCATGGACCCGGCCCGCCTCCGGTCCATCTCGGAGCAGCTGGTGGACCTCGAGGCGCGCATCTCGGCCCAGCGCAAGGAGCTGCACGAGCGCATCGACACCGTGCAAGGCCAGATCGTGAGTCGTTACAAGTCGGGTGACGCCTCGCCCGACGGCCTGCTCACCTGAGCTCGGCCTGGAGGACGTCCTGGCTCGGCAGCTCCCCGACCGTTGGCACGACCTCGGCGCCTTCATCCGCGAGCAACGCAACACGGCCCGGCTGTCGCTGCGCAGGTTGTCGGAGCTGGCGGGCATCTCCAACCCCTATCTGAGCCAGATCGAGCGCGGCCTGCGGCGCCCGTCGGCGGAGATCCTCCAGCAGATCGCCAAGGCGCTGCGCATCTCGGCCGAGACCCTCTACGTTCAGGCCGGGATCCTCGAGCCCGGCAACGGCGAGACCGACCTGGCCAGGGAGATCCTGGCCGACCCGCACCTGAACGAGGACCAGAAGCAGGCGCTCGTGCGCATCTACCTGTCGTTCCGCCACGAGAACGAGCCTCCGTCGGGAGCCGAGGAGGACGGGGAGGGCCGGGAGGCCCCCCGGTAGGCTCACCGCTCGTGCGTCGGCTGGCCGTGCTCTCCCTGCACACCTCCCCCCTGGCGCAGCCGGGCACCGGCGACGGCGGGGGGATGAACGTCTACGTCCGGGAGCTCACCACGGCGCTCGCCCGTGCCGGGGTGGACTGCGACGTCTACACCCGGGCCTACTCAGCCGAGCTCCCCGCCTCGGTGGTCGTCGAGCCCGGCTTCCGCCTCCACCACGTGCCCGCCGGCCCTCTCGGCCCCATGGCCAAGGAGGCGCTCCCGGGCGTGGTGGACGAGTTCGCCGACAACGTGGCCGCCCTCATGACCGACGGCGAGGGGGAGGGCTTCGACGCCCTCCACGCCAACTACTGGTTGTCGGGCTTGGCCGGCCACCGGCTCAAGCACGAGCTCGAGCTGCCGCTGGTGTCCACCTTCCACACCCTGGCCCGCGTCAAGGCCGAGGCGAGCCCCGAGGAGCTGCGCAGCAGCGAGCCCCGTCGACGGGCCGAGGCAGAGGCGGAGATCATGCGCTGCTCCGACGTGGTGCTGGCCTCGTGCACCGTGGAAGCGGACCAGCTGGCCGGGCTGTACCACGCCGACGCCGGACGGGTGCGCGTGGTGGCCCCCGGCGTGGACCACGCCTTCTTCGGCCCCGGCCACCGCCCCCAGGCTCGACGCGCCCTGGGCCTGCCTCTCGACGTGCCGCTGCTTCTGTTCGTGGGACGGCTGCAGCCGTTGAAGCGCGCCGAGGTGGCCGTGCGGGCCCTGGCGGCGCTGAGCGACGACGCCCAGCTGGTCATCGTGGGCGGTCCGAGCGGCCCCGACGCCGAGGCGTACCGCGGCCGGCTCGAAGCGGAGGTGGCGGACGCCGGCCTCGCACATCGAGTTCGCTTCGTCGAGCCCCAGCCGCACGAGCTGCTCTCCACCTTCTACCGGGCCGCCGACGTGTGCCTCGTGCCCAGCCGCTCCGAGTCCTTCGGTCTGGTGGCCCTGGAAGCAGCCGCCTGCGGCACCCCGGTGGTGGCCACGGCGGTGGGCGGCCTCACCACCCTGGTCGACCACGGGTGCACCGGGTACCTCATCGACGACGGCGACCCCGCCGCCTTCGCCGGCGCCGTCCGCCGCATCCTCGACGACCCGCTCGGGGCCGAGCGCATGGCGAGCGAAGCGGTGCTGCGCGCCAGGCGCTACACGTGGGCCCGCTCCGCCGCCGTGCTGCGCGCCACCTACGAGGAGCTCGCCGTCGGCAACCTCGTGGAGTGCCGCTAACCACGGGCTCGTCCCCGTCGTGGACCTCGCCCCGGTCGCCACGCCGTCGCAACGCCAGGCGTGCGCCGCTCTCGTCGACTCCTGGGCGGCGGCGCGCCTCGCCGAGGGCGGCGCCCTCGTAGCCGTCGACCGCCACAGCGACGACGGCCCGGCGCGCTGGTACCTGCGGCTCACCGGCGACGAGAAGGACTACGTGACGGTCTGGCTCACCATGCGTCAGCGCACGCTGCACCACGAGGCACAGGTCATGCCGGCGCCCGAGACCAACATCGAGCGGGCCTATGAGTACCTGCTGCGCCGCAACGGCGACCTGCACCGGGCCCGCTTCGCCCTCGGCCCCGAGGACGCCGTCTATCTCGTCGGTGAGCTCCCCGTGGTGGACGTCACCGAGGACGAGCTCGATCGCATCGTGGGGTCGTCGCTCGCCTACATCGACGACGTGTTCCCGACCGCCATGCTCATCGGCTTCGCCGGCCGCTACCGGCGCCGGCGACGTTCCCCGTGAACAGCGTGGGGGCGGAGAGTAGAGTGGTTTCTCAGCGCGGCCCGAGGGGCTGGGACGGACGTTGATCGGGGAAGTGCAACTGCCGTCCAGGGTTCCTCGGGCCGTAGCCGCGCCGCTGCGCACTAGGGTCGCCCGGCAGTGTCCAGCTCGGGGCCGCCACCGACGACGCCGCGCCTCGTCGTGGTGGGCGGCGGGCGCATGGGCACGGCGCTGGTGCGCGGGCTGTGCAGCGCAGGGTGGGACGCCACCTCCGTGACGGTGGTCGAAGTCGACGAGGCGCGCCGCGCCCAGCTGGCCGGCGCCCTTCCCGGCGTCACCCTGGCGGAGGCGCCGCTGTCGGCCGAGGGGGCGGTGCTGGCGGTGAAGCCCCAGTCGGCCAAGGAAGCGGCGCGGGCACTGGCCGCCGTGGCGGCTCCCCGCTGGCTGTCGATCATGGCCGGTGTCACGCTCCAACGGCTGCAGTCCTGGGCGGGCCCGCAGGTGGCCGTGGTGCGGGCCATGCCCAACACCCCCGCCCTCGTCGGCGCCGGCATGACGGCCATCGCCGCCGGCGACGGCGCCGGGGAGGAGGACATGGCCTGGGCCGAAGCGCTCCTCGGTGCCGTGGGCCAGGTGGTCCGGGTGCCCGAGGGGGCCATGGACGCCGTGACCGCCGTCTCCGGCTCCGGGCCCGCCTACGTCTTCCTCCTGGCCGAGGCCCTGGCCGCCGCCGGGGAGGAGCAGGGGCTCGACCCCGAGCTGTCCCGCCGCCTGGCCCTGGCCACCGTGGCGGGCGCCGGGCGACTGCTCGCCGAGCCGGGGGCCGACCCCGCCGCCCTGCGCGCCCAGGTCACCTCGCCGGGAGGCACGACCGAGGCGGCCCTGTCCGTGCTCGAGGCCGCCGGCCTGCGCCCGGCCCTGGCCCGGGCGGTGGCGGCGGCGGCGGCGCGCTCCCGTCAGATCGGCACCGAACCGGGCTGACCCGGCCAATTGCCCGAACCCCCTTCCCCACTTTGGCCACAGTGGCGTACAGTCGCCTCAGGGCGGAGAGGGGTGATTCCACTGAGTTCGAACGAGGGGACGAGCGCTCGCTACCTGACCGTGCGCGAGGTCGCGGCCACCTTGAGGGTGTCCAACATGACGGTCTACCGGCTCATCAACTCCGGTGAGCTGCCGGCTGTGCGGGTGGGCAAGTCCTTCCGGCTGCGGGAGGACGATGTCAACCGGTACCTGGCGGACCGCTACACCCAGGCCGGATAGCAGCGCTCCCGCCGTCACGGCAGCGTGAGCGACGGACGGGGACGCCCCGGTGACCGGGGGGCGATCTTCTTCCTGACCGACTACGGCCAGCAGGACGAGCTGGCCGGAGTGGTACGCGCCGTGCTGGTCCGCCTTGCTCCGGGCGCGCCGGTCGTCGACCTCACCCACGAGGTGCCCGCCTTCGACGTCCGCGCCGGGGCGCTCGCCCTCGAGCGGGCCACGCCCCATCTCGGTCCCGGAGTTGTGCTGGCCGTCGTGGACCCGGGCGTGGGCTCGGCCCGGCGGGCGGTGGCGCTGACCGTCGGGCACCCCGGTGGCCCGCGGGCGCTCGTCGGCCCCGACAACGGACTGCTGGTTCCGGCCGCCGAGGCGCTGGGAGGGGCGGGCGCCGCCGTGGTCCTGCCCCAGGCAGCTGCCGAGGACCGGGTCACCTTCGACGGCCGCGACGTGTTCGCGCCCGCTGCCGCCGCCCTGTGGGGCGGGACGCCGCTGGCCTCGCTGGGGGCACCGCTGCCCCCCGGGAACCTGGTCCGGCTGCCCGAGCCGCGCCTCGAGGTCGGCGGCGACGCCATCGAGGCCGAGGTGCTGTGGATCGACCGGTTCGGCAACGTGCAGCTGGCTGCCACCGTCGCCGACGCACGCGCCGCCGGGCTCCGGCCCGGCGCCACCGTCGAGGTGGGCGCCGCCGGCGTGTCCCGCCCGGCCGTCGTCGTGCGCGCCTTCGCCGACCTGCAGGAGGCGGGCGCCGCCGGCGACCTCGGGCTCCTGGTGGACGCCAACGGGCACCTCGCCCTGGTGTGCCACCGCGACGCGGCCGCTACCGTGCTCGGCGTGCAGGCGGCGGACACGGTCACGGTTCGCCGCCACGGTGGCGGCTCCCCCTCGGGCCCTTCGACGGGGTCGCCGCCGTGAACCTGGCGTCGCTCGTCACCGAGCACGAAGGCGGCACCCCCGCCATCCACGACGGGACGCGCTGGGCCACCTGGGGTGAGCTGCGGGGACGAGCCGGGGCACTGGCGTCGGAGCTGGCCGCCCGGGATGTCGGCCCCGGCGCCAGAGTGGCCATCGCCTGGCCGAGCTCGGTCGAGTTCGTCGCCGCCTATCTGGGGGCGCTGGCGGCGGGGGCCGTCGCCGTGCCGCTCAACCCCAACAGCCCGCTCCCCGAGCTGTCCGGGGAGCTGGAGCGGGTCCGGCCTGCGGCGGTGCTCGCCACCGGCGTGGTCGCTGCCGCCCTGGCCCCGGGAACCGCCCCGGTCGTGCTCGACAGCGTGCCGGAGGCGGGGGCGGCGCCCCTCAGCGCCGTGGAGCGCGCCGACGACGACCCGGCCGTGCTGCTGTTCACCTCGGGCACGGCCGGCGCGCCGCACGCCGCTGTGCTGAGCCACGGCAACCTGATCGCCAACCTCCGCCAGATGCTCGCCCTGCCGGGCGAGATCGCCCGTCGTGACGACGTGGGGCTCACCGCCGTGCCGCTGTTCCACGTGTTCGGGCTGAACGTGGCACTGGGCTTGACCCTCGCCACCGGCAGCGCGCTGGCGTTGGAGGAGCGCTTCGACCCCGAGGCCTCGCTGGCCCTGGCCACCGACATCGGCGTGACCTCCCTCGTGGGTGTGCCGGCCATGTTCGCCGCCTGGGCCCAGCTGTCCGGGGCCGACGGCGCGTTCTCTTCGGTGCGCCAGGCCGTGTCCGGCGCCGTGGCGCTGCCCCCCGAGATCGCCGCCCACTTCGAGGAGCGCACCGGCGTGCGCCTGTCCCAGGGATACGGCCTCACCGAAGCGTCGCCGGTGGTGACGACCACACTGGGCACGGGCCGCAACGCGCCCGGGTCGGTGGGCCGGCCGCTGCCCGGGGTCGAGCTGCGCCTCGTCGACGAGAGCGGTGCCGACGTGCTCGAGGGCGACCCCGGAGAGATCTGGGTGCGCGGCCCCAACGTGTTCCAGGGCTACTTCGAGGAGCCCACCGCCACGGCCGAGGTGCTCACGGGCGACGGGTGGTTGCGCACCGGCGACGTCGGGGTGGTCGGTGGCGGCGGGGATCTCTACGTGGTGGACAGGCGCAAGGACCTGGTCATCGTGTCGGGCTTCAACGTCTATCCCGCCGAAGTCGAGCAGGTGGCGCGCCAGGTTCCCGGTGTCGCCGAAGCGGTGGTGGTGGGCCGGCCCGACCCGGTCACGGGCGAAGCCGTCGAGCTGTTCGTCGTCGCCGACACCGGCACCCCGCAGGTCACCGAGGAAGAGGTGCGCCAGGCGTGCAGCGCCTCGTTGGCGCGCTACAAGTGCCCGTCGGCGGTGCACTTCGTGGACGAGCTGCCCCGGGGACTGGCCGGCAAGGCGTTGCGCCGGGTGTTGCGCGACCAGCTGTCCGCCTGACGAGCGCGCCCGCCGGCGCGGCGCCGGGACCGGCCGACTTGGTGCCCAGGCATGCGCCCTCAGTACGATCCGCCGCCGTGAGCCCGGCTCGACACCGCCGCATACCCGAGGCGTCGGTGGCCCGCCTGCCCGTGTACCAGCGGATCCTCTTGGAGCTGGTGCGCTCCGGCACGGCCACGGTCTCGTCGGAGCAACTGGCCGACATGGCCCGCGTCAACGCCTCCAAGGTGCGCAAGGACCTGTCGTTCCTCGGGTCCTTCGGCACGCGCGGATCGGGGTACGACACGGAGTTCCTCCTCTCCCACATCGACAAGGAGCTCGGCCTGGACGCCGACTGGCCGGTGGTGTTCATCGGCATCGGGAACCTGGGCCGGGCGCTGGCGCGCTCCCAGGGGTTCACGTCACGGGGTTTTCGGGTGTCGGGGCTCTACGACGTGGCCACCGAGCTGGTGGGCACGACGGTGGGCGTGCACGTGGTCCGCCATCTCGACGACTTCGAAGCCGATGCCGCCGTGGACCCCCCGGCCGTGGGCGTGATCGCCACCCCGGCCGCCGCCGCCCAGGACGTCGCCGACCGGCTGGTCGGTGCCGGGGTGCGGTCGCTGCTCAACTTCGCCCCCCGGGTGCTGCGGGTGCCGTCGCACGTCCTGCTGCGCCAGGTCGACCTGTCGATCGAGCTGCAGGTGTTGAGTTTCTATCTGTCACACCGGGACCATCCCGCCAGCGCCTCGGTCTCGTCGCCGCTGCCGCACCCCGTGGGACTGAGCCCGGTCGAGCCCGGCTGACGAGGCCCCCGGGGCCCGGTTCTCCGGGGGGCCGGTAGCCTTTTGGCCGTGGCAGTCGTCGTCGTAGGCCTCGATCAGCAACGCACTCCTCTCGGGATCCTCGAACGCGTGGCCGTGTCCGAGCAGGCCTTGCCGAAGGTGCTGACCGACCTGCGCGACCGGGTGCCGGTCTCCGAGGTGGTGGTGCTCTCCACGTGCCTGCGCACCGAGATCTACGCCGTGGTCGATCGCTTCCACGAAGGCGTGGAGCGCATGCACGAGTACCTCTCCGACATGGCGGGTGCGTCGGCTGCCGAGGTCTCGGAGCACCTGAACGTCCTGTTCGACGACGCCGTGGCCGTGCACCTGTTCGAGGTGGCCGCCGGGCTGTGCTCGGCGGTCGTCGGCGAGACGGAGGTCCTCGGCCAGGTGCGTCGCGCCTTCGACGTGGCCGAGGCCGAGCGGGCCGCCGGTCCGGTGCTGTCGTCGCTGTTCCGCCGTGCCGTCCAGGTGGGGCGCAAGGTGCGCAGCGAGACCGCCATCGCCCGCGGCACCACCTCGCTCGCCCACGTGGCGCTCTCGCTCGCCGCTGAGCACTTCGACGACGGGCTGCGCAGCCGGCGGGTGGTGGTGGTGGGCGCCGGCGACATGGGGGAGAGCCTCGTCTCGGCCCTGCACAGCCGCCACAGCCCCGCCGAGGTCGTCGTGGTGAACCGGACCCCGGAGCGGGCCCGTCAGCTGTCCGACGCCGTGGGCGGGCGCGCCGCCGGGCTCGGGGACCTGACCGCGGCGCTGTCCGACTGCGACGTGGTGCTGGTCTCGACGGGCTCGAGCCTCCCCGTGCTCGACACCGATCACCTCGGCCCGCACGGGCTGCAACGCGCCCGGGGGCAACGGCCCGATCTGGTGGTGGTCGACCTGAGCATGCCGCGCAACGTCGATCCGGCCGTGCGGGGCCTGCCCGGCATCGCCCTGTTCGACATCGACGACCTGAGCGCCCACGCCGGACGGGCCGTGCAGGGACGCCGCAGCGAGCTGGCGGCGGCGCGGGCCATCGTCGCCCACGAGCTCGAGCGGTACCGGGCCGACGACCGCGCCCGAGGGGCCGCCCCGGTGGTGGCGGCGTTGCGGGCCCGTCTCGACGACCTGCGCCAGACCGAGCTCGATCGGCACCGGCGCCGGCTCTCGGGGTTGGACGACGCGCAGTGGGCCGAGGTCGAGGGGGTCGTGGCCGACGTGCTCGCCAAGCTCGTCCACCGCCCCACCGTTGCCCTGAAGGAGGCAGCGGGCACGCCGCGCGGCGAGCGTCTGGTGGAGGCGCTGCGGGCCCTGTTCGATCTCTGAGCCCATGAGCACGGCGCGCCGGGCGGCCGGCCCTCGCGCCCTGCGCCTCGCCACCCGGGGATCGCCACTGGCTCTCGTGCAGTCCCGGTCGGTGGCAGCCCGCCTGGGCGCCGCCGGCGTCGACGACGACATCGAGCTGATGGTGGTGAAGACGTCGGGGGACCTGGCGCCCGACGTGCCGGTGGAGCGGCTGGCGGGCCGGGGCGCCTTCGTGAAGGAGGTCCAGCTGGCGCTCCTCGACGGTCGCGCCGACCTCGCCGTCCATTCCGCCAAGGACCTGCCGTCGGAGACCCCGCCCGGCCTGGTGCTCGCCAGCGTGCCCGAGCGCGCCGACCCTCGCGACGCCTTGGTGGGGTGCACCTTGGCCGGCCTGCCCACCGGCGCCCAGGTGGCGACGGGCTCGGTGCGCCGGCGTGCCCAGCTGTCCTGGCTCCGTCCCGATCTCACCTTCACCGAGCTGCGCGGCAACATGCGCACCCGGCTGGACCGTGCCCGCGACAGCGGTGCCGGGGTGCTGGCGTGCGCCGCCCTCGAGCGCCTCGGCCTGGCCGCCGAGGTGGAGGAGGTGCTCGACCCCCTCGTGATGGTCCCCCAGGTCGGTCAGGGGGCGTTGGCCGTCGAGTGTCGTGAGGACGACGACCGGCTGCTCGAGGTCCTGGCCGCCATCGACGACGTCGGCGCCCATCGCGCCCTGCTCGCCGAACGCGCCTTTCTCGGAGCCCTGGGGGGAGGGTGCACGCTGCCCGCCGGGGCGTTGGCCCGATCGGGCGGCGACGGGGCCCTCACCATGGAGGCCGTGCTCGCCAGCGCCGACGGCCACGTGTTGCTGCGCTCTTCTTCCGACGGCGCCGACCCGGTGTCGCTCGGGACCGGCCTCGCCGCCGCCCTGCTCGACGGTGCCGGTGGCAGGGAGCTCGAGGAGTGGCGCCGGTGACGGTGTACCTGGTGGGCGCGGGGCCCGGCGATCCGCGCCTCGTCACCAGGCGGGGTGCCGAACTGCTGGGTCGCGCCGACGTGGTGCTGCACGACCGTCTGGTGGACCCCGACCTGCTGGCGCTGGCGCCCCCGGACGCCACCATCGTCGACGTGGGCAAGGAGCCGGGCAGGCCCCGCCGGCAAGAGGAGATCAACGCCCTGCTCGTCGAGCACGGCCGGAGCGCCGATGTGGTGGTGCGGCTGAAGGGCGGCGACCCCTTCGTCTTCGGCCGGGGCGGCGAGGAGGCGGCCGCCCTGCGTGCCGCCGGTGTCCCCTTCGAGGTCGTGCCCGGGGTCACGGCCGCCTTCGGCGTGCCCGCCTATGCCGGGGTCCCGGTGACGCACCGGGGCCTGGCGAGCTCGGTCACCGTCGTCACCGGGCGGGTGGGGGAGGCGGGCACCGGCGCCGTCGACTGGGAGGCGCTGGCACGGGCCCGGGGGACGCTCGTGATCCTGATGGGCATGGAGCACCGCCAGGAGATCGCCGCCCGCCTCGTCGCCGGCGGACGCCCTTCGGACACCCACGTCCTGGTCGTGCAGGACGGCACCACCGGGGCCCAGCGGGTGGAGAGAACCACCCTCGACGGCCTGCACGCCGTCACCCTGGGCGCCCCGGCCACCATCGTGGTGGGCGAGGTCGCCGGCCTCGAGCTCGACTGGTTCCACGCCGGCCCCCTGGCGGGCACCACCGTCGTCGTCACGCGTGCCGCGTCACGGGCCGGGCGGTTGGCCTCGTTGCTCCGAGATGCCGGGGCGCGCGTCGTGTGTCTGCCCGTGGTGGAGACGGCCGAGCCCGACGACGACGGCACCGCCCTGCGCAAGGCCGTGCACCGGATGGCGGAGTTCAGCTGGGTGGTGTTCACCTCGGCGGTGGCGGTGGAGCGCTCGCTGTCCACGCTCGACGACGTGCGCGCCCTGGCCGGGGTGCGCATCGGCGTGGTGGGGCCGGCCACGGCCGACGCACTGGCGGCCTGGCACCTGCGCGCCGACGTGGTCGGCGAACCGGCCAGCGCCGAGGGCCTCGTGTCCTCCATGCCCGCGCCGGGGGGCGAGCGCCGGCCCGTGCTCTATCCGCGCGCCGCCGAAGCCCGCCCCACCGTGACGGCAGGGCTGCGGGCGAAGGGATGGGAGGTGGACGACGTCGTCGCCTACCGCACGGTGCCGGCCACGGCGTCGTTGCGTCCGCCGCTCCTCGACGCCGCCGCCGAAGCCGACGTCGTGACCTTCACGTCGCCGTCGACGGTGGGCGCCTACCTCGAGGTCATGGGCGGGCGCCGGGTGCCCCCGCTCGTGGTGTGCATCGGACCGGTGACCGCCGACGCCGCCCGGGAAGCAGGCCTCAGCGTGGCTGTGGAAGCGGACGATCGCAGCGCTCGAGGCCTGGTGCAAGCCGTGTCCGACGCCGTCGCGCACCACTGATCCGGCCGTCACCCGCAACATGTGCACGGCTGGGCCCCGGGGTGGGGAGTCACCGACGCCCACTACGCTTGCCTCGTGACCGAAGGCGAGCAGGCCGCCCCGACGGCGCCGTTCCCGGCTCGGCGTATGCGGCGCCTGCGACGCACACCGGCGCTGCGGCGACTCGTCGCCGAGACGGCGTTGTCGCCCTCCGATCTCGTCTCCCCGCTGTTCGTGTGCCAGGGGATCGACGAGCCCGCTGCCATCCCCTCGCTCCCCGGGCACTTCCAGCACACGGTGACGTCGCTCGTGGCCGAGGCCAAGCACCTGGCCTCCTTGGGCATCCCTGCCGTCGTCCTCTTCGGCGTTCCCGCCGCCAAGGACGCCGAGGGATCGGGTGCCTGGGACCCCGACGGTGTGGTCCAGGTGGCGCTCGGTGAGCTGCGTTCGTCCCTCGGCGACGACATGGTGCTCATCTGCGACCTCTGTCTCGACGAGTACACCGAACACGGTCACTGCGGGGTGCTCGGGTCGGACGGGACGGTGGACAACGACGCCACCATCGAGCGCTACGGCCGGGTGGCGGTGGCCCAGGCCGATGCCGGCGCCGACGTCGTGGCCCCCAGCGGGATGATGGACGGCC
>DMNK01000103.1:18135-21564 GCA_003453695.1 Acidimicrobiaceae bacterium | reverse complement strand
GGACGGCCAGGTGGGCGCCATCCGCGCCGCCCTCGACGCCACGGGCCACGAGGACACCGCCGTGCTCGCCTATGCGGCCAAGTACGCGTCGGCCCTGTACGGGCCGTTCCGCCAGGCGGTGGACGTGGCCATCGCCGGTGGCGGGGACCGCCGTGGATATCAGCAGGACCCCCGCAACCGGCGCGAGGCGCTGGCCGAGGTGGCCCTGGACATCGCCGAGGGCGCCGACATGGTCATGGTGAAGCCGGCGCTGGCCTACCTCGACGTGCTGTCCGACGTGGCGGCCTCGGTGGACGTGCCGGTCGCCGCCTATCACGTGAGCGGTGAGTACGCCATGGTGAAAGCGGCCGCCGAGCGGGGATGGATCGACGGGGAGGCCGTGCTCCTCGAGCACCTCACCGCCATCAAGCGCGCCGGCGCGTCGGCCATGCTCACCTACGGCGCCGCCGAGGCCGCCCGCCTGCTGGGCGGGTGACGCCGACACCGGTCCGCCCAGGGTGACCCCCAACGACGACTGGCTGGGGCGCGCCCGCCGGGTGATCCCGGGCGGCGTCGACAGCCCGGTGCGCTCCTTCGCCGCTGTGGGAGGCGCGCCCTACACCGTGGTGCGGGGCGAAGGCCCCTACGTGTGGGATGCCGACGGCACCCGCTACGTCGACCTCGTGCAGTCCTACGGGGCGGTGATCCTCGGCCACGCCCATCCCGCCGTGACGGCGGCGTTGTCGAAGGCACTGGCGTCAGGGACGAGCTTCGGCGCCCCCACACCGGGCGAGGTGCTGCTCGCCGAGCACATCACCGCGGCGGTGCCCGGGTGCGAGCAGGTGCGGCTGGTGTCCTCGGGCACCGAGGCAGTCATGAGCGCCCTGCGCGTGGCCCGGGGATTCACCGGGCGCGACCGGGTGGTCAAGTTCGACGGCTGCTACCACGGGCACGCCGACGCCCTGCTGGCAGGCGGCGGGAGCGGCGTCGCCACGCTGGGCCTGCCCGGTTCGGCCGGCGTCCCCGAGGCGGCTGTCGCCGACACGCTGGTCGTCCCCTACAACGTGGTGCCCGAGCTCGACGAGCGGGTGGCCTGTGTGGTGGTGGAGCCGGTGGCCGCCAACATGGGCCTCGTCCCGCCGCAAGACGGCTTCCTTGCCGGGCTGCGCGCCGCCTGTGACGCCGTGGGCGCCCTCCTCGTATTCGACGAGGTCATCACCGGCTTCCGTCTGGCCCGAGGCGGGGCGAGCACCACCTTCGGCGTGCGTCCCGACCTGTGGTGCTTCGGAAAGGTCATCGGCGGCGGGTTGCCGGTGGGTGCCTTCGGGGGCCGGGCCGACGTGCTCGAGGTGCTGGCGCCGGGCGGCCCCGTGTACCAGGCGGGCACGTTGTCGGGGAACCCGCTCGCCACGGCGGCCGGGGTCGCCGTGCTCGAGACCATGGACGACCACCTCTACGGGGAGCTCGCTCGCCGGGCCCGGCGACTGGCCGCCGCCCTGCAGGGCGTGCTGGCCGAGGCGGGGGTTCCCGCCCATGTCCCGGTGTGCGGTCCGTTGGTCGGGCTGTTCCTGTCGAGGCGACAGGTCACGGACTACGACAGCGCCCGGGCCGCCGTCGGGGAGGGCAGGTACCCGTCGTTCTTCACCGCCATGTTGCAGCAGGGGGTGGCGCTGGCCCCCGGGCCCTACGAGATCCTCTTCCCGGGGATGGCGCACACCGACGACGTCCTCGACGAGGTGGTGGAGGCCGCCGCCAAGGCGGCCCTGGTCACCAGCTCGGGACGACGGTAGCGGCGGTGGCCAGGGCGCGGTAGGCGATCTCCGCCGCACCGCGCTCGTCGGGGCGCAACAGGTTGCCCATGATCTTGAGCAGCGTGCCCATGATGCCTTCGGAGTGCATGCCGGTGCGCACGCACACCTCCATCACCTTGGGATGGGAGATCATGCGCACGAAGTCGCGCGCCACCTGGTAGTAGAGCCCGTAGGCGTCCTGCACCTGGCGCTCGTAGTCGCCCAGGGCCGCCGAGCCCTGGCCCGACAGCGCCCGGCCCAGGCAGGCGGCGGCCAGGCGTCCCGTCTCGTATCCATAGGCGATGCCTTCACCGTTGAAGGGGTTGATGGCTCCCGAGGCGTCCCCGATGGCCAGCGTGGTGGGCCCCACCCGGGGAGCCACCGACAGGCCCATGGGCAGCTTCCCCCCGGTGGGCGGGCCGCACGAGCTGGCCAGGGACAGCCCCCAGGACTTGGGGGCGAAGTCCACGAAGGCGTTCATGAGGTGGCTCGTGTTCACGCCCTTGTGCCGTCCGTCTGTGGACAGCAGCCCCACGCCGGCGTTCACCCGGCCGTCTCCCAGGGGGAAGACCCAGCCGTAGCCGGGGACGACCGATCCCGATGCGTCGCGGATGTCGAGATGCGACTCGATGAACTCGTCGTCGTGGCGGGGCGAGCGGAAGTAGCCGCGCAGCGCCATGCCGAGCGGGTAGTCCCGGTCGCGCCGGGTGCCGAGGGCGCGACCGAAGCGGGAGTTGGCCCCGTCGGCGACCACCACATAGCGCGCCTCGATCTTGCGGGTGCGTCTGGTGCCGCGGTCGACCACCAGGGCGCCGGTGCACGCCGGCAGCTGCCCCGGCCCGTCACCGGGCTCGTCGGCCAGGAGCGGTTCGGCCGCCTCGGTGCCCTGGAGCAGCTCGGCGCCCGCCTTGGCGGCGCGTTCCGCCACCAGCTGGTCGAGGTCGTGGCGGGTGATCACGTAGCCGACATCGGGGAAGGAGGGGTGCCGCGGCCACGGCATCTCGATGGTCATCCCATAGGCGCACGAGCGCAGCCCCCGGTACCGGTGGGCGCCGGCCAGGGCCCCGGCAAGGCCCATGTCGGTCAGCTGGCGAACGGAACGGGGGGTGAGCCCGTCGCCGCAGGTCTTCTCCCGGGGGAACTGCTTCTTCTCGACGACGACCACGTCCCAGCCGGCGTCGGCGAGCCAGTACGCGCACGCCGCCCCCGCGGGACCGGCTCCCACGACCAGCACGTCGCGCACGTTGCGGGCGCGCGGTCGCGCCCGGGGGCCACGCCGGTCGGGAGCAGCAGCAGGTGTGGAGGGCATGACAAGGATCGTAGGCCCCGCCTCTCGGACGGTCCCCATCGACGGCCGGCACGGCCGGAAAACACCTGTCTGCAGGTGTCGTCGCCAATGTGCGTCCGAGAACGAGCGCGTGGTAGACCGGGGCCGTTCATGGCCCAGTACCTGCCGATCGCGCTGCTGCTCGGGTTGAGCACCCTGTTCGCGGCGGGATCGTTCGTCGCTTCGGGACGGCTGGGTCCGCGCAAGCGCCCCACGGCCGCCAAGGTGGCCCCCTACGAGTGCGGCATCGTGCCCGAGGTGGAGCCGCCCCAGCGGTTCCCGGTGCGCTTCTACCTGGTGGCGATGATCTTCATCATCTTCGACATCGAGATC
>DMNK01000103.1:16372-17946 GCA_003453695.1 Acidimicrobiaceae bacterium | reverse complement strand
TCTTCCTCTACCCGTGGGCCGTCACCTACCGCCAGCTCGGCAGCTTCGGGTTCATCGAAGTCGCCGTGTTCGCCGCCATCGTGTTCGTCTCCTTCCTGTACCTGGTGAGCAACGGGGCGCTGGACTGGGGTCCCGCCAAGCGGCTGCGCGCCGCCATGGCGTCGCGCACCTCGCAGTCGACCGTGACCCGCGTCGGACCGGACGCCGGTCCACCAGCGGGGCGAGCCGCGTAGCGGGGGGACCAGCGTGGGACTGGAGGACCTTCCCCACAACTTCCTGACCGGGCGGCTCGAGGACCTGGTCAAGTGGTCGCGGCGCAAGAGCATGTGGCCGGCCACTTTCGGCCTGGCGTGCTGTGCCATCGAGATGATGGCCGTCGGTGCCGCCGACTACGACCTGGCCCGCTTCGGGATGGAGGTGTTCCGGGCGTCCCCGCGTCAGGCGGATCTCATGATCGTGGCCGGCCGGGTGAGCCAGAAGATGGGGCCGGTCCTGCGCCAGGTGTACGACCAGATGATGGAGCCCAAGTGGGTCATCTCCATGGGCGTGTGCGCGTCGACGGGCGGCATGTTCAACAACTACGCCATCGTGCAAGGCGTCGACCAGATCGTCCCGGTCGACGTCTACGCCCCGGGATGCCCGCCCAGTCCCGAGATGCTCATGCACGCCATCTTGACGTTGCACGAGAAGGTGCGGACCGGAGAGATCACCCGCCGCCGCCAGCGCCCCGCTGCCCAGGGCGAGGAGCTGGCCGGGTTCCTGGCCGAGTCGCCCGACGCCGTGCGGCTGGGGACGCCTCGTTGACGGTGACCGGGGGTTCCGGCACCGAGAGCGCCGCCGGTGAGGTGCTCTTTCCCGAACGCGCCCGGTACCACGCGGCGGTGGCGGAGTGCCGGAGCTCGGGGTTCGAGATGTGCACCGACCTGTGCGCCGTGGACTACCTCACCCATCCCGGCCGCCGGCTCCCGTCCGAGGTCGCGCCCGAGCGCTTCGAGGTGGTGGTGCAGCTGCTGTCCATCGCCCAGCGTGCCCGGCGCAAGGTCAGGGTCCAGGTGCCCGAATCCGATCCCACCCTCGCCAGCCTGTGGGACCTGTACCCCGGCGTCGAGGCCATGGAGCGCGAGGCCTTCGACATGTTCGGGATCCGTTTCGCCGGCCACCCCGACCTGACCCGCATCCTCATGCCGGAGGACTGGGAGGGGCACCCCCTGCGCAAGGACTACGGCGTGGGCCGGGTGCCGGTGCAGTTCAAAGACGCTCCGGGCCCGCGATGACCGACCGCCACACGCCCTCTGACGTGGTGGCCGAGACCGCCGAGGGCGCACAGGAGCTCCTCGACCGCGCCCACACGCCGCCCGAGGAGCTGGGTCGCGAGGTCGGTTCGGTGCTCCGGCTCCCCGAGAGCCACGCTCCCGGCTCGGACGACGTCGACATCGAGCACACCGGTGACGACACCATGGTGATCAACATGGGCCCGCAGCACCCGTCCACCCACGGAGTGCTGCGCCTCATGATGGAGCTCGACGGCGAGACGGTGCTTCGGACCAAGCCCGTCATCGGCTACCTGCACACCG
>DMNK01000103.1:12907-16234 GCA_003453695.1 Acidimicrobiaceae bacterium | reverse complement strand
TCGGCTACCTGCACACCGGCATGGAGAAGCAGGCGGAGGAGCTGACCTACCAGCAAGGGTCCACCAACGTGACCCGGATGGACTACGTGTCGCCGCTCACCAACGAGTTGGTGTTCTCCATGGCCACCGAAGCCCTGCTCGGGGTGGAGCTGCCCCAGCGCGCCGTGTGGATCCGGATGCTCCTGGCCGAGCTGCAGCGGGTGTCGTCCCATCTGCTGTGGCTGGCCACCAACGGCATGGACCTGGCATCGACGACCATGATGATCTTCGGCTTCCGCGAGCGGGAGATGGTGCTGGCCTTCTACGAGAAGACCACGGGGCTCCGCATGAACCACAACTTCATCCGGCCCGGCGGCACCGCCGCCGACCTCCCCGACGGGTGGGAGGACGACGTCACCTTGATCTGCGACACGATCATGCGGCGGCTCGGGAACTACGACGAGCTCCTGACCGGCCAGCCCATCTTCCGGGAGCGCACCGAAGGGGTGGGGGCCATCACCGCCGAGGAGGCCATCGCCCTGTCGGTCACCGGGCCCATCCTCCGTTCCACCGGTGTCCCCTGGGACCTGCGCCGCACCATGCCCTACCTGGCCTACGACCAGGTCTCCTTCGACGTGATCGTCGGGACCTACGGCGACAACTTCGACCGCTACGCCATCCGTCTCAACGAGGTGCGCGAATCGATCCGCATCATCCGCCAAGTCGTCGAACGCATGCCGATGGGCGACTACCGGGTGCAGGACAAGAAGGTGACCCCGCCTCCCCGGGCCCGCATCGACGAGTCGATGGAGGCCCTCATCCACCACTTCAAGATCTTCACCGAAGGCTTCAAGGTGCCCGAGGGAGAGGTGTACACGGCCATCGAGTCGCCACGCGGCGAGATCGGCTGCTACCTGGTGTCGGACGGGTCGGCCAAGCCGTACCGGCTGCACATCCGGGCTCCGTCCTTCGTGAACCTGCAGTCGCTGCCGGTCATGCTGCGCGGCGGACTGGTGGCCGACGCCATCGCCACCACGTCGTCGGTCGACCCCATCATGGGCGAGGTGGACCGGTGACGGAACGTCATCTCTCAGCCGAGGTGCGCGCCAGGGCAGCGGAGCTTCTCGAGCTGTACCCCCACCCTCGCTCGGCGCTCATCCCCATCTGCCACCTGGCCCAGGAGCAGGACGGCTGGCTGCGTCCCGAGGCCATCGCCGAGATCGCCGAGCTGGTGGGGCTGGCGCCCGCCGAGGTGCTCGGGACGGCGTCGTTCTACGACATGCTGCACACCGAGCCGGTGGGCCGCTATCTCGTCTCGGTGTGCACCAACATCGCCTGTCTGCTGCGGGGCGCATACGAGCTCCTGGAGCACGCCGAGGAGCACCTCGACGTCCGGGCCGGGGGCACCACGGCCGACGGCGTGTTCACCTTGGAGGAAGCCGAGTGCCTGGCCGACTGCGGACGCGCCCCGGTGTGCCAGGTCAACCATCGCTTCTTCGGCGACCTCACCGCGCAGTCCTTCGACACCTTGGTGGACAGCCTGCGCGCCGGGCGCCACGACGCCGACGTCCCGCCTCACGGCACCCTCATCCGGGTCCGTCGCCAGGGAGGGCTGCGCGTGGACGGCGACACCGTCGCCGGGGAACGTGCCGCCATGGCGGCGGCCATCGCCCAGCGCGCCGGCAGCGGGGGAGCGGCGAGCTCGTGACCGTCACCGACGCCCCGCGCATCGTCACCTCGCGCCTCGAGTGGTCGGACTCCTACTCGCTCGACCGCTACCTCGACACGGGCGGGTACGAGGGCCTGCGCAAGGCGCTGTCCATGACCCCCGAGGAGGTCGCCGCCCAGACCGACGCCGTGAGCCTCTTGGGCCGGGGCGGCGCCGGGTTCCCCGCCGGGCGCAAGTGGTCGATGCTGCGCAAGGGCCCGGTGCCCTACCTGGTGGTGAACGGCGACGAGAGCGAGCCCGCCACCTTCAAGGACCACCTCCTCATCGAGCGCGACCCGCATCAGCTGCTGGAGGGCATCGTCATCTGCGCCTACGCCATCCAGGCCGCTCGCGCCTTCCTCTACGTCCGGGGCGAGTTCGCCCTCGGCCTGGAACGCGTGCAGAGCGCCCTCAACGAGGCATACGAGTACGGCGCCGTCGGGCGCGACATCTTCGGCTCCGGCTTCAGCCTCGACGTCGTCGTCCATCCCGGCGCCGGCGCCTATATCTGCGGCGAGGAGACGGCCCTGCTCGAGAGCCTCGAGGGCAAGCGGGGGTTCCCCCGCATCAAACCGCCCTACTTCCCCGCCGCCATCGGCCTGTACGGCGAGCCCACCGTGGTCAACAACGTGGAGACGCTGTCGAATTTGCCCTGGGTGATGGTGCACGGGGCCGAGGCCTTCACTGCCCTCGGGGCGGGGCGCTCCACGGGCACCCGCCTGTTCGCCCTGGCCGGCCACGTCGAGAAGCCCGGCGTCTACGAGGTCGAGATGGTGAAGACCACCTTCCGCGACCTCGTCTTCGACGCCTCGCTCGGCGGGGGCGTCCCCGGGGGCCGCGCCGTCAAGGCCATCATCCCGGGCGGGGTGTCGGCCCCCTGGTTCGGCCCGGAGCACCTCGACCTCCCTCTGGGCCAGGACGAGGTGGCAGAACAGGGATCGATGCTGGGCTCGGGGTCGGTGGTGGTCATGGACGACACCACCTGCGTGGTGCGGGCCGCCTGGCGCATCACCCGCTTCTTCCGGCGCGAGTCGTGCGGCCAGTGCACGCCGTGTCGCGAGGGGAGCGGGTGGCTGGAACGGATCCTTCGCCGCATCGAGGACGGCAGCGGGCGCCACAGCGACCTGGACCTGCTCATGGACGTCTGCGACAACCTGGCGCCGGGCGTGTCCTGGCCGCCCCAGCAGACCACCATCTGCGTGCTGGGCCCGTCCATCCCGTCGTCGATCGCCTCGGGCATCCGCATGTTCCGCGACGAATTCCTGGTGCACGTGAAGGACGGGGGTTGCCCCTATGGCTGACCCCACCGTCACCTCGCACCACGCCATCGCCTCCCGGGCCGCTCCCGGTGCGACGGTGCAGCTCACCATCGACGGCCGTGTCGTGACGGCCACCGCCGGCCAGTTCCTCATCGCCGCCGCCGAGGACGCCGGGGTGTACATCCCGCGCTTCTGCTACCACCCCCGCATGAAGCCGGTGGGGATGTGCCGCATGTGCCTGGTGGAGGTGAGCGGCCCCCGGGGCCCGACGCTCCAGCCCGCCTGCTACATCCCGGTGGCAGACGGCATGGAGGTGGTGACCACGTCCGACAAGGTCCGCAAGGCCCAAGACGGCGTGCTCGAGTTCCTGCTCGTCAACCA
>DMNK01000103.1:364-12737 GCA_003453695.1 Acidimicrobiaceae bacterium | reverse complement strand
TCAACCACCCCCTCGACTGCCCCGTGTGCGACAAGGGCGGCGAGTGTCCCCTCCAGGACCAGACCCTCGCCTACGGGCCGGGGGAGAGCCGCTTCGTCGAGGAGAAGCGCCACTGGGCCAAGCCCATCGCCCTGTCCGAGCTGGTGCTGCTGGACCGCGAGCGCTGCATCCAGTGCGGCCGCTGCGTGCGCTTCGCCGCCGAGATCGCCGGCGAGCCGCAGATCGACTTCTTGGTGCGCGGCGACGCCCTCGAGGTGAATATCGCCGAGGGGCACACCTTCACCTCGTACTTCAGCGGCAACACCATCCAGATCTGCCCGGTGGGCGCGCTCACCTCCACCCCCTATCGCTTCCTGGCCCGTCCCTGGGACCTCGACCAGGTGGAGTCCACGTGCACCACGTGCGCATTCGGCTGCCGGGTGGCGGTGCAGTCATCGGCCAACCGGGTCACCAGGCTGCTGGGCGTGGACGTCGACCCGGTCAACCAGAGCTGGCTGTGTGACAAGGGCCGCTTCGGCTACGAGGCGGCCAATTCCTCCGACCGCCTCACCGAGCCCCTCCTGCGCCGTCATCGCAGCGGCGAGCTCGAGCCGGTGTCGTGGGCCGAGGCGCTGTCGGAGGTGGCGTCGCGCCTCGAGCA
The DNA here is from genome assembly GCA_003453695.1 of Acidimicrobiaceae bacterium. Taxonomy (GTDB): domain Bacteria; phylum Actinomycetota; class Acidimicrobiia; order Acidimicrobiales; family UBA8190; genus UBA8190. The sequence continues at coordinate 12,097 of DMNK01000103.1, read as the reverse complement.
CCTGAGGGTCGGCGCCGGCCCCGGTGCCGTCGGGGTCGTGGGGGGGGCGCGGCTCTCCAACGAGGACGCCTACGCTTGGGCCAAGCTGGCCAAAGGGGTGATCGGCACCGACAACGTCGACGCCCAGCTCGGTGACGGCCTCGACGCCGAGCTCGTCCTGGGCCTGCCCCGGGCCACCGTCGACGACGCCTGCTCGGCGCCGTGCGTGGTCACCATGGCGGGCGACCTGCGCGAAGAGCTGCCCGTGCTCTACCTGCGCCTGCGGGGCGCACTGGACGCCGGGGACAGCCGCCTGGTCGAGATCTCGCCTCGGTCCACCGCCTTGAGCGGCCTGGCGTCTGCTTCGCTGCGGTACCGCCCCGGGGAGCTCGACGCGCTGGTCGAGGCGCTCACGTCGTCCGGGGACAGCGCGGGCGCAGCGCCCCGGGGCGTCGACGCCGCCGAGTGGTCGGCGGCGAAGGAGGCGCTGGGCCGGGCCGGGGACGGCGGCCGGGGCGTGGTGGTGGTGCTCGGGCGGCCGTCGCTGGCCGAGCACGCCGGGCTGGTGGGGCGAGCGGCGCTGGCCCTGTCCCAACGGTGGCCCGGGGCGCGCTTTCTCCCGGCACTGCGCCGGGGCAACGTGATGGGCGCCCTCGACATGGGACTGGCCCCCGGCGTGCTGCCGGGCCGGCTGCGGCTCGAAGACGGACGGGCGTGGTACGAGGCGGCCTGGGGCGCCGTCCCCGCAGAGCGGGGCCGGGACACGGCGGGGATGCTCGACGCCCTGGCGTCGGGCGACATGGACGGCCTGGTGCTGCTGGGCGCCGATCCCCTGAGCGACTTCCCCGACCGCGCCCTGGCCGAGCAGGCGCTCGAGTCCGCCGGCTTCGTGGTGGCGGTGGACACCTTTCTCTCTCCGTCGTCGGCGCGCGCCGACGTCGTCCTTCCCGTCGCCGGAGCGCACGAGCGGGGGGGCACCACCACGAACATCGAAGGGCGGGTCACCCGCCTCGGCCAGAAGCTGGTGGCGCCCGGCCAGTGCTGGCCCGACTGGATGGTGGCCGCCGAGCTGGCCGCCCGCATGGGAGGCGACCTCGGGGTGACCGACGTGGCCGGGCTGTGGGACGAGATCGAACGGCTGGCTCCGTCGCACGCCGGGGTCACCCGCGCCGTGCTCGACGGCCCCGCCGGTCACGACGGCGTGGTGGTCCCGGTGGCGGCCACGCCGGTGGCGCTCCCCGCTCTTCGCCTGCGGCTCTTCGACCCCATGGCCACCCCCGGCATCGAGGCCGTCGAGCGCCAGGGCGCGCCGCCGCGCGCCGGGGTGGCCGAGCCGCTCGGGACCGAGGAGGAGACGACCGGGCAGGGCGCGGCGGGGACCGGGGAGCGGCGGCCGCTGCTCATGGGCCCGCCCGCCACCATGGCGGCGCCGCACGTCACCGCACGCGACGGCTACGGAGTGCGCCTCGTATCGGGACGCCGGCTCTACGACGACGGGGCCGTGGTGGAGGCGTCGGAAGCGCTGGCCCCGCTGGCCGGGGTGGCGTCGGCCCGCCTGCATCCGCTGGAGCTGGAGCGCCTCGGTGTGCCGAGCCGGGGACGGGTGCGGCTGCGGGGGGAGAAGGCGGCCCTCGTGCTCGAGGCCCACGCCGACGCCGGGGTGCCTGAGGGATCGGTGTCGGTGTCGTTCAACCGCGACGCCGGCGACGGCCCGGGGGCATCGGCGCTCATCGACGCCTCCGCGGCCGTGAACGACCTTCGCTTGGAGACACCGTGACCGCCGCGCTCCTCGCCCTCGATCCCCTCTACGACGTCGGGGTGCACTGGGCGCAACTGGTCATCGCCCTCATCAAGGTCGTCGTGGTCTTCGGCGTGCTGCTCGTGTCGGTGATGCTCATGATCTGGTTCGAGCGCAAGGTCATCTCCGACATGCAGGCCCGCATCGGGCCCAACCGGGCCGGGCCGTTCGGGATCCTCCAGACCCTGGCCGACGGGGTCAAGCTCTTCTTCAAGGAGGACCTCCTGCCCGAGCGGGCCGACCGCTTCGTCTTCAAGCTGGCGCCCTACCTGTCGCTGGTCCCGGCCTTCGTCGCCTTCTCCATCGTCCCGGTCGGCGGGGACGTCACGGTGGCGCACCACACCTTCGAGCTGCAGCTGGCCGACCCGCCCATCGGCATCCTGTTGCTCCTGGCCATGTCGTCCATCTCGGTCTACGGCGTGATGCTGGCCGGATGGTCGTCGGGGTCCAAGTACCCGCTGCTCGGATCGGTGCGGGCCTCGGCCCAGATGGTGTCCTACGAGGCCGCTCTCGGCATGACCGTCATCATGACCGTCCTCCTGGCCGGCACCCTGTCCACGCGGGGCATCGTCGACTCCCAGTCCCACACCTTCTTCGCCAGTTGGAACCTGATCCGGACCGGGATCGTGCCCTTCGTGATCTTCATGGTGGCCATCACCGCCGAGCTCAACCGCCCGCCCTTCGATCTGGTGGAGGCGGAGCAGGAGCTGGTGGGGGGGTTCCACACCGAGTACTCGGCCATCCGCTTCGCCATGTTCTTCCTGGCCGAGTTCATGAACACCATCACCATGTCGGCGGTCATCGTCACGCTGTTCCTGGGGGGCCCCGACGGGCCCCGGTTCCACTTCGTGACCTGGCTGTGGCCGATCCTGTGGTTCCTGGGCAAGACCCTCGTCTTCCTGTTCGTCTACGTGTGGCTGCGGGCCGCCCTGCCCCGGCTGCGCTACGACCAGCTCATGGACCTCGGCTGGAAGGTGCTCATCCCGCTGTCTCTGGCCTGGACGCTCGTGGTGGCGGCGGTGCTGGTGGGCAGCTGGTGGGGAGTCGGGATCATCTTCGCCCTGGTGGTGGCGGCCGGCTTGCTCGTCCGCGCCATTCGGGTCGGCGTGATCCGGCGCGAAGAGCTCGGTGAGGAGGGCTTCGCCTGATGGGGTTCCTCGACGGATTGAAGGAGGACCTGCGCTTCCTCGGAGGGTTCAAGGTGACCCTGGAGCAGATGGCGCGCCCCCGGGTCACCTGGGAGTACCCGCTCGAGAAGAAGCCCAAGCCGGTGCGCCTCCACGGCCGGCACGTCCTCAACCGCTACGAGGACGGCATGGAGAAGTGCATCGGTTGCGAGCTGTGCGCCGGAGTGTGCCCTGCCGACTGCATCTACGTCCGGGGAGCCGACAACCCGCCGGCGGACCCGGTGTCGCCCGGGGAGCGCTACGGGTTCGTCTACGAGATCAACTACCTGCGCTGCATCCACTGTGACATGTGCGTGGAGGCGTGCCCCACCGAAGCCATCACCGAGACCAAGCTCTTCGAGTTCTCCTTCACCAACAGGGCGGACGCCATTTACACCAAGCAAGAGCTGCTGGTGGACGACGAGGGCCGGCCCAAGGACCTGCCCTGGGAGGACTGGCGGCCCGGGGACGACGCCCACACCTCGGCATGGATGCGCGCCACGTCGCCGTCGGGAGCCGCCGAGTACGAGGGCAGGGTGCAGTGGTCGGGGGAGCTCGGCTACGGGGTGCGGGCGCCCGAGGGCGGCCAGAGCGGATGGCGCGACGACGAGGCCACCGGGGTCAAGTCCTTGCGCGAGGTGCTCACACTGCATCTGGACGACGCCGAGCGCCCGCCGGGGGAGCGGGGACTGCCCGGCGTCCTGCAGCGCCTGCGCCGTCGCATGAAGCTCCAGAGCCAGATGCTGCGGCCGGGCAACAGGAGGGATTGATGGTCCACGCCCTCTCGGTGCTGTCCTTGCCCGCCACCGCCACCGCAGTCGACACCATCGTGTTCGTCGCCGGGGCGGTCGTCATCCTGGCCGGCGGCTTCGGCGTCGTGCTGTCGCGCAATCCCGTGCACGCCGCGCTCTCGCTGGTGGCCACGTTGTTCGGCGTCGCCGTGCTCTTCATCGAGGAGGGAGCCAACTTCCTGGCCGCCGTGCAGGTCATCGTGTACGCCGGCGCCGTCGTGGTGCTGTTCCTGTTCGTGATCATGTTCCTCGGTGTCGACCGCCTCGAGAACCTGGTCAAGGAGCCGCTCCCCGCCCAGCGCCCGCTGGCCGCCGTCCTGGCCGTGATCGGACTGGGCGGGTTGGTGGCCCTCGGGGTGGAGGGGCACTGGGCGGTGGGTGCCCACTCCGTGGCCGGCGCCGTGCGGGGCGCCAAGGGCGGAGACGTGGCCGCCCTGGGCCGCTCGGTGTTCACCACCTACCTCTTCCCCTTCGAAGCCACGGCCGCCCTCCTCGTGATCGCCGTGGTCGGCGCCGTGGTCCTCGCCCGGCGCCCGAGCTCTCCACCTGCCGCCCCCCCCGACGAGCACGAGCTCGACGAGGACATTGCCTGGCCCGGCGCCTCACCCGCCGCCGTGCCCCCCGACGACGCCGCCGTCGAGGAGCGCCCGGCCGGGGAGCGTGCCGTCGAGGAGGTGCGGCGGTGAGCGTCCCCGGAGCCTGGTACCTGTCGTTGGCCGCCGTGCTCTTCACGATCGGCGCGCTCGGGCTGCTGGTGCGGCGCAACGTCCTCGTGATGTTCATGTGCATCGAGCTCATGCTGAACGCCGCCAACCTGACCCTCGTCACCTACTCCCGCATGCTCAACGACATCGGCGGCCAGGCGCTCGTGTTCTTCGTGCTGGTGGTGGCGGCCGCCGAGGTGGTCGTGGGACTGGGCCTGGTGGTGGCCATCTTCCGACGACGGCGCGACGCCACCGCCGACGACCTCCACATCCTGAAGGGCTGAGCGCCATCGCCCCGCCACCACACCGACCATGATCCACGCCGCCTTCCTCATGTTCCTCCTGCCGCTGGCGGGCTTCGTCGTGCTCGCCCTGGGTGGCCGCCGCCTGGGTGACCCGCTGGCGGGATGGGTGGGCACGGGAGCAGTGGCGGGGTCGTTCGTCGTGGCCTGCATCACCTATGCCGGACTGCTCAAGATGCCCTCCTCGGGCCGCTCCTTCGACCAGACGCTCTTCACCTGGATCCCGGTGGGCGGGCTGAACGTCAAGGCGGCGCTCCTCATCGACCCGCTGTCGATGACCATGGCCCTGTTCGTCACCGGGGTGAGCACCCTCATCCACCTCTACTCCATCGGCTACATGAAGGGCGACAAAGACTTTCCCAAGTTCTTCCTGTACATGAACCTCTTCGTCGCCTCCATGCTCATGCTCGTCCTGGGCGACAACCTCCTCTTCACCTTTGTGGGCTGGGAAGGCGTGGGGGTGTGCTCGTACTGGTTGATCGCCTACTGGTTCGGCCGGCCCACCGCCGCCAGCGCCGGCAAGAAGGCGTTCCTCTACAACCGGCTCGCCGACGTGGGCTTCCTCGTCGCCGTGTTCCTCGTCTTCGACAAGACCGGCACGCTGCAGTACCACGGCATCTTCGCCCACGCCTCGTCGATCGACCCCGCGGCGCGCACCGCCATCTGCCTGCTGTTGTTCGTCGCCGCCGTGGGGAAGTCGGCCCAGCTCCCGCTGTTCCCCTGGTTGGCCGACGCCATGGAAGGCCCCACGCCGGTCTCCGCCCTCATTCACGCCGCCACCATGGTGACGGCCGGGGTGTTCCTCATGTGCCGCATCAACCCGCTGCTCGGCCTGTCGCATCCGGCGCAGCTGGTGGTGGCGAGCATCGGAGCGGTCACGGCGCTGGTGGCCGCCACCATCGGCTGTGCCCAGCAGGACATCAAGAAGGTGCTCGCCTACTCCACGGTGTCCCAGCTGGGCTACATGTTCCTGGCCGCCGGTACCGGTGCCTACGAGGCGGCCATCTTCCTCATGGTGGCCCACGCCTTCTTCAAGGCCGAGCTGTTCCTCGGTGCCGGCTCGGTCATCCACGGCCTCGACAACGAGCAGGACCTCAAGCGCATGGGCAACCTGCGCCGGTGGCTGCCGCTCACCTTTGCCACCTTCGTCTTCGGCTGGCTGGCCATCGCCGGCATCCCCCCCCTGTCGGGGTTCTGGGCCAAGGGTGACGTGCTCGACAACGCCTACGCCCGCTTCCCGGTCCTGTGGTTCGTGGGGCTGGTGACGGCGGCGCTGACCGCCTATTACATGACGAGGCTGAGCGCGCTGGCCTTCTTCGGCGACGACCGCTGGCGCCAGGTGCTGCAGGCGCCGGCCGGCGACCACGACGCCCATCCCCACGAGGCGCCCTGGGTCATGGCCTGGCCGCTCGTGGTGCTGGCCGTGCTGTCCTTGGCGGGCGGGGTGCTCCTTCTTCCGTGGCACCCGGGGTGGTCGCCGCTGCGGTGGCTCGACCCGGTCTTCGGGTCCCGGCTCTTCGACGCCCATCTGTCGGGGACGGCTCAGTGGGTGCTCGGCGTGGTGGACAGCCTGGTGGCGCTGGTGGGCCTGGCGGTGGCGCTGCCGCTGTGGGCGAGGCAGCCCGAGCGGCCCGAGCTCGAGCCGGCGATGCTGCAGCGTTCCTATTACCTGGACGACATCTACGACGCCGTCATCGGCCGGCCCGGGCAGGCCTTGGCCCGCTTCTCGCTGGTGGTGGTGGACAACCAGGTCATCGACGGCGCCGTGAACGGCATCGGGCGGCTGGCCCGCAACAGCGGGAGCATCATGCGCAGGTTGCAGACGGGCTTCGTCCGCCAGTACGCCCTGGGCATCGCGCTCGGGGCAGCCGGACTGCTCGTCTTCATGGCGGCACGGGCGTGGGCGTGAGGGAGCGGCGCCGGTGACCCACGACACGGCGTTCCCCTTCCTCACCGTGCTCGTGCTGCTGCCGGCGTGCGGCGCCCTCGTCGCTGTGCTGGTGCCGACGGGCCTGGGCGAGCGCCTCCAGGCCCGGGTGGTGCAGGCCATCGGGCTGGTCACCACGCTGTCCACCTTGGCCCTGGCCGCCACCATCGCAGCGCGTTACCAAGCCGGGAACGGTGGGTTCCGGCTCGTGAGCCAGCACATCTGGGCACCGCAACTCGGCATCTCCTGGCACCTGGGGGTGGACGGGATCTCGCTGTTCCTCGTCCTCATGGCCGCCGTGCTCTTCCCGCTGGTGCTGCTCAGCGGAAGCCTCGGCACCAGCCGCGACGCCGTCGCCTGGCTGCTTCTCCTGGAAGCCGGGTGTCTGGGCAGCTTCGTCGCCCTCGACCTGATCCTCTTCTTCCTGTTCTTCGAGCTGACGCTGGTGCCGGTGTACTTCCTCATCAGCCGGTGGGGGTACTCCCGACGCGCCTACGCGGCCATCAAGTTCTTCATCTACACCTTCCTGGGCTCGGCTTTCCTGCTCGTCGGCATCGTGGCCGTGGCCTTCGAGCACGAGCACCAGACGGGCCGCCTCACCTTCGACCTCGTCACCTTGATGCACACCCATCTCGGTCTGGCCTCGCAGGTGCTTCTGTTCCTGGCCTTCACGGCGGCCTTCGCGGTGAAGGCCCCCGTGTTCCCCTTCCACACCTGGTCCCCCGACGCCTACGCCGAGGCGCCCACGGCAGGGTCGGTGGTGCTGGCGGCCGTGATGGCCAAGATGGGGACGTACGGCATCATCCGCTTCGACCTGACCCTGTTCCCCCGGGCGGTGGTGGACCTGGCGCCGCTGCTGCTCACCCTCGGAGTGGCGGGGATCATCTACGGCGGGATCGTGGCCTGCGCCACCAAGGACTTGAAGCGGCTCGTGGCCTACTCCTCGCTGGCGCACCTGGGCTTCGTCGTGCTCGGCACCTTCGCCCTCACCACCCAAGGCGTCACCGGGGGCGTGGTCCAGATGGTGAACCACGGGCTCATCATCGCCGTGCTGTTCATCGCCATCGGGTGGATCTACGAGCGGCGCGGCACGTGGAGCACCGACGGCCTGCGTGGCCTGCAGCGCCCCGCCCCCGTGTTGGCGGGGATCTTCACCGTCGGGATGATGGGGGCGATCGGGCTGCCCGGGCTCAGCGGCTTCGTGGGCGAGTTCCTCGTCCTCATCGGCACCTTCGTCACCCACCGCTGGTGGGCGGTGGTGGCCACCGGCGGGGTGGTGATCGCCGCGCTCTATCTCCTGTGGGCCTACCAGCAGGCCTTCCACCTGGAGCCCGACCCGGCCACGGCCCAGGTTGCCGACCTGTCGTGGCGGCAGGCCGCCGTGGTGGCACCCCTGGTGCTGATCATCGCCTTCCTCGGCATCTATCCCAAGCCCCTGCTCGATCGCATCACGCCGTCCGTGCAGCGGCTCGTGAGCCAGGTCGACCAGGGGGGTGCGACGCGTGAGCCGGCGGTGTCGAGAGGGCCGGCGCCCGCTTCCTCGTCGTCGGGCGCCTACACCACTTCGTCGTCGCTGTCGCCGGACGCCGTCACCGTGTCCGGTGGAGGGCGACGGTGACCTCGGTGCTCGCCGTCGCCGGCCACCTGGCGTTGCCCAAGATCGCCTACCTGTCGATCATGCCCGTGCTCATCCTCTTGGGCGGGGCGGGCGCCATGCTCGCCGTGTCGGCGGTGTGGCCGAGGCGGCTGCCGGCGTCCACCACCACGTCCCTCACAGTGGGCGTGGCGCTGGCGGCGCTGGTGGCGTCGCTCGTGCAGTGGGGCGACATCCGTCACAGCGGCCCGCACGTCGCCATTGCCGGCGCCGTGGTCCAAGACGGTTTCAGCGCGCTCATCTCCGTCCTGGTCACCTCGGCGGTGTTCCTCACCGCTCTGGTGGCCGACTCCTGGCAACGGCGGCACCCGAGCGGGTGGGGCCCGGAGCTGCAGGTCCTCATGCTCGTCTCGGCGGCGGGCGCCGTCGTCATGGGCGAGGCCAACGACCTCATTGTGGTGTTCCTCGGCCTCGAGATCATGTCCATCGCCTTGTACGTGCTGGCGGCCTTCGACCATCGACGCCAGCAATCGGGTGAGGCCGGGCTCAAGTACTTCGTCCTGGGCAGCTTCTCGTCGGCGGTGTTCGTCTACGGCATCGCCCTCGTGTACGGGGCCACCGGCACCACCGACCTCCCGCAGATCACCGACTACCTGGCCCGCAACATCCTTCTCCACGACGGGCTGCTCCTGGCGGGCTTGGCACTGCTGTTGGTGGGCTTCGCCTTCAAGGTGGCGGCGGTGCCCTTCCACCTGTGGACCCCAGACGTGTACCAGGGTGCGCCCACCCCCGTCACCGGATTCATGGCCGCCGTCGCCAAGGCGGGAGGGTTCGCCGCCTTGCTGCGCGTGTTCATCTCCTCGTTCGGCGTGTTGCGGACCGACTGGCAGCCGGCCGTGTGGGTCTTGGCCCTGCTCACCCTGACGCTGGGGGCGGTGGTGGCCCTCGTGCAGCGTGACATCAAGCGCATGCTGGCTTACTCCTCCATCAACCACGCCGGTTTCGTGCTGCTCGGGGTCCAGGCCGCAACCACGCGCGGAGTGGAGGCGGCGCTGTACTACCTGTTCGTCTATTCCTTCATGGTGATCGGGAGCTTCGCCGTCATCACGCTCGTGGCCGGGCCCGGTGACGACGACCACGACCTCGAGCGCTATCGGGGCCTGGCCCGTCGCTCGCCGCTGTTGGCGCTGGCTCTCACGACGATGCTGCTGGCCCAGGCCGGCATCCCGTTCACCACCGGCTTCCTGGCCAAGCTGGAGGTCGTCTCCGCATCCGTCGGGGCCCGGTCCACGGCGTTGGCGGTGATCGCCATGGTGACCGCCGCCATCGCCGGGTTCTTCTATCTGCGGGTGGTGCTCCTCATGTACGCCGCCCCGGCCGAGGCAGGCGCCGGCGCCCCCGGCTACGGCGACGGCGCTGATCTGCTCCTTGCCGGCACCGAGGCCGGGTCTTCGTCGATGGCCCCCTCCGCCGGCGCCGACGAGCAGGCGGGGCCAGGCGGGACGCTCACCCTGTCTGCGACCAGGACGCCGGTGGCCTCGTGGGAGGTGCCCGAGGCGCCGGCCGCCGTCGCCATCGCCCTGTGCGTGGGTGTCACGGTGCTGTTCGGGCTGTGGCCGGCTCCCTTGACGGGTTTCGCCCACCTCGCTCGCCTCATCATTCCCTAGCGGTCCCGAACCGTCGGCGGCTCGGCCATTGACGGTCAGCCGGAGGCTGCTCCATCACCGTGGGTCCAGCGTTCCTCGTGGGACGCTGAAGATGGCCGATCGCCGCCGGTACCCTGGTGCCGTGAGCAGCGCACGAGTAGCCGGTGGCGTCGTGCACAAGCTCCCCGCCGACCTGCGTGAGGCACTGGCGGCCAACCCCGTGGCCCTCGATGCGTGGAACGACATCACGCCTCTGGCCCGCAACGAGTTCATCTGCTGGGTCGAGGAGGCCAAGCAGGAGACGACGCGCCAACGCCGCATCCGCCGGACCCAGGAAGAGCTGGAGGAAGGCCAGCGGCGGCCCTGTTGCTGGCCAGGGTGCAGCCACCGGGAGCGCAACGGCCGCGCCTGAGCCGCTCGGGTCGTGCTGCCCGGCAGGCGGGGGGTCTGCGCCGGTCCTGACCGGGTCCGAGCGGGAGTTCCGGGCGCGCCCTAGATAGGTCCCAGCCGGGCCAGGCCGGCAAAGCCCAGGCGGAGGGCGTCTCGCGGGGCAATGGGGCGCACCCGTGGGCAGCGACCGGCGGCGGCGGCGGCCGAGACGACCTCGAGCAAGCGCCGGGGGGCCACCGGTTTGCGGAGGCAGCTGAAGACAGTCGAACTGAACTGGCTCCGAATCGCCTCCTCGTCGAAGGCGGAGAATGCCGACACGATCACGACGGTCGCCGTCGGTTCCAAGGCGTCGAGCACAGCGGTGCCATCGACGTGGCAGAGAGAAAGATCCAGGACCACGACGTCGAAATCTCCGTCGGCGATCAGCCAGGTCGCCGCTGCGCCGTCGGCGGCCTCGGCGACGGCAAAGCCATGGGAGCGGAGGACGTCCGCCATCGTGGAGCGCACGGCCGGGTCGTCGTCGACCACCAGGACCTTGCCGGTGTGCCCGCCCGCCAGGTCGAGGTGCTGATCCTCTGAAGTGCTGTGTTGTCTTGGCATCGCCGAGGCCCCCCTCTCGCGGCGCGGCGCTGCGAGAGAGGCACCGATAGTCCTATCGGCCGCCTGGGCGCGCCCGATAAGAGGTGGAAGGTTTGTTGTGCGTTCGTTCGCGACGGGCCCGGCCCGGCCGCGCCCTTCGCCGACGGCTCAGACCGAGCCGCCTCAGGCCTCGGCGATGAACAGCGAAGACCGTCCCTCGGCGTCGACGTTGGCGTCGAGCACCTTGTCGTCGAGGAGGGGCAACAGCTGTCGCTCCACTACGACGTGCGCGCCACCGGGAGCTTCCAGCACTTCGTCCTCGGTCTCTACGTCGCTGACCAGGTCGAGCCGGAGGACCCGAGAGCCGTTGGTCATCGGGTCGGCTGGGCCCGCGGAGACCCGAACCGCCAGCGTCGGGTCCCCGGTGGAGGCCACCGTGGCCTTGAGCACCATTCCGGCCATGTCAGTGATGCCGAGCATGGAAGTCCCCTCCCGTCGATTCCCGAAAGGGCCATGTACCCGTCCGGCCAGGGCGGGAACCGGTCTCCAGCCGGTGGGGCGAAGCCGGCAGCTGCACGGGCGAGCCGCGAAGCGCTTGGGCGAACGGCTGGCGGTGCGAGATGCGGCGCGGGAGCTCGTCGCCGAGGCGCTGGCCCCGTCTCCGGGGCGAGTGAGGGTTCACCCTGATACCCACTCGCGGGGCCTCTGTGCCAGGCTCGCGAGGTGATCGAGGCTCGGGGGCTCTCCAAGCGGTTCGGCAACGTCGTCGCCGTGGACGACCTGTCCTTCGACGTGCGCCCCGGTACCGTGACCGGCTTTCTCGGGCCCAACGGGTCCGGCAAGTCCACCACCATGCG
>DMNK01000103.1:0-216 GCA_003453695.1 Acidimicrobiaceae bacterium | reverse complement strand
ATGCGCATGATCATGGGCCTGGACTGGCCTGGCTCGGGCACCGTGACCGTGTCGGGACGTCGCTACCACGATCTCCCGTGGCCACTGCGGGAAGTGGGTGGGCTGCTCGAGGCGAAGTCCATCCATCCGGGCCGCTCCGCCCGGTCCCATCTGCTCACCCTGGCTCGGAGCAACGCCATCGCGCGCAAGCGCGTCGACGAGGTGCTGGAGCTGGTG
>DMNK01000044.1 GCA_003453695.1 Acidimicrobiaceae bacterium | reverse complement strand
GGGGCCGTAATGGTCCTCGCCTTTCATGCCCGCTCCGCCACCAACGACATCGACGCGGATGTCTACCCCCCCGAGAAGGTGCTCGAAGCCGCCGACGTGGTAGCAGGCCAGCTCGGGCTTCCACGGGGGTGGCTGAACAATGACGCCAAGATCTTCCTTCCCCTCACAAGCACAATCCGCTGGGCGCCGGTATTCCATCTGGACTCGCTGGAAGTTGTCGCCGCTGACGAGCCGACCATGCTGGCCATGAAGCTCAGAGCCAGCCGAGGTCGCCGGGACGAAGGCGATATCGAGTTCCTCGTGAAGCGACTTGGATTAAGCACGGAGGATCAGATCGTCGAACTCTACGACTCGTACTTTCCGGAAGATCCCCTGTCGGCCCGCGCTCGGCAGATCATCCGATCTGTTGTCAAGCACCACACGTAAACACCTGATGGGAAATCAGATTCTTAGCCCTACTGGGGTGTAAACGACGTAGAGCAGGAAGCCTCTCCGTTATTGATGCTTACGTCCACCTCCACTGTGTAGCCAGCCGTCGGGCGCCCAATACTGAACGTGACCGCAGCCGACCCATTGGCATCGGTGGTACCAGAGTCGTATGAGGTCGTAGTTTTGTAGTGTTTACTGATGGTGACCGGAGCATTGGGAACATTGGACGAGATGTTCACCGTTTCGTCACCACTTGTTCCCGGTGTCGGGTTGGACATGCTGGCGCTGCAGCTGTGGCCCGGGCTCGGCGGTGGCGGCGCCGCAGTAGCTGCGGACGTCGTGGGTGGAGATGTAGTCGCCGGTGCAGTCGTAGTGGTGACGGCGGTCATGGACGTCGAGACGGCCCATACAGGGTGGATCTCTGCCCACCCGCCGTGGTCCTCATCCAAAACGTACGGACCAGTCACAAAGACGTGCGAGCCCATGACTGGGGTTTGCTCATCTGCTCCGGTGCAGATTCCGTAGTCATAGCTGCCAGTAGCAGGTCGCGGTGGTGTTCCCGGTGTGCATCCGGGTTCGTCCGCGGGCACGATCTCGTCCACCAGCCATCCATGCTGCTGAGAGTCGTTCTCCGGCGTCAGCAAACTCGAGTATTGAGGGTCGAGGGCAATGTCGAAATGGACGTCGCCGTCGTCCTCCGAACGGATCGACTCGACGGTCCCGCTCACCGTCGCACACGCGGCCTTAACCAGAAGTCGGTTGGGGTGATAGACGTTGGCGAGCGGATTGCCTGTCCTGCAAGCCGACGAACCCGGGGCATCTCCGCTTCCGGTCGCGACGACCGACCCTTCGATGGTTGGTGACCCAGGTCCCGAGGTGTCGTCCTCGGTCGAGGTCGTAGTCGATCCAAATGCTCCACCGGCAGAATTCACAGTCGATGCGCTCGAGCGCGGAGACTTCGGACTGGAGCCGGCGACGCTGCCGATGATCAGGAGGACGAGGACTACACCGGCAATGCTGTATGCGATCGGGTGCCTTCGAAGTCGTTTGACTGCGCCATCGATCAGCTCGGACCCTGTCACCGAGGAGAAGGCTATCTCTGGTCGCGGCTAGCAGATACCTTGCGATACCGCCGAGAAGCTGATCTGGAATACGTGAACCGCCCCATCCGAATAGACGGCATCGAGCCAATCGACGATTCGCTCTAGGCGCGGCCCGGTTTGGGCTCTTTCTGCCTAACGCCGTTGAGCAGCTTTGATCGCGATCTTGGTACGTGGCACGGCACCGACAACCGGCCGTCAACCAACGCCCGCCACATCGCGTACATGCGTCCACACCCGTGAGCTCTCGGCGTCGTCGGCGTCGTTGGGTTGACCGCCTGCGGCGCCGTGCGGCCGGCAGCTAGGCCAATCGGACGAGGCCGATTGGCCTCAACCAGAGACCCGGGGAGCCGATCAATGACGGGCTCCGATTACTTGCGCTACTCCTGGCTACTCCTCCCCACCTGACGCGCAGTCCGCCAGCACAGCGAGGATCTCGTCTCCGTAGCGCTCAAGGCGGATCGGGCCCATGCCGCGGCATCCAGCGAGCTCGGCCAGGGTCCTCGGGCGTTGGGTCGCGATGCCGACCAGCTCGACGTCATTCATGATCACATACGCCGGCACCTTCTCCCGACGGGCAGACTCGGCACGCCAGCCCCGAAGGGCAGCCTCGGCCGATTCCGCACTGGCCGAGCCCGCCGGCGCGACGGCAGGACCGCTCAGCCTGACCAAACGTCCTTCGACGGTGACCTCGGAGCCGTACTTGACCCCCACTTTGGCCATTCCCACTGCCATCACGGCGTCTGTGTCACCGAGTTGCACGATCTCACCTCGATGCCCTCGATGCTCGATGACAAGCCCGATGGCAGCGGCCACCGTCGGCTCCGTCCGTTGTTTGGGCGTCTTGCGACCACGAGGAGACGGTCGTCGCCCTTCGGCTCGGGTCATCGGCGACGCTCCGGCGCCCAGCGCCACCCGGCTCCGCTCGGGCGGCAACTTCCGTCGGTCGGATCGTGGACGGCGCCCGTCCAGCTCGTCCAGGAACACCGACGGCGCTTCGGCATCCGCCAGGATCACCGCTTGCTGGCGGGCTCTGGTGATGGCCACATGAAAGACGCGTCGCTCGCCCTCCTCGTCGTCGCTCAACCGGTGCGGGAGCAGGCCCTTCGAAACCCCGAAGACGATGACGTGATCCCACTCTCTGCCCTTCATCTTGTGGATGCTCGACAGGACGACGACATCGCCCTGGGGGTGCGGCCTGCTCAGCAGCTCTCTCAGCCACAACTCAAATGTGGCCGCGTCCGGGTGCAGCGCCGCCACCGACTCGAGGGCCAGGAGATCGTCGGCGTGGGTCGAGCGGTCCGCCTCCCGTCGCGAGGAATCGAGCACGTCCATGGTCTCGCCCAGTCCTACTTCCCCCCGTACCGCTCGTAGGGCGGCGGCCGTCGATTCTCGGCATGCCGAGGCAACCGTTTCGAGGTCGTCGGCGTAGGAACGCAGCTTGCGGATGTCGCCTCCCGTGAGCCGCCCCGCCAGTCTCCGGACGTCGGCGAGCGACGACGAGCCCCGGCTGCGGCGCACGCTGGGGTGAACGCTGTTCGGGAGTCATTCCTGCCACACTTACGA
>DMNK01000050.1:8585-8882 GCA_003453695.1 Acidimicrobiaceae bacterium | reverse complement strand
GGGGTCAGCGTCGCAGGTCAGGAGGCCATTTTCCCGAGGGTCGAGAAAGGTCACAACTTAGGTAACACCCCCTTGGGCACGGTGGCTGGCCGTGAGAGCCGCCACCAGCCGACCGCCTTCAGCTTCGAAGGGCCTTCCCACCGAGGTTGTCCGCCGCCGCCTCGAGCCGGGTGACGTCTTCGGGGAAGCCGGCCAAGGCGGCCCGGGCGGCCGCCAGGCGGCGGCTGAGCTCGCTTGCGCCACCGAGGGTAGAGCCGACTTCGAGCTCGAGGAGGCGCAGGCGCAGGTTGGTCGCCG
>DMNK01000050.1:6544-8370 GCA_003453695.1 Acidimicrobiaceae bacterium | reverse complement strand
TGGCCGCTCGGTCGGGGTCGTGTGCCGCCAGGCAAGACAGCGCCAGGTCGTGAGCGACAGAGGTGACCTCGTCTTCGATGTCGTTGGCGACACCGACCGCCCACGCGAAGGGCGAGTTCTTCTTGCCGTCGAAGCACCCGTTGAGCACCGGGCCGCGTACGAGCGACAGCGCCTCTTCGGGCCCAGCGAGACCGTCGTCCTTGCGGACGGAGGCCCGGAACATGGCCAGGTCGGAGACGACCGCCGCCGTGAGCTCGTAGCGGTAGCGCTCGGTGACCACCACACCGCTTCCGAACGCCTTGCGCAGCTGCACCATGTACTTGCGGAAGGTGCCCGAGCTCAAGGGGCTTCTACCCAGGCCCCAGATCGCCTCGCGCAGCTGGATCGACGTGAAGGTGCGCCCTGGGTTGAGCACCAGGAACACGACGATCTCGGAGATCGGTCCCGAGGCGGCCACCGGGTCCTCGGAACCTCCCTTGGTCGTCGTGATCTCGAGCCAGCCCAGGATCTTCACCGTGAATCGCTGCGGCGCCCCACGGGTCGGGACTTCCGGGGCCCGTGGCGCTACCTCGGCGGCGATGAGGGGCGGGGCCACGAGCACGATGCGGCCTGCTCGGTCGGCCTTGTAGAAGGCGCGTCGGCGACCGAAGGTGAGCAGACCGGCGGCGCCGCCGACGACGACCACAATCCCGCTTGCTCCGAGCCCGACGGCCGCGGCAGTCGAGCTGCCTTTCCGGTGGCTGGCAGAGGATCGCGATCCGGCGGCGGAAGCGGGCCCGGTCACAGGTGGCGGAAAGAGGAACCCGAGGATCGTCGGGTGGAGGGTTCTGATGGTGACCTGTCCGTCTGCTTCCAGTGTCGGCGCGTGGTCGGTGGCTGCGGTGTTGGTGAGGACCGCCGATCTGACCGAGGCGGGCACCGGGAAGTACCAGTCGCTGTCGGTCGATCCTCGGCTCGGATACTCGGTGCGCCCATCGACGCGAAGAGAGGTGGCTGCGATCGGGAGGACGATCGGGAGGTAGGGCGCATCGGCCGGCGCGACCTGGAGGCGTACATCGAGGTAGATGTCGCCAGTGGGGAGCCGCGGCAACTCTCGCGGCACCTGTTCGGGCGTACGGAGCAGCAGGTCGTCGATGGCGACGTCGATCCCGATCGTCGCACCCGTCGCGGTCGTGGCCGTGAAGAGATCGGGCGGGAGGGCAGCGGTCGAGGACGTCTGGCTCGAAGGCTGGGCTGCAGCGCCGGTGCTCACGACGCCAACGGCGAGAAAGCCAATGACAGTCGCGGCGGCGAGAGCAGGGGCGAAGCGCCTCACCACTGGACCTCGGCACCTCCTGGTCGCGCCCGAAAGGCCGCGCCCCCCTGCCGACCAGCTTGTCCGCGGAGAAGTCCGCGGTCCAGGGCCGGAGGTCCCGGCCCGCCCAAAGAGAAAGGAGGCTCCATGGCACTGCCCGTGGACGCCAGCAAGCTCCTGCTCCTGTGCGGGGCGCCGCCAGAGGCGGTCCTCGACTACGAGTCCGGGGAGCACAAGAAGAACCGAGAAGGCGAGGCCCTCTACCGCACCGACGTCATCGTGATGGGCTACGGACGCCCCCAGGTGGTCGGGGTGCGGACGCCCAAGGAGCCCAAGAACCTGGTGGTGGGGACGCCGGTGGTGATCGCCGGCTTCGCCGTGTCCACCTTCAGCGGCAGGGACGGGGGTACGGGGGTGCTGTACGAGGCAACCTCGGTCGAGCCGGCCAAGGCAGCGAGGGAGCCGGCGGCGTGAGGCTGGCGCTTCGCCTCGGGGCGGCGCTGGCCTTCGTGCTCGCCGTCATGGGCGCCGG
>DMNK01000050.1:4619-6329 GCA_003453695.1 Acidimicrobiaceae bacterium | reverse complement strand
TTCACGGTGCTGGCCCTGGTCGGAGTCTTGGCGCTGCTCGAGCGCCTGGAGCGCCGGTCATGAGCCGGGACGCCGAGAAGCTGGCTCTGGTGGCCCGCTTCGTGCGGGTCGCCTGGGGACGGCGCCTCGAATCGGGGATGGCCCTCGTCGCCACGGCGGCGAGGGTCTCCCTGGTCGCCGTCTTCGGGCCCCGCCTGGGGCTCGCCCTCCTCGCCCTCGCGGCCGCGGGCTTCCTCGCCTGGAGCCCGACGCGACGCTGGACGCTGGACCTCTACCACCGGGAGCGCACCGAGCGGCGTTGCCAGAAGGCCTTCGACGCAGCCGGCATCGAGATGTGGAGGGCGCCTGCAGTAACCAGCGATCACGTCACCCCCTCGGGAGTGGTCTACGGCCTCGGCTTCTCGCCGCGACTTCCCGCTGACGCACTCTCCAAGCTTGCGGAGCCCTTGGCGGTGGCCTTCGGGGCGGGAGCCGTACGGGTGCACCGGGACCGGGCCCGGGCGGGGCTCGGCGTGCTTGTCGTCTCCTATCGTGACCCGCTGGCCGAGGCGCCGGTCGCCTGGCCCTGGAGCGCCCTCGAGCGCTCCGATCTGTGGGGAGGGGTGCCTCTCGGCTACGACGAGGACGACGCGCTCGTGGTCCTCGGACTCGCCGGCTACCACGTGCTCCTCGGCGGGGAGCCCGGAGCCGGCAAGTCGAACGCACTGTCCCTCGTCGTGGCCGCCGCTGCTCTCGACCCCGGAGTCGAGCTGTGGTGCTTCGACGGGAAGCTCGTCGAGCTCGCCCAGTGGCGCCCGGTGGCCCGGCGCTTCGTCGGGCCCAACCTCGAGGAGGCCACTGCGGTACTGAAGGAGCTCCAAGCCGAGATGGACGCCCGCTACCAGTGGTTGGAGGAACGAAAGCTGCGCAAGATCGACCGCGACAGCGGCCGTGGGCTGGTGCTCCTCGTCATCGACGAGATGGCCCTGTACCTGCAAGGGAAGTCCAAGGATCACCAGGAGCTGGCCCGGGTGCTGCACGACATCGTCGCCCGTGGGCGCGCGGCGGGCGTGGTGGTGGTGGGCGCCACCCAGAAACCCTCTGCCGACTCGGTCCCCACCTTCATCCGCGACCTGTTCAGCTGCCGGCTGGCACTGCGCTGTTCGACCTCCGACGCGTCGGACACCGTGCTCGGAACCGGCTGGGCGTCGAAGGGCTACTCCGCCTCCGATATCGACCCGGTCACCAGAGGAGTGGGCTGGCTCTTGGCTGAAGCCACCGTGCCCCGGCGGATGCGGTGCTTCGTGCTCTGCGACGAGGACCTGGCGGTGGTGGCAGGCCGGGCCGAACAGCTCCGGGGGCCGTCGTCGTGAACGGTTTGGGTGAGGCGTCGGATCGAGTCCTGGAGGGCATCCTGGCGCGCCTCGGTGCCCCGGGGGGGTACGAGGCCTTCTGTGCCCAGGTGCGCTCGGCCGGATGTTGTCGCCGTCCGGTGCGCCTGGCCGGGCGGGTGCGCGGTGCCGGGACCGACGGAGAGCCGACGGTGTTGTTCGACAGCGCAGAGCTCCCTGACGGCGTGCTGCTCAAGGCCTGCGGGACCAGGCGAGAGACGGTGTGCCCTCCCTGCGCCTGGTTGTATCGGGGCGACACCTTCGCCCTGGTGGCGGCGGGGCTCCGAGGTGGCAAGGGCGTGCCCGAGGACATCGGGGAGCACCCGGCGGTGCTGCTCAC
>DMNK01000050.1:3389-4332 GCA_003453695.1 Acidimicrobiaceae bacterium | reverse complement strand
GCGGGGGACGGCTCGCTGGGATCGCCGCTGTGCCCCGCCTGTTACGACTACGAGGGGGCGGTGCTCTTCAACGCCGGGGTGTCGGAGCTATGGCGCCGCACGATGATCTACGCCCTTCGGGCGCTCGGCCAGTTGGTCGGCATGAGCGTGCGCCAGTCGGCATGCAGGTTGCGGTTGTCGTACGTGAAGGTGGTCGAGTTCCAACGCCGGGGCTCTGTGCACGTCCATGCCGTCGTGCGCCTGGACGTGCGGGGTAAGGAGCTCGGGCCACCGCCCGAAGGCATCGACGCCGAGATGGTGGTCGCCGCCCTGCGCATGGCGGCGAGGAGGGTGAGCGCGGCGCTGCCCGGTGGCGTACCGGGCAGGCGGATGGGCTGGGGCAGAGAGCTCGAGGCGGCGGTCGTGGCCGAAGCGGAGCAGGGTCGGCGCCGGGCCGCTGCATACCTGGGCAAGTACGCCTCCAAGGGGACCGACGAGGCCGGGGTGCTGGACCATCGTCTGCGGGCGGGGATCCCGAGGGACGCCCGGCTACCGGCGCATCTCCGCCGGTTGGTGCAGACGGCCTGGACACTCAGCGGCAATCCCGGATTCGCCGATCTCCACCTGCGGCTCTGGGCACACAGCTGCGGATTCCGGGGCCACTTCCTCACCAAGTCGAGGGCCTATTCAACGACCTTCGGTTCGCTGCGTGCCGAGCGCCAGACCTGGCGGATCTCCGAGAAGGGAGAGGACGCCGTGGGTGCGCTCGAGGAAGAGGCCCTTGTCGGCGAGTGGAGTTATGAGGGCTTTGGATATCTGAGCGCTGGCGACGTGGTGCTGGCGGAGAACCTGGGAGAGGAGGCCCGGTGCGGGCGTCGTGTGGCCCGCGAGGAGCTGGCCGGGCAACAGGGGGAGGCGGCGTGAGGTCCTACTACTCCGACGACGACATCGTCATCGTCCACGG
>DMNK01000050.1:1777-3063 GCA_003453695.1 Acidimicrobiaceae bacterium | reverse complement strand
GCGCTCATGTTCCACTCCGTCGTCGGTCGCCACGGTCGTGCTTGGGTGGTCCCCGGGGTCGAGAATTTCGCGCTGTGGGCTGCTGCTCTCCAGGAGGCCGGTTTCGGATCGGGCAACGTCGTGTGCTGGGACTACGGGGCACCCACCCGGTCCTGCAGCTGGGGGTCCTGGCGATCGCCCTCGGCACCGCACCTGCGCTACAGCTGGGAGCCTGTTCTCTACGTCTGGCCCGGCGAGTGGGCACGGACGCCGCCTCCCGCCTTCGAGGGGTGGCGCGACGAGGTCGGCGGCTGGGAGGCGCTGTGCCGAGACCTGTGGCGCATCCCGCCCGGCGCGTCCGCCCACAGCGAGCATCCGGCCGTCATGCCCCTCGAGCTGGCCATGCGGGCCATCAGGCTCTCCACCTGGCCCGGCGAGGTCGTGCTCGACCCGTTCATGGGATCGGGAACCACCCTGCTGGCCGCCCGGCTGCTGGGCCGGCGCGCCATCGGCTTAGAGATCTCCGAGCGCTACTGCCGGCTGGCCGTCGAGCGTCTGGCCCAGCAGGTCCTGCCTTTGGAGCCCGGTGCGCTGGCCTGAAGGGGGAGCGATAATGACCGGACCCGGAGACCGACCCGGCGACCCCGCTCCCGACGGGGCGACAGCCGGCTACCGGGATATCGGGATCAACGGGCGTCTTCTCTTCCGGGTGGAGGAGGCGGCCGAGGTCCTCGCCATAGGAACGAGCACGGTCTACAAGCTGCTGGCCGCCGGAGAGCTCAAGGGCATCAAGATCGGACGGTCGTTGCGGATAACTGCCAGCGAGCTCGGCCGGTTCGTCGAAGGGTTCTGTTCCTGAGGCTGCGCTCCCGGACGTCATCGGGTCGGGCTGCCGGCGATGGAGGTGACGAGGGCATGGCGTATCGCCGAGGTAGGGGTGAAGGGGGAATCTGGCAACGTCCGGACGGGCGCTGGGAAGGGCGACTCGACCTGGGCTATATCGAAGGCAGCCGGCGCGCCAAGACCTATTACGGGCGCACTCGCAAGGAGGTCGTCGACAAGCTTCACCAGGCCCGGCAGGACCAGAAGGAGGGCACTCTGGCCACCGACGAGCGGACGACGGTCGGGCAGTGGCTGGACCACTGGCTGAACGTGGTGCTGGTCAACCGGGTGGCCAACGGCACGCTCACCGAGGTCACCATGAACCATTACGCCGACTGCGTCCGGCTCCACCTCAAGCCCGTGCTCGGTCGGCACCGGCTCAGCAAACTGACGCCGGCGGACATCGACGCCCTCATCGCTGCCCG
>DMNK01000050.1:886-1514 GCA_003453695.1 Acidimicrobiaceae bacterium | reverse complement strand
TCTTCGTGCCCAGTGCGGCCATCGATCTGAGCGAGCCGGTCAGCGTGCCGCGGCGGGCCAAGGCCTGGCTCGACCAGGAAGCGGCCCGGCAGCTCCTGACCGGCATCGCCGGCGACCGGCTCGAAGCGCTCTATGTGACCACCCTGTCCCTTGGGCTGCGCAGAGGGGAAGCTCTAGCCATCAAGTGGGACGACCTCGACCTGTCCAACCGCTCGGTGCGCATCCACCGGTCGCTTAAGCGGGTGAGGAACCGCCCGTTGCCCGACGGTACCTATCCGGATGGGAACTCGACCCGACTCGTGGAGGGAACCCCGAAGACCGAGGGCTCATCCCGCACCCAGCCTCTGCCCGACCGCGTGGTCGAAGTCCTGCGCCGCCACGCTGTCCGCCAGAAGGAGGAGCGCCTGGCAGCTGAGAGCTGGCAGGACGCCGGTTTCGTGTTCACCACGCCCATCGGCACGCCGATCGATCCGGACAACGTGAGCAAGTACTTCTCCGCCGTCTGCGAGCGGGCGGGCCTGGGGCACCGCAACATCCATCAGCTCCGGCACTCGGCAGCCTCGATCCTCCTGGCCCAGGGCGTGCCGCTGCACGAGGTGAGCCGGTTCCCCAACGAGCCGGTGCTGGC
>DMNK01000050.1:425-716 GCA_003453695.1 Acidimicrobiaceae bacterium | reverse complement strand
CTGCACGAGGTGAGCCGGTTCCTCGGGCACTCGACCCTCTCCGTGACCATGGACGTCTACGGGCACTTGGCAGAGGAGGGCCTTCGGGGAGCCGCTCGGGCAATGGACGACGCGCTTTGGGGAGAAACAGGGGCTGACTTAAGCAGATGAAACGGATGGGGAAGGGCGGTCCTGCGGGCGCATCTGGTCATCCCTGGTTCGACTCGAAATTGAGACTCTAAAGACTTCTTTAGTGCCATCCATGTCATTCGGTCTTGAGATGCCAATAGGCCCGGGGATCCTTTGGGCTGT
>DMNK01000050.1:0-264 GCA_003453695.1 Acidimicrobiaceae bacterium | reverse complement strand
CTGGGCTGTTGCCCACCCATTCTATGACGCCGGCGTCTTGCAGGGCCTTCAGCTGCCGAATGATCACTGGTCGGGACGTGCCGGTCAGTTCGACCAATTCGCCCGTGCTGATTCGGCCAGCTTCGCGAACGTGCCGTACGAGGCCTCTCGCTCCGGGAGGCAGACGGTCCTCAAGGTGGCGGTCCACGGGGGTCGACATGAGGGTTAGGCGAACGCTTCCTGCTGTCTGATGGTAAGCAGGGTCGGCCAAACCCGCGAGTCGCA
>DMNK01000080.1 GCA_003453695.1 Acidimicrobiaceae bacterium | reverse complement strand
CGGATGGTCCGGGCGTGTGCGGTCCCGGTTCATGCTTGACAGGATGGTCCGGGCGGGATGGTCCGGGCGCCTGAGGCTCGTCCCACCGGGTAGCGCTCAACCGGCATACCCGAGCGATCGTCGGCGTCCAAACCCGACAAAGAGGGTGTTGTTATCGGATGGGTCGTATTAGGCGGCTACTACGACCTGATCGGCAGCTATGACGGGGCCGGAGCGATATCACGCCACCGAGAGCTTCTCCGCCAGTACCTCTGTCAGTTGCTGCCGCACGCCCCCCACTTCCGGCGGCCCTCCGGAGGTGGATGCCTTTGCTGGCTTTCCGACGCTAGGAAAGGTCAGGAGCGGCCGGTCCTCGGCCGAGATCCACACGATTGGTATGCTCTTTCAACTTGTTGTTCAAACGGAGCACCACGGATTCGATTGCACGTCGCCCAGCAGGACTTGGCATTGCGTAAACGGAAGTCGTGAGGTCATGGGTTCTTGTTTTAACTTCAACGACTTCCTTTTGAGTGAGAAACATCAGCTTACGAGCTGCACTGAACCTCTCGATGTCACGCCACGAGACTCGGCTCCTTCGGAATGAAGATCGGATTTCAATGCCGTGTTCGAGCGCAATGATCTTCTGCCCCCATAAGACCGCCCATGCGAGAGCTGCGGAAAACAAAACCGCCACACCGCCCCAAAACCGAGCAATAACGACGGCAGCTCCGTGAAACGTGAACGCTCGCCAAGCCACGGTTAACCCAAGAATACTCATCGTCAATGAACTAACCATTGCGGCACCGTAAATCCTGTAGGTCGTGCCCTTTACCCGCATGATGGGCCCGGTGCCCCCAATGTATTCAGGGTGGCGTCGGGAACTGCAGCACCTAGACGTGAGAGAGCGGGTGCGGCTTGCCCTGCCAGATCAAATGGGAGAGAAACGAGACCTAAACCTATTCCTGTGATGCCCGCATCAAACACGTCCTGCCGCACCTGACATCCTGTTGGCTCACCCAGACGACTAACTCCCCTAGAAACCATTGCTATACCTTGTGCAAGCAAACACAGCTCAAAAGTCCCTGAGACGAGGCAAGTCACTCCCGCAGCAAGCGTAATCACGGTGGAGTAACTCGTATTGATCGTCGATACTGCTTGAAGAGCACCAATGTCCCCACTGCAGCCGCATGCCAGATCGTTTTCGGCGGTACTGAGTGCTTGTCCATAAGGTGAAGGCCCGCAGGAGCTACCCCCTCCGCAGGTGTAGTTCAGGGTTGCTGTCTGCGTCTCCGCTGAGGGCGGCGAGTATGACGTTGGCGGTAACCCACAACTGCATGCTCCGGTTGGTCCTGGTGTCCCGTACGACGATGGCGACGGAGTCGGATTAGAGCCTCCTTCAGTCTGGGCGTACGACGTCCACGGCGGGCATGTGTCCGTGTTCCTACAGTCCAATCCCGATGGATCGCTTGCATTGATTGGGTTGTCCCCGGTGTATTCATACG
This sequence comes from Acidimicrobiaceae bacterium, assembly GCA_003453695.1. Classification (GTDB taxonomy): domain Bacteria; phylum Actinomycetota; class Acidimicrobiia; order Acidimicrobiales; family UBA8190; genus UBA8190. The sequence continues at coordinate 11,865 of DMNK01000080.1, read as the reverse complement.
GCTGCCCGGTAATCGGGTCAAAAGGGTCCACGCTCATGAACTGCCCGGTCGAGGGGTCGTAGTAGCGGTGAAGGAGAGCGAACCGAAGGCCGCTCCGCCGCCACCGATCGTGGTGACGTCTGGACTTGCTCGAGGCGGCGCCGGGGCGGTTACAGATAGCTCCGTCATGGCCCCCCGAGGCGCATCTCTGCCGAGGTTCAACCGTCGTAGGGCGGGAGCGATCGGCGACGTTGCCCGACCCGGGGTGCAACATCAAGGTCGTCAGCTCGCCCTCTTCACCCGGACATCGACGTGCAGCCCAGCGGCGCTGAGCATATTCACCAGGCTGTCGATGCTGAACAGGTCGACCTTGCCTCGGGCCAGATCCGAGATGCGCGGCTGGGTGACCCCGAGCTGCTTGGCCGCCGCCGCCTGAGTCAGCCCCGCCCCCTCGATGTACCCCACGAGCTTGCGCATGAGGGCAGCTCGGATTTTGAGGTTCTCGGCCGTGGCCGGGTCCCCACCGATTGCGTCCCAGACGCTCTTGTATCGCTTGGCCGTCACGTGTGCCCCTTTGCTCGTACGATCTCCATCATCTCTCGATACCGGCGCTGTCCGACGGCGAGGGCCGCCGGCGGCGTGCGCTGGGACTTCTTCTGAAAGCAGTGCAAGACGTAGACGTCCCTGCCCATGTTGGCCACGAAGAAGACCCGAAACGCCCCACTGGCCTCGCGCACTCGGATCTCCCGGCACCCCGGCCCCACCGACGCCATGGGCTTGGCGTCGTGGGGGGCGTCCCCCATCTGCACCAGATAGAGCTGGTAGCCGGCTCGCTGTCTCGCCACGGCGGGGAACCGACGCAGCTCCTCGTCGGCACCGCCGACAAAGACGACCGGCTTCACCGCACAGAGTATACAAGACTTTGTATCGTGGCTAGGGGGTGGCCGAGCTGACAGGTCGGCGAGCCGACGGCGGAGGTCCGATCCGCTGTGGCCTCCCTGTCGGCCGTCGTGAAGGAGGCGGTAATGACCCCCATCGAAGCGGATGCCACCGAGTACCTGGGATGGATGGAGATCCACAACTACGCCCTCAAGACCATCGAGTGCCGTCGTCGCTACCTGGCCTATTTCTTCGCCTTCCTGGCGCCCCTCGGGATCGACGAGGCCAAGGAGGTGGCTCTGGAGCAGCTCCTCGCCTACCAGCACGCCCTCTTCGCCCACCGAAAGCGCGACGGCGAGCCACTCTCCTTCGGCACCCAGGCCCAGCGGCTGGTGCCCGTGGCCCAGTTCTTCTCCTGGTGCCGCCGCGAGCACCGCATCGAGGCCAACCCGGCGGCCGACCTGCTGCCCCGGCCCCGACCGGAGGCTGCCCGAGGCGACGCTCAGCGCCTCAGAGATGGCGGCACTGCTCGCCGCTCCGGACGTGTCCAAACCGCTGGGTCTCCGAGATCGCGCTGTGCTCGAGGTCTTCTACTCCTGTGGGCTACGGCGGGGCGAGCTCATCTCGGTGTGGCTCCGAGACGTGGACTTCGACCGGGGAACGATCTTCGTCCGCCTGGGCAAGGGGGCCAAGGACCGCTACGTGCCGGTCGGGGAACGGGCGCTGTTCTGGGTGCGGCTGTATGCCGAGATCGTCCGCCCCGGCTTCGTCACCGGCCGCTTCCCCGAGCACCTGTTTCTCTCCTCGGCTGGGTCGCCGTTGTGCCCGGACTGGCTCTGTCGCCAGGTGCGCAAGTACCTGGCCCGAGCCGGCGTCGACAAGCGGGGCAGCTGTCACTTGCTGCGCCACTCGGTGGCCACCTTGATGCTCGAAGGCGGGGCCGACATCCGCTACGTGGCCGAGACGCTGGGACATGCCCGGCTCGAGACGACCCAGCGCTACACCCGAGTCAGCATCGACCGCCTGCGGGCCGTGCACGCCAGCTGTCACCCGGGCTGCCGGCTTGAGCGTGGCTATGGCCTCGGAGCTGTGCGGCGCCCTTCCTAACGCCAGGCGGGCCATCGCCTCGGCCAGAGCGTCCTCCGCCCGCCGGCTTCGGTCATGATGGACCGGTGACCGGCAGCACCCACCAGGCTGGCCAGAACCTGAGATCTCGTCACGGTCGGTGTTCATTCCACGGTCGAAAGCCAGGCGTTTCCCTCTCACCGGTTCACCGCTACTACGACCCGACGACTGGACAAGTTCATGAGCGTCGACCCGCTGGACGCCGTGACCGGGCAGCCGTATGAGTACGCAGGCGACAACCCAATCAACGTCAGTGACCCATCGGGACTTCACATCGACTGCGGTCCTAACAATGTTGACTGTCAGGGTCTGAACGTCTGTCAGTACTCCGGGGAGTGTGGACCAAATCCTGCGCCCTCATTTACGAATGAGTCAGCTCCGGGCGCCGCGGTAATCCCATCTCCTCCCGCTCCTTCTCCGTCTCCTAGTCGGTCCTCAAACGGTGCCTCCGTCGTTTCTGTCATTTCCCCAACCACGTGGACCCAGCACGGGCTTTTCAAACCTCAGAATGGCTCTGAGTGGTTTGCTGCTGAACAAGGCCCAACGACGCTTTGGTACTTCGAATACGGACCGCCAGGTAGTGGTGGGCCCGGTTGCCCAAACTTCGGCCACCAGTCATTGTTCGGCGAACTTGTCCATAAGACAATCTGTGTCGCTGAGTTCACAGGCGGTGGTGCTGGCACGGGTGCCTTCGGCGCGGTTGAGTTCACGTCCGAAGTTGGACCAGAAACGATTGCAGGTGGGATGATCGGCGGAGCAGTGGTCGGTGGAACCATCGGCGTGGTCAAATGTTTCATATTTTGAACGGGAAGCGCTTCTCGCCCGAGGTGTCCGTGGGGACAAATAGACGCAGGTTCAGACTCTCCTTGCTCGCGGGAGGGACCTCCGCGGTGTTAGCCATTCTTGGGTGGTTATGGATCGGTTGGCTCGGAGCATTGCTGGCGATTGCCCTGATCGCGGTGGCTGGCCAAATATTGAGACGGACGGAGAGGCGGCGTGGTCAGTGCGCCTACACGTATAGGAGTTCCGTCGATATCAACCGTCAGGGCCGCTCCGGTAAGGGCGTGGTAGCCGACCTCGTACCCCTTCGGTTCAAGAACGATATCGATCAGTCCCTCACTCGTAACCAGTCCGATTGCCACTGAAGACCCACGGATGTGACGGGGTTCGAGTCGTCCACCGTCGATCTTCAAATCCTCGGAAACATCGTCGACCCGCCACCTTGGATTCAAGGAATTCAGAGCATCGCAAAGGCGTTGGAGGTTCTCTTTGGATGCTCGCGGCACAACATCCACATCAACAGTCTCGAGAGGCGCTCCTTGAAGGCGGCCCGCAAAGCTTCCGAACACGACGTACTCGACCTCGTGTTCATTTAGGACTTGGCAAATCCTCTTGAGGCGTAGCTCATCTTCATCAAACATCGGCCGAGCCTAAATCCGCCGTTGGCGCGCCTCGCGATTGGCCGCTCGCACCTTGTCGATCTTGGCCCAGTAAGCGGGATGGTGATCTCGGCCGGGTGTCGCCCATGACGGGAGGTGCAGGTCGTGCTCGTGGCCCTCGTCCCACCAATCTGGCCGGGGTGGCTGTGTGGCGCGCACGATTCGCAGTATCAGGTCGTAGCTAATGTCACCTTCGTCAGTCCCGGCTTCGAAGCGTTCCAACCATGTCGAACTAACACCTGCTCGTTCGGCGACAACCTCGATGCTGAGGTTTGCCTCGTTCCTCAGCTTGCGGAGATAGGCGCGGGTGGATGGGCTCCGGCTTCGGTGCTCCTGATTCTCCTCTTCGTCGACGCTAACCACGCCGGCTATTTTACCTGGTGGTCGGGGGATTCGGTCCGGTTCGGACCCCGAACGCTGTCGTGAGTCCAAGGGCAAGGCTCTTGAGCGCGGCTTCGAGCGCCTGACTCGGCAGACTTCTTGCATTCGTTTCCGACAAGGCGGCCGGTTCGAGCTTGCTGACCTTGGCGACGACGATTGGGCTCGTTTCACCCCGCATCCCAGTTGGTTGCGGGCATTTGACCCATCGCCGATGTCACCCAGCTCGAGGGTTCGCGTTGGGATCCTCGTCGTACGAGCCGCCGACTCGATACAACGGACCAGCGGAATCAGCGGCAACACGTCGGGCGAGGGGTATCCGGTATCCGCGACGATTTTGGGACCTAAGCCGGTTGAAAGGTGCGCGGTACTGCCGGATCTTTCACCCCCTGCGTTAAGGTGAACCGGACCCTCTCCCGCCCGGTATTCATCATGGAACGGCGACCGACTTGCGGTTGCAGAAACCCAAGCAGGAGCCGTTCATGTACGAGACCGGCGGCCCGAAACTTCTCCTTGACCGACGAGCCTCCACCCCCCGCACCTCCAACTGCCCCGCCGCCAGCCAGACCACCCCGGAGGGGACCCCGGTCCGGCTGCCGCCGAGCCAGTCTGAGCAGGGGGTCACTCCTCCCTCAAGGACAACCCCCGGGCCGCCTTTCTTTCTGAAGAGAGGGCCGGCTCCCTCGATCCGCATCTACGTGGATCATTCGTCTGTTGGCAAACGAACGGAGCCGACATACGGAGGAAGGAGCCGACCATGACCAGTCTGGCCCATCGGGGCTACATCCACCTCGGGATGGACGTGTCGAGGGACTCGATCGCGGTGGCGATCCTGGGCCCGGACACCGACGTCCCGGTCATCGAGAAGATCTCCTCTGACCCCGAGTCGGTGCGCCGGCTCATCAAGCGGGTGGGTCGGCCCTCTGGCATCTGGGCCTGTTATGAGGCCGGGCCCACCGGCTATGAGCTCCACCGGCTCCTCAGCTCCATGAAGGTGCGCTGCGAGGTGATCGCCCCCTCACTCGTCCCCGAGGGCCGGGGTGACCGGGTCAAGACCGACAAGCGCGACGCCCGCAAGCTGGCCGGGCTGCACCGGGCCGGCCAGCTGACGCCAGTGGCGGTGCCCAGTCGGGCTCAAGAAGCGGTGCGCGACCTGTGTCGGACACGAGGCCAGGTGGTGGGCGATCTCACCCGAGCTCGAAATCGCTTGACCATGTTCCTCTTGCGCCACGGCCTCGTGTATCGGGACGGCTCGAAGTGGACTCAGCGTCACGAGGCGTGGCTCGGCGCTCAACGCTTCGACGACCCGGCGCTGGTGGCCACCTACCGCCACTACCGAGCCGCGGTGGCCCTGCGCGACCGCGCGCTCGGCGACGTCGAGGCAGATCTGCGGGCCTATTTCGACACCGAGCCGTTCGCCGCTGCTGCCGTGCGTCTCGGCGGCTACCGGGGCATGACGCATATGGGAGGACTCTGCATCGGCGCCGAGGTCTTCGACTGGCGCCGGTTCCCCAAGGCCAGATCCTTCATGGCCTTCACCGGTCTCACCTGTTGGGAGGACTCCACCGGTCTCTCGGAGCACCGGGGATCGATTACTCGGGCCGGCAACTCGAGGGATCCGCGCCCAACTCGTCGAGGCGGCCTGGGCCTACCAGCACCAGCCGGCCGTCGGGGAGACCCTGCGTCAGCGCCTGGCCTTGGCCGGTCCGCAAACCTCCACCCGCTCCTGGAACGCCCAGACTCGGCTCTGCCGGCGCTTCCACGCCCTGGCCCAGCGCAAGAACCTCAAATCGAAGTGGCCACCGCCGTGGCCCGGGAGCTGGCCGGCTTCCAGTGGGCCGAGATGACTGCAGCGGACTGAGCAGTGACAACTTCTCGATCACGACATGATCGGCGCGGCCGTGATCGAGCCCCTCGCGACGCGCCGGAGCACCGCCGCAGCAGAACCGATCCTCGGGAGCGTTACGAGCAGCGAGTACCGAAGCGCTACTCGCCATGCACGCCGATATTTCGAGGCACCAATCTGCGCATGGACTTACTGCGATTTCGACACGCGGACAGCATCGTGGCGGTTCTCCGATCCACTGCGCTCCGGCGCGTCGCTTCCCCCACGGAGGTTTAGCTGGGCCCTGATATACACGTGCAGTGAAGCGGACCTGCCGGGCGGAGTCCACGACTCCCACAACCGGCACACATCTATTCTGTTGGTTGGTCATGAGCGTTGCTTGTGCGCGCCTTCAAGCTGGCGAGGGACAATCCGCGAAGGGGGTTGACATGCCGTTCCACAGCATCGCTCCGGGGGTGGGTTAGACCACCCGTCGGACGATCACAGGCCCCGATACACGTCTCGGCGGTGCCCGAGGCGGACCACGAGGACGAGTAGGACGTCGTCTTGGATCTCGTACACGATCCGGTATTCGCGTACCCGAACCCGCATGAACTCGGTTCCTTTGAGTGCCACCGCGCCCTGCGGCCGTGGGTTCTCGGCGAGAGCGTCGATCACCCGGGCGATCGTCGTCCGGACGTTTTTGGGTAGGCCCTGCAGCTGTTTGGCCGCTCGGGGGCGAAAGCGAACTTCGTAGATCACAACCCGAGGGCTGCTTTCACCTCGTCCCAGGGGATTGACTCACCCTCCTCCTCGAGGGCCGATCTGGCCTCGGCGATGTCGACTGCGTCCTCAGCCAGCTCGATCAGCCGGTCGAGGTCCTCGGCGTCGATCACGGCGACCAGGCGCTTCCCGCGTCGATTGAGATACACAGGCTCGTGGAGGCGCCGCGCCTCGTCGATGACGTCGGCCAGGCGATCACGGGCCTCCGACACGCTCACTTCGCTCATGTACGAATCGTACCAGTCGTACAGTGAAGAGCAGCGGTCAAGGGCGGCCAAGGCCGGCGGAGCGGACCCTTGACGGCTGCGAGCTCAAGCATCGGGACCCAGCTGATCGTGGCGCCCGCCGGCCGCCATGCGGCCGGCCTAGGAGCAAATGCCCAGCTGAGGGGTGCGCTCTGTAACACAGCACCCCATAACTACACACTTGACATTCATCCCCGAAAGTGCAATTCTGCGACTCCATGGACGAACACGCAGAACTGCGACTTGACGAGATCGATGAGAATGGGGCCCTCCCCGACTTCCGAAGCTCCCGCATGGGAACCGCTGAGGGGGCTGGGCGGGCCCGAGGGCGCCTTCACCACTTCCACGAATTCGGTGGCGGCGACGAGCTCGCCCAGGAGCTCTACGAGGCCCAGGGGGGAAGCGGCTCCTCGTGGATCTTCAACGCCGACCACGAGGACCTCACCCCCGAGGAGCGCTACGTGGTGACCGAGGTGCGCGAGGAGATGGGTCAACGGGCCAAGGAGGAGGCCGACCTCATCGGGTTCTACGTGGCCTGGCACCGCGCGGGTGGGTTCGCCGGCCTCGAGCGCGCCGGGTGGCATCGAAGCACCATCCACCGTCGGGTACGTCGCTTCCGCGCTTGCTTCGGAACCCATCCCGACACCATGGACTTCTCCTGGATCACCTTGGATCTCGACCAGCTGTGGCGCGAGCAGTACGAGAAGCGCATCCGGTGGGCCAACGATCCCCCCGAGTACCGGGAGCCCGAGCCGCCCGACGAGGACTACTGACCATGGCCAGGGTCCAAGTGCTCTCCTCGGGAATGGACGCCCTCTACCTCTCGGGGTACGGGGCGGTGCGGAGAGAGACCCTGGCCGAGCTCGCGGTCCAACGAGACCTGGCCGAAGCCAAGCTCCCGGCCACCATCGCACTGGGCCCGCTCCCTTTTGCTGTAGCCGGTCACGGCTGGGGCAAGTACCGCTACTGCCTCGAGCACCCCATTGGCCAGATCGGCATCAGCCCGGGCCGCCACCTGCCGGCCGTCCGTGTCCAGCCCCGATCTGAGTTCCTCCACGCGGTGGGGCCCGAGAAGGCGGTGGCCGTGTTCGCCCACCTCCTCGCCGAGCACACCGTGGGACTGCAGTTCTCGGTGTCCAGAGTCGATCTGTACGCGGATGTGACCGAACTGGCCCTGGCCTCCTCGCTCCACGAGGCCTTTCTGTGCCGAGCCGATTCCAGGCGCATCTACGAGAGCTCCGGCGTTGCAGCGGATTCGACTTCGGTAGCCGGAGCGGGGCCACGATGTACGCGCGGGTCTACGACAAGCTCCTCGACATCGAGCGCACCGGACATGACTGGTGGTTCGAGATCTGGGGCGGCCACTACGACGAGGGCAACAGCGTCACCCGGGTCGAGTTCGAGATCGGACGCAAGGCACTGTCGGAGTTCGGCCTTGACTCCCCCGCCCAGGTCCTGGCCGCGGCCGGAGCGCTGTGGCGATATGCCACGGAAGAGTGGCTCACGTACCGCGAGCCCACGACTGACTCCAATCGCACCCGCTGGCGACTGGCACCGGAGTGGGAGGTGGTCCAGGCGGCTGGGCTGCAGACCACAGAGATGAGCCTCGAGCGCCTGCAAGAACGAGGCAAGGCGGGCTCGCTGCGCAAGATCACACCAGCACTGGTGGGATATCTGGCCGGCTTCGCCGCCCTGGTGGGCACGAGCGACGTCGACGACACCCTGACTGCCCTCGACGACCATGTCCGCAACGACGAAATCGTGCGCCACCGGAGCTTCGCCGAGCGGGTCGTCGAGCGCCGAGCGAGGAAGATCGCATGAGCTCCCGGACCGAGCACGGAGGCGGCGTGGTCAAGTGCCCGGAGAGCGAGGGCCGTCGGTCGAGCGGTGGCAACGGTGAGGGCGGCACGGGCCGAGTCGGAGCCGCCCGGCGCCCGGGGCCCGGCCCGCAGGGGCGAAGGCCCCGGGAGGGCGCCGGGCGGCAAACGGACTCCCAGGCCCAAAGCCAGCTCCTCGACTCGGAAGCCTTGGCGCGTCGGCTGAACGTGACCACGCGCTTCGTCCGGCGACTGGTCGCAGAGCGGCGGATCCCGTTCCTCAAGGTCGGCCGCTCGGTGCGCTTCGATCCCACAGACGTCGACGCCTGGCTCGAGCAGGCCAAGGTGGGGCCGGCACTCGATACAGCCTTCGGCAACACTGTTGGGCGCACCGGCAAGAGGTGGGCATCATGAGCCGCAGACAGTTCGGCAGCGTCAGGAAGCGGGGCTCGGGACACTGGGAGGCCTCGTACTGGAAGGACGGCACACGTCACACCGCTCCGATCATGTTCTCGGCGAAGGCCGACGCCCTGGCCTACCTCTCGTGTGTGGAGACAGACATCAGGCGGGGAGCCTGGATCGATCCGCGCTTTGGACGCATCAGCTTCGGCGATTACGCCCAGATCTGGCTGGCAAGCCGGACCGACATCCGACCGCGCACGGTGGAGCAATACCGCGGCCTCCTGACTCGCATCCTCCTACCGGCGTTCGGTCGCACCGAACTGGCCAAGCTGCTGCCTAGCTCAGTGCGCGTATGGTACGGCCAGCTCTCGGCGAAACACCCAGCCAGCGCCAGCAACGCCTATCGTCTCCTGCGAGCCATCTACAACACTGCTGTCCGAGACGACCTGGTCGCCCGTTCGCCCTGTCGGATCATGGGAGCCGGTAGCTACAGCTCCCCCGAGCGGCCCATGCTCACTGTCGCCCAGGTGGAGGCCCTAACGGCGGCGATGACCGAGCCCCTCCGGGCGGCGGTCGTCCTGGCCAGCTGGGGCGGACTGCGCCGAGGCGAGATCCTGGGCCTCCAGCGCCGGGACGTGACCGAGGTGGGCGGTGGCATCTCCGTGCAGCGGACACTGCACGAACTGCACACCGGCGAGGTCGTCTACGGCCCGCCCAAGTCTGGGGCCGGTGCCCGCTTCGTGCATCTTCCCAGACCGGCCATGGCCATCGTCCTTGCTCACCTCGATGTCCACGTCGATGTGCACCCCGATGCACCGCTGTTCGTCTCGACCGCCGGCAGTGCTCTGCGGCCACGTTTTCTCGAGGCAGAATGGCGCCGTGCCCGCAAGACGGTAGGACTCGAGCAGGTGCGCTTCCACGACTTGCGCCATTTCCACCTCACGATGTTCGCCACGCAAGGTGCAACGACAGCCGAGTTGATGGCGCGTGCTGGACACTCGTCACCGAAGGCGGCGCTCACCTACCAACACGCAACGAGCGACCGCGATCGAGTGCTGGCCGACGCGCTCGCCGACTTCGTTGCACCGGCCGAAGTGGTGCCGTTCAACCAGCAACCTACGGAGAGATCGCGCCCAGATCGCGCCCAAACGAGACGAACACTGAGAGCACACCCCCTCTCAGCTGGTGATACGTGCCCCCGGCAGGAGTCGAACCCGCAACCTGGTGGGTAGAAGCCACCCGCTCTATCCAGTTGAGCTACGGGGGCCAGGTGGTCGCAGCGACGGCCAGCCCGCAGCCAAGGGTACATCTCGCCGGCCCTGAAGCAGCGGAGCTGGCCGGCGGTGTGTGTCATGCTGTGGTGCACACGGTGGCCGTAGCTCAGTTGGTTAGAGCGCCAGGTTGTGGCCCTGGAGGTCGGGGGTTCAAGTCCCCTCGGTCACCCCAAATCGCGTCGTCGTTCCACCGCTCCGCGTCGGCGCGGCGTCGCCTACACTCGCCGTGCGCCTCTAGCTCAATGGCAGAGCAACGGACTCTTAATCCGCAGGTTGGGGGTTCGAATCCCCCGGGGCGCACCCGAAAGTCCAGTTCAGCGGCTTGCGTCGAATGGTTCTGCGAGGCTCGGACTACTCCAAGGCTACTATCTTTCCCGTGAGGGGTACGAAGACCGAGATCGCGCCAGGTGTGTGGCGGGTGCGGGTCTTCGCCGGCCGCCGGCCCAACGGGACCCCGATTCAGATCAGCAGCACCGTCCGCGCTCCTGATCCCCGGCCAGGTGCTGGCGTACGAATGGCAGATCGTGAGTTGGCGCGTTTGATCGCCCAAGTCCAACAAGGCAACGTCGACCTGGAAGCCGCCACTTTGGGAACGCTCCTCGACAGGTGGCTCGAACACAGGGAGTCCCTCGGCCGCTCCCCTACGACGATGCGCGAATACCACCGCCTCGCTGAGAAGGTGGTCCGCCCAGAGTTGGGCCACATCCGGCTGTCGAAGCTCACGGCGCGCCACCTGGATCAGCTGTACACGAAGCTGAGCGGTCGCGGCCTCAAGCCCGCCAGCGTCCGCCGGGTACATGCCCTATTGCACGCTGCCCTCCATCAAGGCCGGAAGTGGAAGATGGTGCTGGCCAACGTCGCCGAGGACGCCACCCCCCCGCCGTTGCACCATCGTGAGGTGCAGGCACCAGACCCCGCAGAGGTGCGAGCCATCGTCATGGAGGCCGAGAAGGCGGAGCCAGCGGTGGCCTGCCTACTCCTGCTTGCCGCGCTCTCGGGGGCCCGGCGAGGGGAGCTCTGTGCCCTCAGGTGGAGCGACCTGGAGGAGTCGACTGGCGTCATCAGGATTGCCCGCTCGGTGTACGAGACGATGGGCGGCGGGTGGGGCGAGAAACCCACCAAGACCCACCAGCAGCGCTCGGTCAGTCTCGATGCTTTCGGTCTGGAAGTGCTTCGGCGACATCGGGCGGCGGCGGACTCCCTTGCTGATCAGCTCGGGCTCGAGATCCCTGCCGATGCCTTCATGTTCAGCCGATCGCCTGTCGGATCCGAGCCGCTGCGCCCGGATTTCGTGACCAGGGCGATGATCCGGGCAGCGAAGGCGGCCGGGGTGAGCACCCATCTCCATGCTCTTCGTCACTTCTCGGCGACTCAGTTGATCGCCGGCGGTCAAGACGTGCGCACCGTGGCGGGGCGCCTAGGCCATGCCGACCCGAGCATGACACTTCGGGTATACAGCCACGCCCTCCCCGAGCGTGACCGCGAGGCGGCTGCGTTGCTCGGCCGTAGTCTTGCGCCCAAGGAATTACATTCGACCTGAGCTGGCGCTCAGAACAGTCGGCGAGTGACCAACTCGTCGTCAGGGCTTTGGTTGCGGCCGATGGGCTGCGAGAGGTGTCGCCTTCGAACGCTGATACCGGGCGAGGTTTTCTAGCTCGAGCAGTCCCCGATGCTCGCGATTGTTGCCCGATCAGGACCGGCACTTATGCCGCCCATCCT
>DMNK01000169.1:6016-6146 GCA_003453695.1 Acidimicrobiaceae bacterium | reverse complement strand
ACGGCGTTGGGGTCGGTGTCCTCACCACCGTTGAGCTGAAACACCTGCGGGTTGGAGACGTTCCACGAGGTCACGCAGTCCATGAATCCCTTGCCGATCAGCTGACCAACCTTGAAGTTGTCGAAGCTCA
>DMNK01000169.1:4897-5951 GCA_003453695.1 Acidimicrobiaceae bacterium | reverse complement strand
GCGTTGGGGTCGGTGTCCTCGCCGCCGTCGAGCTCGAATACCTGCGGGTTGGCGACACCCCAGGAACTCACGCAGGACATGAAACCCTGTCCAATGAGTTGGCCGACCTTGAAGTTGTCGAAGCTCACGTAATAGGTGTTGGTCCCGGTGAACGTGGCCCTGTCGTAGCTGATGACCTGGACGCCGTGCGACTGGGCGTAGGACTGGATCTGGCCTCCGACCGTGGAGTCGATCGGGTCGAAGATGAGCACCTTCGCCCCCTCGGTGACATCCGCCTGGGCGTCGGCCAGCTCGGTGGCGTCCACGCCCTGGGCGTTGTCGATCTTGAAGTCGGCCGCCGAGTAGCCGGCCGTCTGGAAGGCCTTCGTCAGGTACGGGGCGTCGAAGTTGACGTACCGGGTCGAGGAGGTGGTGTCGGGAAGAATGACCCCGACCAAGCCCGAACCGGCCGCGGCGAGAGACTTGAGCTTGGGCATCTCGGTGAAGTTGACGTTGAACGAGCTGGTGCTCAGCCCGGCCGGGATCTCCCCGGATGCCGAGGTCGTGGTCGGCGACGCCGAGTTGCTGCTGCAGGCCGCCGTCAACCCAGCCAGTGACAGGACCGCTACCACCACTCCGAGTCGATGCATGTGACCGGCGCCAAGAGGACGCACGAGGCCCTCCTTGTTCCGGCTTCTGCGACGGGACAAGATCCGCATTCAGGTTCCTCCCTCTCTGCCACCACCGACCGGCGGACCGGACAGCGGCAGACACCTACGTCGAATCCAGCTTGAATGTTGCGACCGCGTTGCGTCAGGGACCAAAGTCCTGTTTTGCGGTGTCGGCGCGAGCGCTCACCGGCGCGGTTCTTCGTGAACCTCCTTTCCCCGACGACGGGCGCGCCTCGTGGCGCCCGGGGAGAAGATAGGCGCCGGACGGTCGCCGTGCTGCGGATCCGACGGGAGCGCCGGCGACGCGCTTAGGGCACGGCCAAGGTGGCCCGCACCGGAAGGTGATCGGAGCCCTCGACGGCGAGCACGCTGCTGTCCACGACCCGAACCGACCGATCCACGAG
>DMNK01000169.1:4337-4638 GCA_003453695.1 Acidimicrobiaceae bacterium | reverse complement strand
CGGGCCCCACATGTTCATGTCCCCCATGAGCACCACCGGCGCCTCGATGTCTTGCAATAGGGATTGCAGGCGCCGCACGTGGACGGGAGAGCCGTGGCGGATGTGGGGCAGGTGGGTGCCCACCACCACGACCTCGGGGCCGCCCACCGTGACACGCAGGGCCACGCGGCGGACCCGGTCGCGCCCGATCCTCCCGAGGTCGAGCACGTCGGTGGCGGCGACGGGGAGGCGGGTGAGCACGGCGATGCCGACCACCCCGCGCCGGCCGAGACGTCGGGTGCCCGGCCCCCGGCCCCCCGCC
>DMNK01000169.1:501-4216 GCA_003453695.1 Acidimicrobiaceae bacterium | reverse complement strand
GCCCCCCGCCCGCGCGGGCCCGCCCCTGGGCCCCCCGCCTCGACCCGCATGCCGAGCGCCTGGCGCCTGGCGCCGAGCGGGCCCCAGCCCGCCCCGGGGTGGGGGGGCACCGGGTAGCGACGGGCGGGCGCCACGGGCACGGCGGTGAGCCGGTACCCGAGGGCGGCGGCCACCTCCTCGGCTACTCCTTCTTGGGCCACCCCGCTCTCGTCGAGGGGGCTCCACGTCTCCTGCACGACCAGCACGTCTGCCTCGAGCCGGCGGCAGGCCTCGACCACGTCGAAGGGGCGTCCCCACCCGTCGATCCCGCCGTGCACGTTGAAGCTGGCCACCGAGAACTCCGGCATCGGGCGGGCAGGCTACCCAGGGAGGTGGATCTCAACCGGGGCTGCGGCGGTGCCGATATCTCCTGTGTGGAGGAGCCGGCCGTCGGAGGCCGCCGGGGGGACGCCGTCGAGAGCGGGGGCGACGCGCCACGGCGGCGGCCCGAGGTGGCGCAGCTGGGCCGGATCGTCCCCTTCGCCGGGACCCCGCCGCGCCGTCCCGATCCGGTGCTGCGCTTCACCGATCCCGGACGGGCACCGGACGGGGCCTTCGTCTCCACCGCCATCGCCAACGGACGCCTGCGGACCGACCTCCTCCCGCCCAGGGATGCGTCGTGGGAGCAGGTCGAGGAGTTCGCCCTGACCTACGACGGTTATGCCTATTGGAGCCACGTGGCCGAGCTGGCGGGCCGGTCCCTCCAACAGTGGACCCGCACCGGCACCCTGCCCGACGATCTCGACGAGCTGCGTGCCTGTCTGTTCTTCGAGGAGCGCCGCTGGCACCACTTCGGTGAGGAACCCCACGGGCGTGCGGCGCGCTACGTGGCGAGTCTCCTCGCCGCCATCACCTCAGCGGTCGAGGACGCTGAGAGTGTCCTGGAGGTCGCCGTCGCCGCCGGGTAGCTGGCACTCGGCGCTGATCGTCACCGCGCCGGGAAGCCGGTCGCTGTCACCACCGCAATCGGCCAGGGCCGCCAGGGCGGCCGGACGCCGGTCAGGCGGCAGGTCGAACAGGGCGCGGGAAACGTGCAGGTACATACGACGGGCACCGCTCACTCGGGCCACCTCCTCATCGATCCTGGCTGTGGCACCGTGCTGTGCAGCCGGATGCCGGACCGTCAACGGGCCAGGTCCCTCGGGTCGCTCGGGATGAGACGCCCGCATGTTAGCCAGGCCCGACCATCCCCCGCCGGGCGAGGGTCGTCGCCGTCGTCCAGTCCTCGGCGATGAGTGCCTGGGCGGCGACGAGAGGAAGGTGGGGACGGCCCTCCACCGCCGCGCACACGAGGTCGTGCAGCTCGAGCTCGACGACGTCCTTCGAGTTGACGAAGCCGGGGCGCGGATGGTCGTCCGGCTCCGGCCACAGGTTGGCCACGGAGCTGGCACCGCCCAGGCCCAGCGGCACCAGGTGGTCGAGCTCGTACCCGGAGGAGGGCCCAGGCTCTGCGTAGGCGGAGAGCGCCACCTCTTTGAAGGGCTCGGTCACGGACTCGGGGGGGCGGACGCTCTCGCTGTAGCCACCGGCCCGACAGATGGTGGAGGGCAGGTTCCCCTGGGTCACGGTCACGTCCACGGCGCCGGGCGTGCATCGTCCGTCCGGCAACACCGCCCCGTCGCGGGCTCGCCGCACGTGGCAGGCGCCCGGGAGCGGCGCCGTGCCCGACAACCCCGTCGAGCCCCACCCCGGGCCGTCCAGGCGCTGCACCGTGGCGGGCAGGCTCGAAGGAGCGCCGCGGCCCGCCGTGGCACCCGACGCGGCCGACACCGATGGCGCAGCCGGCGGTGAGCCCTCGCCTGCGGGCGGCCGGCCGCAGCACGCCAGGAGAAGCACACAGGCCAGAGCGCCGGCCAGGCGCACGGTCGTTGCCGGGATCGCCACGGGCCCGAAGGTACAGAGCAGATGTGACAGGACGCACCGAGAAGGCGTGACGGGACGCCCCGCGGCCGACACCGGTGCTACAAACAGCCCGGTGAGCCACAGCCCGCCCGACGACGAGGACGCCGGCAGCCTGCCTCCCCCGCGGGTCGAGGAGGTCGCCGACAAGGTGTTCGCCTACATCCAGCCCGACGGCACGTGGTGGATCAACAACACGGGCTTCGTGGTGGGTGACTCGGTGGTGCTGTGCGTCGACACGTGCGCGACCGAACGACGGACGAGAGCGTTCCTCGACGCCGTGTCACTTCACGGGGGATCGGCACCGCGCCTGCTCGTGAACACCCACCACCACGGAGACCACACCAACGGGAACTGGCTCATGCCCGAGGCGGCGGTGATCGCCCACCGCCGCTGTCGAGACGAGATGCTGCACCACGGCATCACCGATCCCACCGGCCTGTTCCAAGCCGTCGAGTGGGGCGAGCTGCACGTCCGGGCCCCGTTCATCACCTTCGAGGAGCGCCTCGACGTGTTCGTGGACGACCGCCTGGTCGAGCTGCATCACTTCGGGACGGCCGCCCACACCACCAACGACGTGGTGGCGTGGATGCCCGAAGAGCGGGTGCTGTTCGCCGGCGACCTGGCCTTCAACGGTGGCACGCCCTTCGTGCTCATGGGTTCGGTCGCCGGATCCTTGATCGTGCTCGACCGGTTGATCGAGCTGGACGCCGAGGTGGTGGTGCCCGGCCACGGCGCTCCCACCGGCCCGGAGGTGCTCGAGACGGTGGGCGCCTACCTGCGACTGGTGCAGCAGGCGGCCGGTGACGCCTTCTCGGCCGGGCTGAGCCCACTCGAGGCGGCGCGGCAGATCGATCTCGGCCCCTTCTCCGAGTTGACCGACTCCGAACGTCTGGCCGGCAACCTGCACCGGGCCTACGCCGAGTGCTCGGGCGCCCGCCCCGGCGCGGACATCGATCTGGCCGCCGCCTTCGCCGACATGCTCACCCTCAACGGCAACCGGCCACTGCGGTGTCTGGCATGACCCGGTAGCGTCAGCCCCGGCATGCACGGCAGCACGCTGCAGGTGGAGGAGGCGGAGGAGGCCGCCTCCGCGAGCTTCAGGACTCCTACAGCCTGTAGCCGGTCCGGCTTCTAACCGGTCCGGCTTCTAACCGGTCCGGCCTTCAACCGGCCACTCGTGGCGTGGGGACCGGTTCACGTAGCACGCAACGCGTGCCCCGGTAGATGGTGGGCATGCACTTGTTGCAGTGCACGCACAGCGACTCGGAAGAGGCGTCGGCCTGCCAGCGCGCCGGAAGGTCGGGCTGGCGCAGCAGGGCCCTGGCCATGGCCACGAAGGAGAAACCCTCGTCCAGAGCCCGCGCCGCGGTGTCGAGGCGGGTGATCCCGCCGAGAAGGACGAGCGGCATGCGCAGGGCGGCGCGGAACTGCCGGGCGTAGGGGAGGAAGAAGGCCTCCTCGAACGGATAGGACGGCATCATGCGGCGGGCGAGGAGGCGGAACCCGAGGCGCATCATCCTCGGCATGGTGGCCGCCATCTCCTCCACCGGCGCCTCGCCCCGGAACAGGTACATGGGGTTGGCCAGCGAGCTGCCGCCGGTCAGCTCGAGGGCGTCGACCGTGCCGTCGGCTTCGATGGCGCGGGCCACCTCCAGGCTGTCCTCGAGCCACAGGCCCCCGGGCACGCCGTCGGCCATGTTGAGCTTGGCGGTCACCGCGATCGGTGTGCCTTCCTTTTCCACCGCGCGCCGGACGGCCATCACCATGCCGCGGG